>CAYZBZ010000067.1:0-17563 GCA_964476725.1 uncultured Vicinamibacterales bacterium
GACAGGAACCTGCAGCTCGTCGAAGAACTGCGCGAACAGGCGCGCGCCAAGGGCGCCGAACCGGCTGCCGGCGCTGTCCCGAAATAGATCGCACGCACCTTGTCCTGCGCGAACGTAACCGTCTGGCCGCCAACTTCGATGGACACCTCGGACGAGGTGGCCTGCTGACTTGCCTTCGAACTTCGAAGACAAAACCGGCAAGAAGTTTTCTAGCCGCAGTGCGCTCGTCTATCTCAGGTCCGCAGATACCGCGGCCCGGGCTAAGGCTGCTGACTACATGCAAATCGCGCCAGCCCAGACCAAGACGCAGCTACGTCAGCGCCTCGAGAAGGAGCTCGGAATTAGCTCGTCGTCTAAAACACGTACACCGTCTCACACCGTCTAGTGTTCTCTCTCCTCTTCGATCCGGGCATGTTCGATCTGGCGGTCCAACGCAGCGACGTATTCGTCAATCCATCGCGTCACGTTGGGCTCCGTCTCATCCTTCTTGAAGTTAAGGAGTTCCTGCTTTTTGGCTTCGTAGTGTAAGCTCTCCGGGCCCGACCAGCTCTCGCTTGAGAAGTTAGCCATCAGGCTGCTGCGCACGTCGGGGTGTTGCCCGTACCGAGCCAGTACTTCACGCGCCAAACACACCCGACCTTCCGTCCTAAAGAGTTGCTTGGGAACGAGGCTCGCGAGGTACCGTGCGCGCTTCTCGATGTCTTCATCGGCCCAGCGCCAGAGCTCCTCAAGCGGTATCAGCGGAAGAACTCCCGCCTCGCCTTGATCTTGGAACTCCTCTCCGCGCAGCCAGGACTTCAGATGGTAGGCCCGCGCATCAATCGGCGGGCCCAGATACTTTGTCGTCCGCTGCCATACTTGCCTGGGGAATCGAGCAACGATTTCGTTGAGAACGGCATAGCTCTGGGAATGGAAGCCCTCTACCATCGTCCCGTCCTCACCGAAGTGCTCAAGCATCACGTCTGCAAGCTGCAAGCTGGCTTCTGGGTGACTTCGGACGAATGCCTTTCCGATCTCGGTCCAGTCATACTCCTGCATGTCCGAGCGTTTATGCCGCTCGCCCTTTACGAACAATTGGGGCGCTGTCAACAGTCGGAGCGTGAGCTCTTTCGGCAAAGGCTGCTTCGAGTCCTTTGGTGCATAGTAGAAGTGATAGAGATCCAGAGCGATCAGCACACTGTCCCGCTCGCCCGTCTCGAGAAGAAACTCGATTATGGTTTTGAAGATGTCTTCAGCGAGCCCTTGAACTACGCCTCCGAAGGCAAACATGTGAAAACTACCAACTGGTATAAAGCCCCGCCTCGCCAGGTCTAGCAAGCGCAGCATTGAACGATCGGACGGCCCGCTGCGCCAGGTCAGCTCCGGCAAGCAGTCACGCAGGCGCTCATCGTTCGCCAGGTCGTCTAACGTTCTTTCCCACAGGTCGTTGTCTCGTTCGCGAAGCGCCCGGAAATAGCCGCCGGCAAAGAAAGCGCTCCGGCTCTCACCGGCGGTACGCAGAGCTTCGAGAATCTTCGGCAGCTGCGACCAGCCGCTATCACCACTGCCGAGCGCATAGCCAAAGCGAAAGCCATTCTTAGCTCCATTGGTCACGAGCCAGGGCAGCTCAGCGTCAAGCAGCGATGGCTCGCGTAGAACATTGCCCCCGAGCTCTTCTATCTTGGGCCCCGCCTTATCAAGATGATTCCCGTCATCATCAACTTTGTCCTCCAGCAGATCCATGGCGACATAGCGCTCCATGAGCGCATGAAAGCCCGTCCCAATCACGGAATCTCGCAGAGCGCGCCACCGGTTCTGTACGTCTGTCGGCAGCGCCTTGCCGTCGTAGTGGAGTATTCGTTCGATTGTTTCGACTATCTCTTTGCGATCGCCATACGGTTTTTCAGCAAGCGCCGTCAGTGTGTCAATGACCATCCCCTGGACATTTTGGATGCTGGTAAACCCCCGAGCGCGGCTCAGGAGAACGCGGATCGCCTTCAGCCGCTCGTCTTCGGGCAAGTGTTCCAGCCGGTCCCACACGAGGTTCCAGACCCGGCGATAGCCATCGAATAATTCACCATAGGTCTTCGGCATCCAGAGCTTGGGCTCCCGCTTAAGTCCTTGCTGCTCCGCACCGGCCCAGCGATTGAAATGATGCGTCTCAAGCGCGACGTCTACGGCCTTCAGGGCGACTCGACGTCTTTCGCTTGACTCGGACTCAAGCGCTTCTCTTAAGATCGGAAACCGTTCTTCCAGCGAAGCCTCGGTTGGCGCAACGGCGCCATAGCCAGGAGAAAACAGTCCTGCGAAGATCCCCCTCGCATTATTACCCCACGTTTCGTTTTCAGACTCGGCCAGTTGAAGCAGAAGGCGCGCCGCGTCTGTGAACAGTTCGCGCCATATCACGATGCGCTCAAGCGCCCAGACAACCTCGCCCCGGCCTTCCGTAAAAGCCAGCAAACGCTCGGGGCTCCACGTCCCGATGGTTCGCTTCAGGCACTCAAGGGCACTCTTTGGATCAGCCTCCGTCAGAGCGAGAAACAGGCGCGCGCCGCGGCGCTCCTGCAAGTAACTCCCATCCCGAAAAGGGCCGTTATCTCCCAATAGCCGAGCGACAACGCCGAGCGCAGCATTCGACTGCGCCGCGTATTTGAACATCTCATCGAACCAAGCCACGAGGTTCCCGTCCAGCTTGGCAACGAATGCCTCTGGCTCGAACGAACCTCCGTGAGTATCCCACCAATCTGCCCAGAGCTTGATGTGAAGAGCCTTCGGCGTGATGTAGAGCGTGTTCTCGCCTTGGAGAATCTTGCGGACTCGCAGCTCCTTAACAATCTCCTCGAATCGCGAAAACGTAATCGCCGGTTCTGCTTCTCTGATGAGTGCGGCGATCGCCCTAGCCTCAGCGCTGACTCTCGGGCCAAAGCCGAATCGCTTGAACAGCGCCAGGTGTTCCAAGACGATTCTTCGTTGCCGCACAGGCTCACTTTGCGCATTGTCTCTCCCAACAATGTAGCGAGCCCAGACATCGACCGTGTCCGGTGACTTCAGCACGTCCTCAGGATTGCTCTTCAGATTTACCCCGATGACGTGGGCAACCCTTGGAGATCCTGAACAGAACTCGACCCACCGCTCAACCCTATCTGCCGGGACACCGTACTCCTGCAGTATCGCGATGATCTCTTCTTTACCCAGAGCTGGGGCGTCGACGTATACGGTGTTGCCGCTCGTTTCGTCAGGTTCGTTATAGATCGAGATGAATTTAATTCGTGGTCCCAGATTTTTGAGCTTATTCCAAATGTATGACCGAGCGTCAGCATCACATTCGTCTACAACCAGAATGACGGCAAAGTGATTGTCTTCCTTCAACAGCTCGTGCATGAGCTCGCTGTCTCGAAACTTTGCAGCGGAATCGCAATAGACAACAACTGGCATGAGGTCCTCGGCTCCGGTTGCCTCGAGGACCGCCCGGGTCTTCCCGACACCTGGTTCGCCAGTGACACGAACGTGGACTGCTTCGTCGGTACGATTTAGTTCGTTGCACACTGCCGTTACGAATTTGCGTTGGTCTTCGCCGGCCTGGAATCCCTTCCGCATGTCCTCTTGCCGGGACCAGCTCTTGTGTGTCTGGAACGTGGACTGCGCGTTTCCGTTAACCTTCAGCCGTAATGAGGGGAACGGTTCGAGCAATCCGATAAGCTTATTTTGACTCCAGACTTCGACTTTGGCGCCCTTGTACCCTGACTTAGCGAAAAGGCTTTTGAGGTGGCCGACGCTTGCCGCTCCTGGGCATCAGGCAAATCCACGCCCGTGCACACGAGCACATAGGTACCGCCCTCATCCAGGCAGGACCGCACCGAGGCGCCTAGGTTCGTCTTCTTGAGCGGTTGGTCACCGAAAAGCTCGGCCCGTATATGCGATTCCTGCCAGGGCCGAAAGCCGGTTCCGGCTTTGACCTGAAAGCCAAGACGAGGCGACTTGATAACCGAGCCCTTCAGGCTCGCCGGCGCGGCGGTGACGCTGGCGTCAACTCCGCCGTCGGGCACATCAACCCAGGCCGACACGTTGATGCTTGTCGTGGGGATTCCCGCCATTCTGGCATCAGCCCAGAGAATGTCCCGGACCAGCTCCACAGCCCCCGCGGGGGTCAGGCGACCTAAGTCATCGTTCGCAACGGTAAAGATCGTGGCGGGAAAGGGCTGGGCCTGGGTCCGAATTTTCCCCTTTTTCGAGGCACGAGCCGCCTTCTTCGGCTTGTGGGCCTTCCGCTGCGCACGCTTCGGCCGTCGCGCCGACGCCCCACTTTTTCGGTTCCGTTTAGCCATAGGACACCTCTAAAAAGTCCCCTAATACCTTACCGCGTGCCTCGCCCCCGCTTTTGCCGCGGCTCAATAGACGCGCTTCTCAGGCGGAGTGGCTGCGCGAAGAGGCGAGGGGCGCCAGGACCACTACAAGGAATTATTTTGGCAGGCCAGCCGCGAAAGGCCACCGCGCCCTCCTCAGCGGAGATCGGTCGGCTACTCGGCCCCGATTCTATCGCGAGGCTTGCCGCCGTGCCGGATGGTGCTATCCGCACCGGAGCCCGAATTCCTGGGTAAAGTCTGGGTAAACGAAAGGGGTTAGCGGCTTCTGCACCGCTAACCCCTCGTGATCAATGGTTGCGGGGGCTGGATTTGAACCAGCGACCTTTGGGTTATGAGCCCTTCCCGATTGGGTGCGAGGCCCAACGCGCCACAAACAACTCGTCGCAAATTCACGCTTCTCACGTACGTGACCTTGGGTCTTTTTGGCTCTCGTTGGGAGCAACTTCCTGGGTAATTCCTGGGTGAAGTCTGGGTGGCGGCCGGCGCATCTTGCCCGGTACGCGCCTCGGCCAGGCCTATCCGCCCGTCCGCATGACACGCTCTCCGCGGACGAACCGCCGCAGCACGTCGCAGAACTCACCCGTTGCCGTGAAGGCCGGAATATGGCCGCGCCCTGCAAACTCGTAAAGCTGAGCACCGGGGATCTGGCCCGCAAGGGTGTAAGCGTCCTCGCTCGATGCCGCCCGGTCGGCGGTGCCGCGGATCACCAGGGTGGGAATCCGAACGCCGGGGAGCAGCATTGCGAGGTCCTGCTCGGGGTCGGGGTCGAAGAAACTACGCCAAGTGTCCTCTGGCAAGAGCAGGCGGGTGCGGACGAACTGCTCGGCCAAGGCGTCCTGCCCCACCTCGACGAAGGCCAGTGAGGTCCAGAAGCGCAGGGCGCTCTCGATGCCGTCGCGTCGGAGGATCTCCTGCGCCTGTCGGGCCTGCGGACGGTCCCACGACACCGACGTGCCCACCATGACGAGCTTCTCGAGCAGGTGCGGATAGCTCATCGCCATGTGCACCAACAGGTTGCCTCCCCGCGAGAGGCCGATGCCGATCACCGGCCCGCCGGCGGCTTCAATGACGGCCCGCGCGTCCTCCATGTGTTGGCGGATCGAATACGGCCGGACGAGCGGCGAGGAGCTGCCCGTGCCGCGGCAGTCCATAGTGATGATGCGGTAGTCCTGGCAGAGGGGCTCCAGGACCGGCTGGGTCGTGGCGAGCCCGTACAGCACCGGGTTGATCACGAACAGCGTCCGGTCCCCTCCGCCGTGCTCGTAGAAGGCGATCGCGGCTCCGTCGCGCGAGGTCCGCCGCGGCCGGTGCCGCTTGTTGGAGATGGCGCGGCGTCGCTCGGGATCGTCGACGGCGGACACTGCCTCATCGTAGCTCTGGTTCGCCTCAGCGAGGTCGCCCAAGAGGCTCGCCAGGTCGCCGCGGAGGACGAGGGCGCGGATGCGCTCGGCGTCCGGCGACGGCGCGCGGGCGGCGCACGCCAGCACCCGCAGGCATAGCTCGAGGGCCGCGGCATAGGCCAGCCGCTCCTTGCTCTTCTCCGCGGCGACGAGCAGATGCGCGACCGCGGGCCCCCAGGCCTCGCCCCGCTCGAGGTGCGTGCCCACGGTCTCGGCCAGCTCGGCCATGCGGCTGGCGTAGCGCGTCTCCATCAGTTCCCCGACCCGGCGGTGCAGCACCCGTCGCCGCTCCAGGAGCAAGCTACGGTAGGCCACGTCGTGGACGAGGGCGTGCCGGAAGGTGTACTCGGCATCAGGGAACAGACGCGCCTCGTAGAGGAACTCGGCCGCCCGCAGTCGCCCGAGAGCGCGCTGCAGGTCATCTGGCGATAACTCCGCCACGCCCTCGAGCAGCGGCAACGGCACATCGGTACCGATCACCGCCGCGCATTGGAGCAGGTGCTTCTCCTCCGGCGCGAGCCGGTCGATGCGCGAGGCGAGCAGCGCCTGCACGGTGGCTGGGACCTGCACCGTGCCGAGGTCGCGGCCGAGTCGGTAGGCGCCCGCCTCCCCCACGAGCGCGCCGCCCTCCACGAGCGCGCGGATCGACTCCTCGAGGAACAGCGGATTGCCGCCGGTGCGCTCCTTGAGCAAGGCCTTGAGTGGGGCCAGCACTGGCGCGCCCCCTAGCAGCGTCCCCAGCAGCTCCTCCGCGAACTCGGCGCTCAGGGGGTCCACGCGCAGCCGCGTGTGATAGCTCTTGGCCGCCCAGCGGTCCTCGTACTCGGGGCGGTAGTTGACGAGCAGGAGCGCCCGCGCCGTCGGGAGGCTCTCGACAAGGAAGTCGAGCGCCGCCTGCGTGTCGGCATCGATCCAGTGGAGATCCTCGAAGACCACGCACAGCGGGTGGCGCTGGCTCTCGCGGAGCAGCAGCTGTTTGAGGGCGCCTCGGGTGCGGCCCTGCTGCAGGACGGTCCCCTGCGACCGAAACGGGTCGTCCGGCGGCAGCGCGTCGAGCAGCGAGAGGATGGGCGGGATGCTGTCGCGAAGCTGCTCGTCGAGGGCGAGCACCCGGCCGATTACCCGCTCGCGGACGCGCTCCGGACCTTCCCCGGCCTCGACGCCAAAGTAGCCCTTGAGGAGCTCAATCACGGGCAGGTACGGGGTCGCCTTGCCGTAGGACACAGAGGCGGACTCGAGGATGAGCCAGCCCGGGAGCTCCCGCGTGAATTCGTAGAAGAGCCGCGACTTGCCCACGCCCGGCTCGCCCACGAGTGCCACCACCTGCCCGTGCCCTTGCTGCGCCGTCGCGCGGGCGCGGTCCAGCTCGGCGAGTTCGCGCGAGCGCCCGACGAATCGCCCGAGGCCCCGCGTCGCCGCGGCGCGAAGCCGCGAGCGTACCGGGCTCGCACCCGTGAGCTCGTGGACGACGACGGGGGCGTCCAGACCACGGACCGTGGCGGGACCGAGCTCGCGCGCGTGCACGAACCCCTCGACCAGCCGGAGCGTATCCGCAGTGACCAGGATGGAGCCCGGCCGCGCCATCTGTTCCATGCGCGCGGCCAGGTGCGTCGTCTGGCCCACGGCGGTGTAGTCCATTCGAAGGTCCGAGCCGATTGAGCGGACGACCACCTCGCCCGAGTTGAGGCCGACGCGTATCTGCACCGGTACGCCCTGGCTGCGCTGAAGCTCGTCGGCGTAGCGGCCAATGCTCTCCTGCATCCGCAGTGCCGCGTAGCACGCGCGCACGGCGTGGTCCTCGAGGGCCAGCGGCGCGCCGAAGAGCGCCATGATGCCGTCGCCCATGACCTGATTTACCGTGCCTTCGTAGCGGTGGACCGCCTCCATCATCAGCTCGAGTACGGGGTCGAGAATCGTGCGCGCTTCCTCCGGGTCACGGTCGGCAAGCAGTTCCATCGAGCCTCGCATGTCAGCGAAGAGTACGGTCACCTGCTTGCGCTCGCCTTCGAGGGCCGTCTTCGAGGTGAGGATTTTCTCGGCGAGGTGCTTCGGCGTATAGATCTCAGGTGAGGCGAACCGCGGCAGGGAGCCCGGAGCGCTGATGGGCGTCGCGCATTCGAAGCAGAACTTCGCCGCGGCGGGCAGCTGCGTCCCACAGTTGGCACACCGGAGAGCAAGCGGCGCCGCGCACTCCAGACAGAACTTCGCCTGGTGCGGGTTCTCCTGTTGGCACCGGGGACACTTCATTACCGAGCCTCCAGTGGATCGGGCCGGCGTAGGGCACGGCGACGATAGCCCGCGGGTGGCGACGCCGTCAACGACCATCCCTTGCTGGGTGAGGCGCTCAGCGAGAGCGGAGTCTTGGAATCAGGGAGCTTTGGGTTGGAAACCCAATGGTCGTCGTAACACCGCGATTTTGCTTGGTCGCGTGAGTGGCTTTGAACCCTAGTACAGTGGGTTAATGAGCCCTTTTCAAATCAACACCGGGGCCAACGCGCCACAAACAACGCCTCATGAATTAACGCTTCTCACGTAAGGGCCTTGGGTCGCTTTGGCTCTCGTTGGGAGCAACTTCCTGGGTAATTCCTGGGTGAAGTCTGGGTGGTCGGTCGGCCACCGCCCCGCGGATCCATTAGGCCAAATCCTGTATTCCGTCTCGGTTTCTCCAGCCAGTAGGTCATGCCCACTCGCGGTACATCGTCGTGGCGGTCGAGAGCCGTTCCGCGGCCACCTGTATCTTGCCCGCACGCCGGCAGAGCCTGCCGAGACTCGCGAGGCTGTGGGCGATCGCTGGACGCATGCCGAGCTCGGTCGCCAGTATGAGCGCGTCGCCATAATTCGCGTCGGCTTCGTCGTGATCGCCGCCCGCGACGTGGATGTCGCCGAGGAGCCGGATGGCGGCGCCTCTCGTGCCCGGCGTTCCACAGCACTGCAAGGCCGAGATGAGCGAGAATTCAAATGCCCCAGAGGAAGCCACCGTCTACCGGAATGTCCGCGCCGGTGATGAAATCGGACGCGGAGCTCGCCAGAAAGGCGGCGATTCCCGCGAAATCGTCCGGAGTACCCATCCGGCCCGCGGCAGTACGGGCCAATGCTCGGGTATGTAACTCGACGTTGCGTTGCAATCGCGCCTGCGTCATCGCGGTGTCGATGTAGCCGGGCAGAATCGTGTTGACCTGGATATTGTCCTTCGCCCATGCCGAGGCGCATGCCCGCCCCAACTGGATGATGCCGGCCTTGCTCGCACCATAGGCCGGGACCGCGCCAAATGAGAGATATGACGCCATCGAACCGATATTGATGATCTTCCCGCCTCCCGCCCTCTTCATTTCCGGGTAAGCCGCCTGACTGAGAATGAACGCGCTCGTCAGGTTCGTGTTCATGATCTCGTGCCATTCGGCGACTGTCAGATCCTGCGGGAGCTTGCCGTTCCCCATCCCCGCGTTGTTCACGAGGATGTTGAGCTGCCCGTGTCGCTGCACAGTCTCCCGCACCCCCGCGTGGCACTGTGACTCCTCGGTCACGTCCATGGCGACGGCACTTACCGGCGGCCCCAGCGTCTGCAACGTGGCGACCATCGCCTTGTTCTTGTCGACGTTACGGCCGGCGATCACGACTGCGGCCCCGCACTCAAGCAGGCCGCGCGCGATCCCCGCTCCGATGCCGCCATTCCCGCCAGTCACGAGGGCCACCTTACCTTTCAGGTTGAAACGCTGCATCGCGACTCCTTTCACGTACCAGTTATGGCAGTCTTACCGAAAGGCGTGCCTGGAGCATAGACAGCAGGCCGGGAGGCTCCATGGTCGCTTACGTATTCTTCGACGTTGTTTCGGCGTAACAAGGACACGCTCGCGAACGGTTCGGCCGCGGGGCTGTCTAACAAGCCGCTGGAGGAGCCCAGCTACGCCGGCCGCTCAGCACGCCGTTCGACGCGCAAGCGGACAGCCAGGCGCACCTTGGCGCACGGGGAGAGGGCCCTATGACGGACCAACCAATACACGCCGCCGTAGCACGCCTGACGAACCCGGAGGAGTGCGAGGAGTTCGCGCAGTGGGCCCAAGCACGCACGCCAGATTTGGCGGCTCAGGCTCGGCGCCGTTACGGGCGTAACAAAGGCCCCGGCGCAGAACACCGCGTCCGGGGCCTTCGTGCGTCTACGGCCGGGCGACACTCAGGCCTTCGGCGTGATGCCGGTGACCTGTGCAGCCTGGAAAGTGTCTGTGTACTGCTGGAACTTCAGAATCTTTCCGCTGCTGTTGAAGTCCCACACATGAACCGTCTGCGAGTCGAACGGCTTCCCGGTCGCCTTCGCCGTCGCCTTGTACCGCGCCTCAACGACAAGGGTGTCGCCGCCGTTGATGATGCGCTTGATCTCGATGCGGAAGCCGTCGAAGTCCTTCGGCAGCCGCGCGAAGACGTCGTTGACGATCGCCTGTCCGCCGCGCACAGGCGCGCCGTTCCAGTAGATGAAATGTTCGGCTTCGTTCCACTCGATCTGTGGGTCGAACAGGCTGAGGACAAACGGCACATCGCCCCGAGCGAACGCATCGTAGCCCTGCTTGAGGATCGAGACGTTGTCGGCCATCAACAACTCCTTCTCGGTCGGGTCGGTCGTGTGGCGACGAGAACTACGCCTCATCCATGGCGCTGTCAAGCGCCACATTCTGACAGCCTGCTCCACGGCAACGCGCGCAGGACGCCGTTCACGACTTCCGCGCATGTCACTTCCGCCTGCAGTTTCGGCTCGCACCACACGGCACGTCGCATCCTCGGCGTGTTGGTGAACGCCTCGTAAATTAGCGCTTCTCACGTCGTGGCCTTTGGGACTCTTGGGGTCTCATTGGGAGCAACTTCCTGGGTAATTCCTCGGTGAAGTCTATGACCAGATCCGCCCGCAGCAGAACGACGACGAGATCATAAGGCCGGGTCCCAGACGATCAGTCGACACGCCTCACCGGAATCGTGAACGTGAACGTCGAGCCGACGCCCACCTGGCTCTTGACCCAGATCCGTCCTCCATGCAGCCCTATGAACTTGCGAGACAGCGTGAGCCCGAGCCCGGTGCCCTCCACCTTCTTGGCCGTCGTCCCGACCTGCCGGAACTCCTCGAACACCGCCTCCTGGTCCTCCGGCGCGATGCCGACCCCGGTGTCCGTCACCGACACTTCGGCCATGCCGTCGCTCACGGTTGCCCGCACCTCGACCCTGCCGCCTTCCAGCGTGAACTTCAACGCGTTGGACAGGAGGTTCAGCAACACCTGCTTGATCTTCCGCTCGTCGCCTCGGATCTGACCCAGGCGCTCGTCCACCGCCTGGTGCAGGACAATGCCCCGGCGCCCGGCCCGTTCCCGGACCAGGGTCAGGGCGTTATCGATTGCCGTGGGGAGGTCGAAGTCCGTCAGCTCGAGTTCCATTCGCCCGGCTTCGATCTTCGAGAGATCGAGGATGTCGTTGATGAGGGACAGCAGATGCTGCCCCGAAGCGTAGATGTCGCGCAGGTACTCTTCCTGCTTCTCGTTCAGCTCGCCGAACATCCGCTCCGACAGCACCTCGGAAAAGCCGATGATAGCGTTGAGCGGTGTGCGCAACTCGTGGGACATGTTAGCCAAGAACTCGGACTTGTGTTGACTCGCCGCTTTGAGCTCGCGGTTTGCAGCCTCCAGTTCGTTGAACAGCCGCACGTTCTCGATGGCGATCACAGCCTGATCGGCGAAAGTCTGGAGGAGCGCGATCTCCTTCTCGGAGAACGGACTGGCATCGGCCTTGGCGACATTGATTGTTCCAATTGCCTGCCCCTCGCGTACCAAGGGCACTGAGACGATGGCGCCGTATGGCCACGCGCGGGCCATCGCGACGGTTCCCGGGACATCCGAGGCGTGTTGCGCATCAGGTCGATGCACGACCTCGCCGGTGAGGATCGCCCGCCCGGTCACGGTCTCCAAGGTGGGCGCTCCACCGAAGACCCTCCGCAACTGATCAACGCCCCTATCGCTTGCGTTGTAGACCGCGGCCGGTCTCACCGCTGCGCCGTCGTAAATGAAGACGGTACCAAAGTCCCCGCTGCACAATCGGACTGCGCTCGCCGTGATGGCCTCGAACACAGGCAGCACATCGGTCCGAGCGGCGCTGATCACACGCAGGATGTCGCTTGTTGCGGTCTGGTGATTCAACGCCTCATGAAGATCGCGGTTGATCTGCTGCAACTCCTTGAAGAGCCGGACGTTCTCGATCGCGATGACCGCCTGGTCGGCAAAGGTCTCGAGCAGCGCGATCTGCTGCGCGCTAAACGGCTTGACCTCCCAGCGCCAGACGGCGATCACTCCGACGGGCTCCCCGTCCTTCAGCATGGGAACTCCGAGTATCGTGCGCACGCCGATGAGACGCCCGGGCGCCGTCTCGTAAGTGGGATCGGATTCGAGATCCTCAACGTGGAGAGTGTGACGCTCGATAATGGCGCGGCCCATAACCGTGTCAGGTGTGATCGCGCGCGGGTACTGGGCTCGCCACGCCGGCGAGACACCGTCGGCGGCCGCGACGGTGATGACATCATCACGAACGCGAAAGACCGCGCTGGTACCCGTGCCGCTCAGTGCTTGAGCGCTGGCGACAATTGCGTCGAACACAGGCTGGACATCTGTCGGCGAGCTCGAGATGACTCGCAAGATCTCCGCCGTCGCCGTCTGCTGCTCAAGGGCCTCCGTCGTCTGGGCGTGGGCCTCGGCGACGGCGTGCGCCTTGTCCTGGAGCTCGCCAAACAGTCGCGCGTTCTCGATCGCGATGACCGCCTGGTCGGCGAACGTCTGGATCAGCGTGATCTCGTCGGTCTCGAAACCGCCGCCCTCGCGCCGAGTGACTGAGATCGTCCCGATCGCGTCGGCCTGGCGCAGCAGCGGCACCACCACCTGGCTTCGATAGCCCCGGACCCGCGCGTACCCGTGCGCCCAGTCCGATAATCGTGGGTCAGCCTCGGCGTCAGCTACGTTCAAGGGGGCTCGATCGCGCAGCGCCAGGGCATGTGACGAGTTCGATGCGAGGGGCACCGGGAAGCGTGCTTGCAGTGCGGTGTCTCCCGCCGCGTCGGTCCGCGTGAACGCCTCGAGCACGATGTGTTCGCCCACCACGTGGGTCAGCGTGCCCGTATAGGCCCGCAGCAAACGCACCGCGCTGTCGACGATCGCCTCGAAGACGGGGCCGACATCCTTATGCGACTGGCTGATCACGCGCAGGATCTCGCTCGTCGCTGTTTGCCGGTCGAGTGCCTCAGCAATCTGTGTCTGGGCCTCGGCGAGAGCGTGCTGGAAGCCCGCGTATGACACACCTGACCGGCCAGCGGTGTTGCCTTGTCCCAGGGCTGTCCCGCACTCGAGGCAGAACTTGCCCTGGAGCGGATTCTGCTTCTGGCAGCAGGGACACTTCATGCCGAGCCTCCCGTGGATCGCGCTTGGCGTTTGGACAGGACGACACTAGCCCCCTAGGGAAGCGGCGTCAACGAGCGCCCGTTTGGGGAATGACTTCGACCAGCGCCCATTGGGTTCGAAACCCAACGAGCGTCGCAACCACGCGATTTTGCGCGGTCGCATGGAGGGCTTCGCACCTCAGTACAGTGGGTTATGAGCCCTTTTCAAATCGACACCAGAGCCAACGCGCCACAAACAACCCGTCGCAAATTAGCGCTTCTTACGTCGTCGCCTTCGGGCCTCTTTGGCTCTCGTCGGGAGCAACTTCCTGGGTAATTCCTGGGTGAAGTCTGGGTAAGCCCCCGCTGCCGGTACTCCTCCAGCCTCCGAGCCACAGAATGGTTGATCATCGAGCGCTCGGGCTCCGTCCTGCGCGGGCTCGCGGCCCGGTGCGAAGGCGCTTCCCGACCTGGCCGTTGTTCTGTTGCCCCTGGGTCTCCTTCCTCTTCTTCTCCCAGTAGTAACGCTTCGAGGCGGCACGCATCGCAGCCCTTCGACCGCAGCCTTTCCCGTTACAGTACTTCCAGTTCCGCTGCGGGAAGAACGGATCACCGCATGACGAACACGTTGTCAGGCCTCTAGATTGGGTGATCGCGAGCGCGACTTGAAGAACAAGCGCACCAAACAAGCTGCGGAAGCCCACGACGAGCCGGGGTCTCCGCTCGGCGAGCGAGAGAGTCAACGTTAGATTGCTGTCCTCCATGTCTCGAACCAAATAGCCATTCAGAAACTCGCTCCACCGGCGTATCTGGGGGTACGTCTTCGCGACCGCGCCAACTGGCGGAAAACGGATCGATTCAATTGGGGGAGGGCCGATGAATTCCTCTTCGCGTGCATCAAGATCTCGCGTCCGGAGGTGAGCGCCGGTGTCAAGCAACCACTGAACGTGGCGAATAATTCTGCGCCAAGTGGCGAGTGACTCACGACGCCGTTCCAGCGTCCCCGGCCCTAAACATTCGAGACACCGATCAAGAGGTAGGTCGTGCGCGCAAAACCCGAGGGGCCCCCAGCGCCGCGCGTACCTCAGGATCGAATCGGTCGAGTCACGGACCTTCAAGAACTCGGTCAGAAGATTCCTGCTTGGCCTGATCCGTCTCGCGCGAGCGGTGCCGCTGTAGTAGCTGAATTCAAGCCATTCCCCGTTCAGGGTGACCTCGGCCGGCACCACGAGCCGATCCATCGGGACAGGTCGATCGGGCCTGGTATCCAACTCCGCCGGGTCGATTTCCGGCGGTTCGGCGGGTCCATTCTTTCTCATACTTTTATCATACGCCAGATTTGGCTTCGGCCGCTCCGCGCCATAACCTGGGAGCTGAGCTGGTCGTCCTCATGTCGAGGATGTGGCTCGGCATCCAGGAAGGAGGCGCAGCGGGCCCCGAGGGACTCCATCTCGGGGCCCGCACCAACCATGTCGAGTGTCCCCGGAGCGCGGGCCGCCGTAAACGAGCCCGACATCCTCGCGAAGTTGCGGGAGGTGACGCGCACCAGCAGCGGCTGGACCGCGAGCTGCCCCGCCCACGACGACGACCGGCCGTCGCTATCCGTCGCCGTAGGTGATGACGGCCGCGCGCTCGTCCACTGCTTCGCCGGGTGCGAGACCGACGCGGTCCTGAAGGCGGTCGACATGACCTTCAAGGACTTGGCGCCCGGGCGGCGTGAGGTAGCAGCGTACCCCTACCACGACGAACACGGACGGCTCGTCTATGAAATCGTGCGATGCGAGCCGAAGGAGTTCAGAATGCGCCGCCCTGACGGCCAGGGCGGCTGGATCTGGTCGTTAAAGGGAATTCAGCGCGTGATGTACCGGTTTCCGGACCTGCACGGGTACACGCGCGTCTACTTCGTCGAGGGCGAGAAGGATGCGAACGCGCTCGTCGCCTTGGGTCTGCCAGCGACTACGACAGCGGGAGGTGTTACCGGGTGGCGTGACAAGTACGCCGACCAGCTGGTGGCGGCCGGCGTGGAGGAGGTAATCGTTCTGCCCGACAACGACGATCCCGGCCGTGAGTACGCCACGAAGGTGGCGGCAGCGCTGCGCAGCCGGGGCATCACGGTGGGCATCGTCGCGCTGCCCGGTCTGCCCGCCGGGGGCGACGTGTCGGATTGGCTCGCCGCGGGCGGGGACAGGCTGAAGCTGAAACAGCTGGCCGAGGACGCCCTGACACCGCCGGAGGCAGCGACAGCGCCGGAGGTGCCAAAGATCGGCCGAACGGTGGTGGTGGTCCTGGCGTCGGAGATCGAGCCGAAGCACGTCGATTGGATCTGGCCGGGCCGACTCGCGGTCGGCATGCTGACGAACGTCGTCGGGCTACCGAAGCAGGGTAAAGGTCTGTTCTTCACTGACATTGCGGCGAGGATCACGCACGGGGCCGTGATGCCGCCGTCGCCAATTACGGCCCGGAGCAACTTCACTGAGCCGGGGCGCGTGCTGATTATCACTGGCGAGGACTCGGCGGAGACCACGACTGTTCCACGGCTGCTCGCTGCTGGGGCCGACCGGAGCCGTATCGGCCTGCTCATAATGGTCAGAGAGCCCGACGGCTCGCAGTCGGTCCTCACCCTCGAGCGCGACGTCGCTGTCTTGGAGCAGGAACTCGCACGCATTCCGTATCGGCTGGTCATAATCGACGGGCTCGCAGGGTACCTCGGTAAAGCCAAGACCCACGTAGACGCTGACGTCCGGCGGGTGCTGATGCCGTTCACGGCGCTGCTGGACCGGCTGAAGGTCGCCGGCCTCAGCGTGATGCACCCGCCCAAGAGCGTCACGAACCTGTCGTATCTCGCTGGAGGCAGCGTAGCGTTCACCGCCATCCCCCGCTGCAACCTGCTGATTACCACCGACCCATCAGACGACGAGGAGACCCAGAGGCGACGGAAGGTGCTCGTGACCCAAGATGGCAACCTGCACGGCCCGGTCGACCAGCTCGCGTTCAGCATCGTAGTCGGCACGGACGCCGGGGTGCCACGTCTGGAGTACGAGACAGGTGCTGTGCACGTGAACGTCGGGGCATCCATGGCACCGCCCCGACCACAGCGAGATCAAGAGCGTGAGGAGCATGACCGTGAGGTCGAGGAGTGGCTGCGCGGTCAACTGGCCGACGGGCCGAAGCCGTCACGGGAGGTCGAAGCCGAGGCGAAGGAGGCTGGGATGGGGAGGGATTCCCGAGCCCTGCAACGGGCGAAGGACAAGGTCGCGCGGAGTATCAAGGTGGGCGAGCGGTGGTGCTGGGTGCTTCGATAAGGAAGATGGGCGGCTCTCTCGTAAGGGGGCCGATCTTGACTGTCTTGACCACCTTCGCCAGAGAGGCCTATTTTCGCCCACGCATGATGGAAACCTCTTACGTAAAGACCAACGTAGGTTGTTGTTGACAAGGTTGGCAACCTAGTCAAGCTTGGCGGTCTTAGGGCCTTTGCCCATCTTGACCGCCCATCTTCTTCACCCCCGCGGGCCTGACGTAACGCTCCGCCCACGAACGTGGTCACCCTGCGTTCTTCCGGGCCTCCCACGTTGCCACGAGAAATGACGTCATGGAGCCGGCCAGGTTGACGGCGAGCTGTGCATGCCGCGGCGCTGGTCGCACCCGAGCTCGGCCGCCGCCATGCGCGTCTCCGAGCCGGTTGCGCAACGCAGCCAATCCTTCGACGACTGAGGTGCAGCCCCCGAGAATCTGCTTGAACACCTGTGCCGTGTGCTGGCTTGGCGCGATGTTTAACGCTTCGGACGTGAGCCGGTACAACTTCGGCAAATCGGCATTCTCATCATAGCGAACGGAGAGGTCGTCGAGGATGTGCTTGCAGACGGTCTCGAGGAGAGACCGCGCCGCCGTGATGGCCCCCTCCGGGTCGGAATTCCGGCGCTCAAGCGCACGCTGCCAGACAGTCTGAACCGACTCCGGGCTGAGCCGCGATAGCACCTGCTGATCGGATGGTTGAATCGGCGTGTTGGCTCTGGATTCCAACAGTTCGAGCAGCGGGCGGAATTCGCCCCAGATGTACTCACGTCGCTCTGCGTAGCGACCATACTTGTACTTGATGAACTGCCAGAACTGCGAGAGGTTGCGACACGTGTGCACGAAACCAGGAAGCCCCGTGCCGGTGGTCGGATTGTTCAGAAGCTCACGCCGCAGCTCATCGTAGTCGCCGTACTGGTCTGCACCTCCTCCGGTCGCGTGAGACACGAGTAGGTTTTGGAGAGCCTCAATCTTGGCGACGAGGGGATCTGGCGCTGGCACGGCTTCCCTCGCATGCTACCTCACTGCGCGCTCTCCACGATGAAACGCCGCGGTACCACCGCGCGATGCTGTCTAAAGTTTTCATAAGGGTCCCTCCTGTGGAGTGCATCTCCCGCGTATCATGCGGGTTG
>CAYZBZ010000068.1:0-17182 GCA_964476725.1 uncultured Vicinamibacterales bacterium
GACAAACACCGACAAATCTTTCAGCCTGCGTCCTACGAAAGAATCAGCCTGGGGCGGATGGACCCGATCGGCGTCGGGACTTATTCTTCAATCAGACGCGAGAAGAAACCAAGTTCTCGCGAAGAGGCGTAAACGGGTTGAAGGAGCTTTACCAATGAAAAAACAAAAAGAGAGTGAAGCGAAATGTGGGCGTTCTTGGGAGGAGGCTCTAATGCCCGGCATGGTTCTCCTGGTAAACGCGGACGGCGACGTCCTCCGGAGAACCGAGGGGAATCTCACCCGCGCCGGATTCTCAGTCGCTGCCGTCTCGTCCTTCGACGAGGGCCGACGGCTTCTCGCGACCCTTGAGCCTGACCTGCTGATCGCGGATGTGCGCTTGGGCGCCTTTAACGGGCTGCATCTCGGACTCCTGAGCCATCTCGATCGTCCGGGCGTGCCTGTCTTTATCACCTATCCCCGGCCGGATCCTGTCATTGAGCGTGACGCCGCCAACTGCGGGGCGCGGTTCATTGTGGCCCCTGCAGACAATCCGGACTTCGTGCATGAGGTGCAGGCTGCGCTCAAAGCCGCGACCGACGCGGAGAGCGTCAGCCGGCGCTGGCCCCGCAAGCAAGTGGCCGGCGCGCTGGAAATTCAGGCGGCGATGATGGCCGCGCAGATCGTCGATGTCAGCTACGGAGGATTGAAGCTGTCGTTCAGCAACCAGCAAGAGCTGCCGACTGCCTTTGACGTCTGCGTACCCGCGGCTGGAGTCACGGTGACGGTGCATCCCGTATGGACGAGCCCCCTGTCGAGCGAAGGCTTCTGGTGTGGGGCGGAAATCGCCGGCGGCGCGACGGACGGATGGCGCAGCTTCGTCGATTCTGTTGCGTGAGCGGCTGGGCGCGCGCACAGGCGGCGTCGAGCCGGACCATCGGCCGGTGAGACGCGCGTGCGTGCCCGAGCGCACTTCGCTGACCATTGGAACCACCGCGCACTTCGAGGGCGTCGTACTGTCAAAGACCCTGATCGCCGTGAACACTGGAGCAACGGTGAACGGCAGACTGTTGGCGCAGACTGCGGTCACTCTTCAGATGAATGCGGTTACCCAGCCCGCCCGGTAAGGACGCATGCTTCTCAGGTGGGTGTGACGCCCACCCGCACCGCTAATATCAAGGGGTTACAGGTTTGGGTCTGTAACCATTTTTGTCACACTACATTCCTACCACTTCGGCAGACTCACCGCGATCTGTGCGTGCGCCACTCCATCGTGATCACCTGTTCCACGCCATCACGATCACTCATTCCACGGCATCGTGATCACTCGTTCCACGGGCCGTGATCACCGATTCCACTACGAATGATGGGGGCGGCGTCGCCGGGTCGCCACTGTGAACGCTTCGACATGTTCGGGCTTTACACGGCCATGAACGTGAGCCACGATCATGGCTCGTGACCTCCAACCGTCCGCGGGACGGTTCGTACCGCGGGAGAAAGCTGTGACCAAGACTCTGCTGTCGATGCTGGTGGTGCTCGCCGTCGCGAGCCGTGTAACGGGTCAGGACACCATCCCGCCGATCTACGTGACGCTCTGGTTCGATACCGAAGACTACATCCTGCCGCAGGATGACGATGCGACGAAACGTCTCGCCGAGATGCTGACGCGGCTGGGTGTGCGGGCAACCTTCAAGATCGTCGGCGAAAAGGCCCGCGTGCTCGAACACCGTGGACGCCGAGACGTGATTGCCGCGCTCGAGCGCCACGACATCGGCTACCACTCGAACACCCACAGTCAGCAGCCGACCATTGCCGTGTATCTACAGAACGCCGGTTGGGAGGACGGACGCGCCGAGTTCTATCGTCGCGAAGTCCAAGGCGTCCGGGACATTGAGCGGATCTTCGGCGTGACCCCCGTCGCGTACGGGCAGCCGGGGAGCGCCTGGGCCCCGCAGGCCTACCCGGCGCTGCGCGACATGGGCATCGGCATGTACCTGGACGAGAGCGACCATGTCGGCATCGACGATCAGCCCTTCTACTATGGGGGCATGCTGAATGTGTTCAAGATGCGATCGAACCTCGCGCGAATGGACTTGAGCGGCGGCGCGAGCCTCGCCAGCGGCAAGTCGACCTTTACGAAGGCCTACGAGCAGCTGCGCAGGAAGGGAGGCGGCACGATTAGTATCTACTACCATCCCAATGAATGGGTCCACACCGAGTTCTGGGATGGTGTGAATTTCAGGCGCGGCGCCAACCCTGCTCGCGCTGAGTGGACGATGCCGGGCACGAGGCCGGCCGCAGAGACCGAACAGGCCTTCCACGACTTCGACCAGTACATCCGCTTCATCAAAGCGCAGCCGGGCGTACGGTTCGTGACCGCGACCGAGTTGATGACGATCTATGGCGACAAGGCGATGACGCGGAGCTTCCGGAAGGAGGATCTGCTCCGGTTCGCTCGATCCGTTCAGAAGGACATCACGTTTCAGAGACTGGACGGGTATACGCTCTCCGCGGCCGATGTGTTTGGTCTGCTCACGGACGCGATGGCAGCGTTCATCGAGCGGAACGAGTGGCCTTCAGCGACAAAGGTGACGGCGCTCTACGGTCCGGCCCGCATGTACACGCCGTCGACAGGCGGCACGCGATCGTCGAGCTTCCGCTGGAGCGCGTTCGCGCAGGCGGTTCGCGATACCTCCGACTATTGCCGGACGTCCCACCGCCTGCCTGACGAAGTCTGGATTGGGGCCGAGAGCCTGTCGCCGGCGGGCTACCTCGCCACGCTGGCACGGACCCTCGAGGATCTGATCGCCTCCGGCAAGACCGCCACGGCCGTGATTCGTCGCGAAGGACACTACACCGCCGACCGCCACGTGGCCGAGGATTCTCCTGACTTGTGGAGCTGGCCGATCTTCCCCGAGGGATTCCACGCCCCACGAATCATGGAGCTGGCGCGGCTGCAGGCGTGGACGTTGAAGCCCGCGGTGCTTCAACACTGATTCCGCCTTCGCGCTTCGCGCTACGGCGAGACAGGTCCGCGGTGGCGCTGATGTGGCTGGTTGCGCCGTCGTGGAGCCAGACAGCGCGTGCCGTGGCGCGACCGGAGCCGGACACCATGCATGACTTCGAACAGTCGCTGAGGAACCTTACGCTGGCGCCGTACATCGTCAAGGCGATGGCATTGATAGGTGTCAAGCGTCGAGGCGGCAGCAACATGTTCCGTCACCAGTTGAGCACGATGGCGATCCTGCTCGACTACAAGATCATCGACCCCGTCCTGCTCAAGGCTGCGGTCATTCACGATCTCTTCGAGGACGCGCCCGCCATGCCGGGAGTCACGGAGGAGGAGATCGTGCGGCTCGACTCCGACGGCCCGGCGGTGTATGCCCTGGTGATGGAGGTGACCATCCGGGTCATCGACGGAATCCGGGAACCGAAGTCGGAATACCTGCTGCGCATCATGCAGAGCGGGAGCCCACGAGCCCAGGTCCTGAAGCTCGCGGATCGCATCAGTAACCTCACGGCGCTGGGCTTCGTCCACGACGTGGCGTTCGTCAGGAGGTACCTGGAGGAGACCCGGACCTGCATCCTGCCCTACGCCGAGCAGGTGAGCCCGGACATGCTTCGGGAGCTGTCGGACCTGGTGGAGAGCCGGGGGCAACTGTTGCCGCCGTCGAGCAGGGATGTCGCTCGGTGACCGCGGTTTGTCGCAGTCGTCGGCCGGAGCGCCGCCTCGACAGCCGCCCGGTCCACGGGGCAGTTGCCCGTCGAATCCGGAATCGCGGCCCAACGGAGTTACCGCCGTGCATTTCCGCTGATCCTTGGCATTCTCTTCATCGTGTGGGTTGGGGCAGGCACCGCAGATGGGCAGGCTGTGATGTCTTTCCGTCACACGTGACTACTGGCGGCCGGCGATCAGCCCAACTCGGGCCGCCCGGTGGCCGCAATTTCGTTGCCGCCGGGTTATCGCTCTCTCGGGATCCAGCCATCCATCCGCCCACGTCCCTCGCTCGGAACGGCAACGTCGTGTTCCGCACGGCAGCGACAGTTGCATGAGCGGAACGGCCCATGATCCCGCGTCGGCGGTTCCGGCAGTTGACGGATGAGCCCCGTCGCTTTCTGCTCGTGACTGCCGTCCGTCACGCCAATCCTCGCAAACATCTTTGTCCTCAACCGCTTCCGCAAGCAGCGCGTGACGCGGCATTCGCGGCAGACGCCTTGCTCTAGTCGAGGACGGCCCCGGCGCGGGATCTCAAACAAAGTGGCCCGACCTCTCACTTTGACAAGGCCGGCGCCGCGGGCCGCTCACCAGTCACCACTCATGGAGGACAGCAATGCGTCGACTCATGTTTGCCGTCGGGATCCTCGTCGCAGCGCTCGTGGGGAGCGCGCCGTCAGTCTGGGCGCAGGCGCCGAAGGCGCCCGCCGCCTCGAAGGCGCGCGCGACCGCCAGCGCCCCGGTCAACCTCAACTCTGCCACCGCCGCCCAGCTCCAGACGTTGCCCGGCATTGGCGCGAGCGCCGCGCAGCGGATTCTGGACTACCGCCAGAAGAACGGCGCCTACAAGAAAATCGAAGAGCTGATGAACGTGAAAGGCATCGGCGAGAAAAGCTTTCTGAAGCTGAAGCCGCTCATCTCCGTCGGCGCGGACAAAGGCGATCGCGCGGGAGCCCAGAAGTAGTGGTCCGGGTAGCCGGCCGTCAGTGGGCGGCCGGCGTTCCTGGACACCGCGAGGACCGGGGGATAGGGGCCCCCGGAGTAGAGGACCGGGGGATAGGGGCCCCCGGAGTGGAAGCCGTCGTGCGCGCGAATCGATGGTTTCCTCCTGAGGGCTACACGCTGATCGAGCTGCTCCTGGCGCTTGCGCTGGCCGCAGTGATCACCGGCATGACAGTGCCGATGACCAGCAGCGCGCTGGACGAGCTTCGGACCGCGGCGGCCGCGAGGTATCTCGCCGCCCGGATCATGAACGATCGCATGGACGCCATCAGACGATCGACATCAGTGGCGCTGCGCTTCCAGGCGGGCAGCTCGGACTACACGTTCGCGCCGTACACGGACGGCAACGGGAATGGCGTTCGGACTGCGGACATTCTCCGCGGCGTTGACCCGCCCATCGGCGCGTCGCAGCAGCTGCAGGACAACTTTCCCGGCGTCCACTTCGGACTGCTGTCGGGGCTGCCCGATGCGGACGGCGCGAGAGGCGGAGGCACCGACGGGGTGCGGATCGGCTCCGCGCGGATTCTCACGATGAGCCCGGACGGCACGGCCACCTCCGGCACGTTGTATCTGCAGGGGCGTCGCGCGCAGTACGCGGTCCGCGTCCTCGGCGCAACGGGGCGTACGCGGGTACTCAGGTACGACACGGGGGCAGGGACGTGGATCAGCCGGTAGCCGACCGTCGCGCCGATGCGCGCTTTCCACCGCAGCGGCCGGACGCCACGCGTGCGACGCTCAGGCCCGGGTGCGCTGTTCTGCTCATCGATCTCAGTGCGGGCGGAGCTCTGGTGCAGGCTCTCCGGCCGCTGAGACCCGGCGCGCGAGTGCTGCTGCAACTCGTGACCGAGGAGCGGACCTTCTCGCTTGCCGCGCACGTGCTTCGGTGCGCCGTGTGGTCGCTCGACGCGCACGACGGCGCTACTTACCGGGGCGCGTTGAAGTTCGAGCAGCGGTGCGAATGGTTCTGGGAACCGGAGACCCGCCCGGGGTCCGTAATTCCCTCCCGGGCGACGTCCGATCCCGGCGTTCCTGGGCACCTGCTACCCGGCGGCGATGATTCGACCTCTTCCCGTCTCTCGAGGAGCGCGAAATGACTCGGGTTTTACGCGACGAACGATTGGCATCCCGCTTGGATATGCGCTCCCCGAACGAGGTTCACGGAGGAGGAGCGATGGTACCACCGGCGCGCGCCACGGAAAGACGCTGCGCTACGGTGACACTGCTGGCGGCGCTGACCTCCGGGCTGGCCGCTGTGAGGGAACCGCGCCTGGTTCGCGAGTGCTTCGAGGAAGCGCTGCGAGCGTTCGTGAGAGCACGCTCGGTGGCTTTTCGGGAGGACGGCGTCGCGAGCGACCGGCCGAACGTGATCTCGTGCGAAGTCCCCGGATCGCCGGCCGACGGCCGGCCGCATCTGGAGGCGGTCTTCGATCCGTCGCGTCCGCCCGACGACCGCACGCGCCAGACGCTCGCCGCCGCCGCGCAGGTCGCGGGTCTTTTGCTCGAAATCGAGCGCGCCAACGGCAGGTGGCCGTTGTCCTGCGCCCGCAGCCGCTCCGACGGCGCGGCTCCACTCATCGGCTCCAGTCACCCCATCCGCGTCGTCCGCGACCGCATCGAGAGAGTCGCGGCAACCGATTTTACGGTGCTGATTGAGGGGGAGTCCGGTACCGGGAAGGAGCTCGTGGCGCGGCAGATTCACGAGTTGAGCCGGCGGCGCAAGGCCCCGTTCGTCGCGGTGAACTGCGCGGCGATCGTCGAGACGCTGCTCGAAGCGGAGCTGTTCGGCATCGAAGAGCGGACGGCGACAGGCGTCCGCGGCCGTCGCGGGAAGTTCGAGCACGCTCACGAAGGCACGCTGTTCCTCGACGAAGTCTCGGACCTGTCGCCGGCAGCGCAGGCCAAGCTGCTGCGTGCGATTCAGGATCTCTCCGTCGAGCGCGTTGGCGGGTGCGGCGCTCGACGCATCGACACCCGCATCATCGTCGCGTCGAACCGCCCTCTGTCGCAGCTCGTCGAGCAAGGGCGGTTCCGCCTGGACCTGTTCTATCGCCTCAACGGCGTGGATGTCCTGGTTCCGCCGCTGCGTCAACGGCGAGACGACGTCCTGGAGCTCGCTCGGTACTTTCTTGATCGACATCGGACCTTCCGGCCGCTGTCGCTGTCGGCGGCTGCGATTGACGCGTTGCTGGCCTACGACTGGCCGGGAAACGTGCGCGAGCTGGAGCGGGTGATCGAACGCGCGGTGGCGTTCGCTGGAGGGCCGTCGCTCGAGCTCGAGGACCTGCCGCCGGCGCTCCTGGGCGGCTACGCGGATGTACTCCTCCCGGCGCTGCGCGACAGATCGACGATGAGGGCGTGGGGGAGTCGGTACGCGAGGCTGGTGCTCGAGCGGTCCAGTAACAACAAACGGCAAGCATGTCGGGAGCTCGGCATCTCGTATCACACGCTCCAGAGCTATCTGCGCTTTCGTCCGGAGAAATCCGGGGCGCAGGTCCCCGGGTGACGTGCGGCGTGCCGGTGAGCCTCCGGCTGATTTTGTGGGTGGCGAAGGCGGCGCGGCATGACGCCGTGGGGGGCGCACGCCAGACACGTAGGATCCTGCGGGATCGTCTCGGGAGGGCCCATGCGTAAGCGGATGTTGCTCGGAATCTTCACTGTGTTCGCGTTCGCCGGCGTTGTTCGCCAGGCGGACGCCGGGTGCTCGACTGATCTCTTCGACTGTTACCAGGGGGCCGCGAACATCGACAGCTTCTGGTACCGGTGGGCGGCAGGGCTCGACTGCGAGCTCGATTTCGTCGAGTGCACGCGGGTCAAGCTGATCGGCGGGTAAGGAAGGGGCGGCCGGGGATCGGGGGAGGTCCCCGGCCGCGTCGCCCGAGGAACAAGAAGCCATGGCAGCGCCTTTCTTGCATTCACTCGTCCTGGTCGTGCTGATGTCAGTTCTTTCCGGCTGCGCCGGCTCGAAAGGAAGAACGCTTTCATGGGATGTCCGGTTCGGTCCCGTGATCGCGAACGAGCTGATAGTCGGGCGGGTGGTGTCGGGCAGGACCGCGTGGATTGCCACGGGTGGCGACGCGCTCGTGCGCATCGACCTGGATCGGGGCCGGTACACGCGAAGTTCGCTGCATCCGCTCGGCGACGGCGAACACATCTGGGGTCTCGCGTCCACGGGACAGGACGAGATGTGGACGTTGCTGGGCCGTGGCACCCTGGCGCGGTTCGCGGAAGACGGGACGATCCAGCGGCGCATTTCTCTTACAGAGCCGCACGTGGGGTTATTCGGCTCGGGGCGAGAGCTGCTGTACCAGGTCATGAACTTCGAACCGCCCGCTGATGCATTGACGACGGGACCGCCAGGAGGAGATCGGCGCCGCACTTGGAGCGGCATGCGTACGCGAGCCCTGCCGCTCGCACGTGGCGCGGTCGCGGCGCTCAATCTCGTGTCCTGCGGCGCCACCGCCGGCCGGTCGATTCCTTGCTGGTTTCCGGATCAGGCTGCGGTCACTTTAGCGGACGCGTCAGGCGCCTCGCGCGAAATCCCCCTCGAGGGGCTCCCCGTGATCGCACCAGAGATCCTGTTGGCGTCGGACAACCCGCGCCGCCCGGTTCGCGACGTTTTCGTGTCCGCGGACGAGGATCTGTGGGTTCTGGGATCCGGTGAGCCGCCGGGAACGGACGTGCCGGCGCGCCCTGGAGGCTGGCTGCTGGCGCGATACGACGCGGGCGGCCGGCTGTTTCGACGAGTCCAGTTGCCCGAGCCTGCGCGGCTGCTCCTGGGCGTGACCGGCGATCGATGCCTGCTGCTTTCATGGGATGGCCGCGTGGTGGAGGTGCGTCCATGATCCGGGCGTCATCGGTTCGCTTCTTTCTGGTCGTGTCGCCGTCACCCATCTGGATGCGCATCGCGTTCGGAGCTGCCGTGCTCGTCGGCGGAACGACGCTGTGGCTGAACCCAGGAGACGTCGATTCGGCGTTCGGCAGCATCCTGCTGCTTCAGATGTTCTCCGCGTCGAGCGGGTACGGCGCGTCGGCGGCGCGCGGCTACTATGACCCGCTGCTCGTCAGCGGCCGGTCGCGCGTCGGCATTGCGCTCAGCAGTCTGATCGCCGCGGCGGTTCCCGGAGCGGTCGCCTGGCTTGTGATCGCGACGATCGCGACCGCAATGGGGCGGGGTCATTCCGCGTTCGCACTGCATCGGCAGACGGCGCTGGTTCTGGTGTCGGCTGGTGCATGGGCAGCGGGGCTTGCGCTCCCGCGGATGGCGGCCGGTGCGCTCTGGTCTGTCCTGCTCGTGACGCTCGCGCTGTCCCGTGGGGTCGTTGGCGAGTACCTCGTGGTGGTGCAGTCTCCTCCGGCCAGCGTGTATCAAGGGCTGTCATCCGCTGCCGCATTTGCGGTCTGTCCGTACCTGCTCCTGGGTGAGTTTGCCGCCGCGAGAGACGCCGGCGTCATCGGCCTCGATCTGCTGCTGGCCGGAGCGTTGGTCTGGGCTGGTGTGTCGTACATCACCAGGCGTGAGTACTGCCTCGTGGAGCCTGCATGAAGCCCTTGCTTGCCATTGACGGCGTCGCGAGGAAGTACGGCACGAAGCGCATCCTGCGGGGGATCAGCTTCTCTGCGCACGCGGGGGAGACGATCGGGATCATCGGACCGAACGGCGCAGGCAAGACCACGCTGCTGCGAATTGTCGTGGGGCTGCTTCGGGCCGACTCGGGGTCCGTTCGGCTGGACGGCGAGCCGGTGCGCTCCGCAATCGCGAGGATAAATGTGGGCTACTTTGCCGGGGAGACGACCGTGCCGTCGCCGGTGCGTGCACGAGCCTGGCGCGGGCTCTTTCAGGACGTCGACGGCTGCGGGGACAACCGCGCGGTCCGCCTGCTCTCGCGCGGCACGCGCCAGTTGCTTGGTCTTCGCACGGTCTTCTCTGTGCCTGCGCTCAGGCTTCTCGTTCTCGACGAGCCGTGGGAGGGGCTCGATCCCGACGCGTCGCGGTGGCTGAGCGAAGCGATGTGCGCCCGCCGGGACGGGGGGACGGTCATCGTGGTGTCGTCACACAGGCTGCACGACCTGGCGGGCGTGTGCGACCGCTACGTGTTCATAGATCGCGGTTTCGCGACGTCGATGGCGGTTCACACCGTGTCGGACCGCGGCACGGTGACAGGCGAAACGCTGCTGGCGGCGTTCGATCATGTAAAGGAAAGAACGCGTTGAAGCAGGTAATCATCTTCTTGCTGGTCTGCTTCTCTGTCGCGCTCCAGGCGGACGCACAGGAATCAACGCTGCCAATCGCCGTCGCGGACGGCACGCCAGCGGCGACACCAGGCGCGCCTGTCGTGAACGTCACGCTGCGCTTCGACGCACCCGTTCCCGCCGTCGTTGACGTCGTTCGGCTCGGGCGAGCCCCCGGAGACCGCTTGTGGCGCGTTGCAGAGACGTCGCGCGCCGATGCGTCTGGCGGGCGCGTCATCGCCCGCGGGCCGGCGGGACTGGAGTCGCTCCTTCTGGTCCGTGGGGCGGGACAGGCTGGCTACATCATCGACGGCCCGTTCCGCTGGCCCGCTCAGGCGGCGACGTACTTCATCCACGCGCGGTGGCGCCGGACGGTCCGGGGGCGCTTCCCGCGGGCCGGCAGCCCCCTCACATGGATCGGCTTGAACGACTCCGGCGTGCCCGAATCACCATCCTGCAACTGGATAAGCAGCGCCGATTGGGAATGTGTCGGTGTGCCGCTGGACTCGACGGGGGTTGTCGTTATCACCGCGCCCGGCCAGGTGCACTGCGCCATTCCCGTCGGACCGCTGTCGGCGGCGGGCGTGCAGATGTCGCAACGGCGTACCTCGGTATGGGGACGGCTGGTGGTCGTCTCCTCGGGGCCACTCATGTTCGGGGAGGGGCCCGGCGACGCGCGTGTGACGGCGCGCCGGCTCATCGTGCCTCGCGCGCGGCCTCAATCGCTGCGCCTGGAAGAGGCGCAGGACGATCGCATCCGCGTCGACGCGGCCGGCAACGGCGCCGTGTGGATCTCGGGGAACGATGTGCCGGACGATGGTTGGATTGAGATTCGCGCGCGGGGCCGCGCAACCGAGAGGATTGAGGCGCACGAGGTGGCCGGCGCGCCGGCCGAGCTGCCGCTGCGAGTTCAGCTTCAGCCATCGGCGGCGGTGTTTGGGCGCGTGACCGCCGGACCGGGCATCGCCGCCCCGGAATCGATGGTGACCCTGTACAGGTTTGCGCGCCGCCGGCCCAACGAGCCAGGTGAGCCAAATGACCAGAAGCAGCCGCAAAAGCGGATCACCGTTGCGGAGATGCGCGCGGATGGCGACGGCGCGTTTCGCTTCGACGACCTCGCGCGCGAGCGCTACGAAATCGTCGCCATGCATCCGACGCTTGGGCGCGGGGAAGCGCGGCTCGAGCCGGACGGTCAGGAGGTCGGCGTCGCGCTCCGGCGGCCTGCCCGTGCGGTCGGGCGGGTCGTCCGCGACGGCGTACCGGCGGCGGGGGTCCGCGTCGTGGTCGTGCCGGCGCTCGCGCAATTTGCCGTGTCCGGCGACGTCACGGAGCTTCGCGGAGGTGAAACGGAAACGGATCCGGATGGGCGGTTTACGATCTCGCTTGCGCCGCGGGGATCCGGAGAGCTGCGTGTCGGAGACGAGCGTGGCGGCGTGCGGCGCGCGTGCCCCTTGGTCCGGCCGAGTCTCTGCCGGACGTGGTGCAGGTCGGGACGATTGAGCTGAACGCCCTGCCGCCGCTGACGCTCGTGTTCGAAGCGGCCGGCACGTGCGACCTTCTGATGACTGGTCCGGACGCGCGCTCCGGCATGTCTGTGGTCCGCGCCTCCCGGCTCGGTCCCGCGATGTTCCAGGCGGCGCTGCCGGAGCCCGGCCGATGGCACGTCGTGGCCGTGTGCGGCCGGCGCGAGCGGGCGGTGATGCCCGCGACCATCGACGTCGTGCCCGGCAGGCCCGACGTCACGATCCGACTGAGCTGGCCGCAGTAACCTCGCGGTCGGCTCCTTGGGAGGGAAGCGCTTCGTACGGCGCCGGCTGGATGACACGATCAAGCAGAGCGATCAGCTCGGCCCGTCTCTCGCAGGCGATCGCCGCCGAAAAGCGAAGACGAAGGCGAAGAGCAAGTTTGACGAGTTGCGCCGCGACAGCGGACGGAGCGAGAGTCAGTGAGGGTTTAACCCTGCGGAAAGAACCAATGGATATACCCGCAAGAGCTGCACACCTGGCAACGCAGCGGCCGTCCCTGCACGTCGGCGGTTTCAGGATCGCTCTTGCCAAACAACGCCATCGCCACTCACTTTCACGGTCAGTTCGGCGAGGTTGATGGGCGAGCCGTGCCAGTCTGGACGTGAAGCACTTGGAGCATTCGAGGGCGATTGTACAGGAACCTGGCGCCGGGTAATACGACTCCGCGCCTCCCGGCTCGGTCCCGCGATGTTCCAGGCGGCGCTGCCGGAGCCCGGCCGATGGCACGTCGTGGCCGTGTGCGGCCGGCGCGAGCGGGCGGTGATGCCCGCGACCATCGACGTCGTGCCCGGCAGGCCCGACGTCACGATCCGACTGAGCTGGCCGCAGTAACCTCGCGGTCGGCTCCTTGGGAGGGAAGCGCTTCGTACGGCGCCGGCTGGATGACACGATCAAGCAGAGCGATCAGCTCGGCCCGTCTCTCGCAGGCGATCGCCGCCGAAAAGCGAAGACGAAGGCGAAGAGCAAGTTTGACGAGTTGCGCCGCGACAGCGGACGGAGCGAGAGTCAGTGAGGGTTTAACCCTGCGGAAAGAACCAATGGATATACCCGCAAGAGCTGCACACCTGGCAACGCAGCGGCCGTCCCTGCACGTCGGCGGTTTCAGGATCGCTCTTGCCAAACAACGCCATCGCCACTCACTTTCACGGTCAGTTCGGCGAGGTTGATGGGCGAGCCGTGCCAGTCTGGACGTGAAGCACTTGGAGCATTCGAGGGCGATTGTACAGGAACCCTGCGCCGGGTAATACGACTGTTCAATGAGAACTGCCGACACCGCCAGATCAAGTCCCCTCGGCTCTCCTCGCGAGACGGACGGCGACCTCGTCTCGTGCGTGTTTCGCCTTCGACAGAACTGCACTGCGCTACGCCTCCAGGCTCGGTCCCGCGATGTTCCAGTGGCAGCAACTGTGGGCAGGTCGCTGTGCCTCAGGTTGCATACTCTCCGGTCTCAAAGCATCCCGTGAGCTTTCGGGCTCCGCGGCATACCGGGTGCAGCTGCTGTTGCCGAACTCAATAATCCACGCACTCGCCGCCCACCGACGCGCCATCTCTCGAAACCGGGATCGCCAGACCTGTGGGAAGTTCTTAACGTCAGCGCGGTAGTCCTCGTCCTCGTGAACGAGCGACCACAGACTCGTCTCGTGGTTGGTGAGGACGCGGAACTCCGGCTCCCCATGCAGGCGGATCTCGCAGCACAGTTCACACGGTTCTTCGCTGGAGGAATGCTGCACACGGATCCGCAACACAACGTCCTCTATCCACCTTGTGACAACCCAGAAGCCGGGAATCTTGTCCAATTCCATGGGAAAAGGGATCTGCTTGCGAGTCATCGCGTTCACGACCGGGCTGCTCTGGTTCATGTGTCAATCCAACGCTAATCATTACCGTTTGTGCTTGATTGAGCCCAGTGATAGGCGCGTCGAGCGCGAGGCGGACTGAGCCGGCAAGCTTGACGCATCACAGTCGTTCCACGGTTGACCCGGCATCCTCAGTTGGGCCTCGGCGGGCTGGCGGTCATCGGTTCATCGCCACCGTCGGAATGTCCTGGCCCCACGCGCGGTGCTCGGGTGCATCCGTGAGTTGGCGAGGCTCTGCGGGGTCCTGGCCACCCGCGCGGCCCTCGGGTGGGGGGTCAATACGGATGATCAGGACCGCTGGTTTCTTTTCGAGTGCCAGCGTCTCTTTGGGCTTCTTCGACCCGACCAACAACGCGGCGGAGCGCGCACTCCGGACCGCCGTCCAATGGCGCAAGATCATGTTCGGTACCCGCAGCGACGACGGCGAACGCGCCGTCGCGCGCTTGCTCACCGTGACCCGCACGTGTCAGCGGCAACACCTCAACGTGCTCGCCTATCTTGCCGCCGCGATTCACGGCTACCGTCGGCGTCAGACGGTCGCGTCACTGCTCCCAAAACGTTCGTGACCCCCTGAACTGTTACCTGACTTCTGTGTTACGGAATGCGGGTGTGAAGGACTCCGCGTCCCACCGCCTTTTCCAAGGCCCAGGGTTGCGGAGCGGTCCAGTTTGACGCCGGCCTGGATCGTCGGTCGCAGCGTCTAGCGGCGCTATTACTGCGGCGGCCGAAGCGCGCTTCCTAACGATGTCGGTCTCGGTCGATTCGAGATCCAGACGTCTTTGATAATCGCTCCGGGAACCGACGCGTCCACCACACCCCCGCGGCCTGGGGGCGCCCCGAGATGTGCGATGTGAGGATTCGGAAGGTAGGTTCCCCCGTAGCTCTTGGTGTTGTCGAACAGCACCCGTCCATCGTCTGTGGTGATTACGAGCCGCGCAGTGCCGTTTCCCCAGGTGAACCTCCAGAAATACGTCTCCGACGAGCTGAACTGAACTATCTGCCGGTCAGCGTCGGCTCTGGTATCGGCGTTCCCGGCAATAAGACGGAAGCTGACCGTTCCGTTCGCACGTTTTTCCACGGTGGCCCTGTACGGGTTGGTGGTGAGATCGCTGAAGCCCTGCTGCATACTGAACAGTTTCGTGGTCCCTCCGCTAGAGGCATTGTTCAGTCCCGTTGCGCGGAGGGAAAACTCTCCTTCGCTCAACGCTTGTGGTAGTCGGTACAACACCCGGCTGTCGAGTGTCTCGAGCCTGATGCCCTTGTCTGGAACGAAGCTCGTCGAACCCACCCGTGTGCCTACGGTCTCGCCATGGATCAGGGGATCGTACAGCTCGCCCGCGCGAACAAATCCGACCAGCTTCGTCTTGAAGGTGTGGGTCGCGCTCCAATCGGACGCCGTTGATCCCTGTCGTATCCGGGCGCGCCAGTAGAAGCGCGTGGTTGGTTGAAGATCTTCCTCGAGCGTGAAGCTGGTCGCACCAGAACCCTCGGGGACGCCCGTCTTGCTGAACAACGTAGGGGCAAAGCCACTATTGTCGGCAATGTCGAACTCGTAAGTCCGCGTACCCGCCTGGTTCGAGGTTCCATTGGCGACACTTAAGGTCGGCCGAAGAGTGATGAGCTGCTCGTCGGGATCCGGATTATCAGGAACTGGCGGCGTCAGCGTAGGGGCCGGCCCCGGCGGAGTCGTGGGCGGAGGCGACGGCTGACTGGGTGAGCTGCCACACGCTGCGATCAGGGCCGCGACAAGTAGAAGAAGAATAGGACGCACGCAAACTCCAATCGTAAGGGTCACGGCCGATCGAGCGCGCTGCCCAGAGACGCTGGTCGCGGTCTGTTTCCGATCCAGACGTTCCGGTACGTGGCGCCTGCCCATGAACCCGACTCGTTATTAAACTGGCCGTTGTTGGCGCCCAGATACGCGACGTGGGGGCTGGGATTGTACGTGCCCGTGGTTGAGATGCCGTAGTCGTAGATAACTCCCCCTCCAATGCCGCCGTCGAGAACGACCAGACGAAACTCGTTGCCCCACGTACCCTTCCAGAAGTAGGTCCGGCCAGGATCCAGAAACACGACTGAGGCCGTGCGTCTCCCAAGATCGGGTTCGAGCTTGTGGTCCTCGTCCCCGAACACCGCTTTGAACGCAATACAGTTGGTCGGGTTGCCCCGATCCCCGCGGTACTGAGCGTTGAGGAGAAATTTGCTCGTATAGAGATTGTCGCCGCCGTCCATCATCGAGAAAACCTTGGCCTTGGATCCGGGGTTGTTCGGGTAGAGCCCTTCCACTTCCATGGAGAACTCGCCGCTGGAAATCGTCTGCGGGAGCTGGTACCGCACGAAGGAGTTCTCGTCACCGATGCGGATGCCCTTGCCGGGCACAAAGCTCGTCGAACCGACCGGCGTACCGACCGTTTCGCCATGGATCAAGGGGTCATACACTTCGCCCGCGCGAATAAAGCCGACCAACTTCGTCTTGAAGGTCCGCATTGGCCCCCACTCAGACGTCGCCGATCCCTGCACCGTCCGGGCGCGCCAATAGAATCGGGTGGTGGGTTGGAGGTCTTCCTCAAGGGTGAAGCCGGTCTTGCCGTTGGCGCCTTCGGCGACGCCGGGCTTGCTCACCACAACGAAATAGGTGTTGCCGAAGGCCGAGGGCCGCACGGTGGAGAAGTCGCTGCGGTCGGAAATCTGAAACTCATAGGTGCGCGTGCCGGGCTGGTCGGACGTCCCGTTGTTGACCTCGAATGTGGGGCGCAGCGTGCTAAGTTGTTCCCCATCGCTTGGCGTCACTGGTGTCGGCGCAGTGAGGCGGGCGGGGATGCCGGGGGTTGGCCCCGTCGGCGCAGGAGCATCACTCCCGCACCCGCCCGCCGTCGCCAGGATAAGAGCACAGACAGACAGCCGGGCAGCATTCTTCCCTTGTCTCACGATATACGTCTCACGATAGGATTGGATTGACGTTGTAGCCAGTCGGATGGGGCAGCACTCAAGTGGACAGGCCACGAATTTATTCGTAAATATTAGCCATAAAATTCGATATATGTCAAAACAAATGCGCACACTCAATGTCGTGCGCTCACGACGGGGCAGGCCGCAGAAGTTCGGCCTCTCGGCTTGGAAGGTTTACTGACCCTCACCGCACTGGGCCGCCTCGCCCGAGGCTGCGCGGTGACCGTCCCTCACGGGTTATGGACCGCGCGGAATGTTCCGAAATAACCCAACGTGATTGTGTTGGGCTACGTTTTTCGTGGCCCGCGAGGTGTGCCGCATGCCTGAGAGTTTCGGCGCTCGACTGCGCCAGCGGCGTGAACGACAACAGATTGCCCTCACCTCTATCGCGGAGCAGACGAAGATCAGCCTTTCGCTGTTGGAGGCGCTGGAGCGAGATGACGTGTCGCACTGGCCAGCGGGCATCTTTCGTCGCGCCTTCATCCGCACCCGGCGGCCTGCCCGTGCGGTCGGGCGGGTCGTCCGCGACGGCGTACCGGCGGCGGGGGTCCGCGTCGTGGTCGTGCCGGCGCTCGCGCAATTTGCCGTGTCCGGCGACGTCACGGAGCTTCGCGGAGGTGAAACGGAAACGGATCCGGATGGGCGGTTTACGATCTCGCTTGCGCCGCGGGGATCCGGAGAGCTGCGTGTCGGAGACGAGCGTGGCGGCGTGCGGCGCGCGTGCCCCTTGGTCCGGCCGAGTCTCTGCCGGACGTGGTGCAGGTCGGGACGATTGAGCTGAACGCCCTGCCGCCGCTGACGCTCGTGTTCGAAGCGGCCGGCACGTGCGACCTTCTGATGACTGGTCCGGACGCGCGCTCCGGCATGTCTGTGGTCCGCGCCTCCCGGCTCGGTCCCGCGATGTTCCAGGCGGCGCTGCCGGAGCCCGG
>CAYZBZ010000069.1:0-17171 GCA_964476725.1 uncultured Vicinamibacterales bacterium
CTATCGCTTCAAGTCGCGGCCGTGGGACAACCCCGAGGCGGTCGACACGATTTGCACCTTGTGCGAGAAAGGGTGCAACACGACCGCCTGGATCAAGGCGAAGCCTGAATGGGCGAAGGGGGCGCAGCTCGTCCGCATGACGCCGCGATTCAACCCCGAGGTGAACAGTTACTGGATGTGCGACATCGGGCGATTCGATTACCGGTGGATCGAAGGGGACGAGCGTCTGCAGCGGCCGCTCGTGCGCACCGACACGGGCACACTCGTGCCGACGGACTGGACCAACGCGCTCACGAAGCTTGCGGATCGGGTGACGGCGGCCGGCGGGCCGGCGGCGCTGCGCTTCTTCGTTTCCGCGCACGCATCGCTCGAGGAGCTGTTCCTCATCGGGCGCCTCGGCGGATCCTTCGGGCTCCCGGAGCAAGGGGTCGCGATCAGCTGGCGGTATCGCGAGAAGCCGCAGCCGCCGAACGCGAAGTTCAAGATCTCTCCCGTCGATGCGCCGAACGTCACCGGCGCGCGCGACCTCGGGTTCCCGGTGAAAGCCTCCGCCCAGGGCGCGGCGGATATCTCTGCGTTCCGCGCGGAGGTCGAACAGGGCCGGGTGCAGACGCTCTACGTCTTCGATCCCGGTGCGGATGGCTATATCGGCGACGTGTCGTGGATCATCGAGGCGAAGCGCTCCGGCCGGCTGCCGCTGCTGATTGTGCACGGCGTGCTCATGACGGCGCTCGCACAGGCGGCCGACGTCGTGTTGCCTGGCGCATCCTGGGTCGAGAAGGACGCGTCTTACGTCAACGGACAGGGGCGGCTGCAGGCAGCGGCCCGCGTCATCGCCCCGCCGGCAGACGCACAGGAAGACTGGCAGGTGTTCGTCAACGTCGGCCTCGCGCTGGGGGCAGGGTTCACATACGCGAGCAGCGCGGCGGTACGGGGCGGTCTCGCCGCCGCCATGTCGGGCAACGAACGGTATGCCGGGCTCGCCGGGCTCGCATTCCCGCGGCCGGTGACGGCAAAGCACTGGCTGCAGACCTCGAACCCGTCCGAGCGGTGGAAGTGGGACGTCATGTTCCAGGACCTGCCGCCGGTCAAATTCGCGGGCACGCCGCGGGCGACAGCCGTGCCGGGTCTCATCCCCGTACAAAAGGTCGACTGACGTCGAGGGTCAGCCGAGTGATCGTGAAACGTCTCCTCGTTCTCGCGTTCATCGTGTTCGGCACCGTCGCAGGCGACGCGCAACTCGCGCGCCCCAGGGCCGACCTCATCCCCCTGATCGAGGGACCCGCGCGCGCCGGCTCGCCCGTCCGCGTTGCCCTGAAGGTCGCGCTGCCTGAAGGACTGCACACGCAGTCGAACAAGCCGCGCGACGAGACGCTGATCCCGACGACCCTGACGGTCACCGCGCCTGCGGGCGTGACAGTCGACGAAATCGTCTGGCCTCGGTCGACGGACCTCGTTCAGGCCGGCTCGAGCAAGCCGCTCGCGGTGTTCGAGCGCGAGTTCCTGATTGGCGTGCAGTTGTCGCCCGCGGCTTCCGCCCTCGGCGCCGGCGATCTCATCGTGCCGGCAACACTCCGCTATCAGACGTGCGACGCGAACCTGTGCTACCCGCCCGTGACCGCCGACCTTCGCTGGGTCATCCCGGTCGCATCCGCGTCCGCGACGGCCGGACAGGACCGAATTAGCGCTTTCGCGAGCATCAAGTTCGGGACCGGTGAAAGACCGGGTTCGCGGGGTTCTGCGGGTTCACTGGGTTCGCAGGGTTCGGTTCCACAAGGTTCGCAGGGTTCACGAGGGCCGCAGACATCGAAGGATGATGCCGCGCTGCTGGACGATTTCACCATCGCTGGAACAACGGGCGGGTACCAGAGCGCCTCTGAATTCCTCGAGTTCATTCGGAATGCGGAAGCCGGCGTCAAGACACGCGGGATGTTCGAAGGCCGCGGCCCGGTCGCCATCCTGCTTCTCGTGCTCGTCGGTGGCCTGGCGCTCAACCTGACGCCGTGCGTCCTGCCGATGATTCCGATCAACCTGGCAATCATCGGCGCGGGCGCGCAGGCGCAGTCGCGCGGCCGGGGTTTCCTGCTTGGCTCCGCGTACGGCGCCGCCATGGCGGTCGTCTACGGCGTCCTCGGGCTCGTCGTCATCCTGACCGCCGGCACGTTCGGCACGATCAACTCGTCGCCGTGGTTCAACCTCGGCATTGCGGTCCTGTTCGTCGTGCTCGGCCTCGCGATGTTCGACGTCCTGCTGATCGACTTCTCGAAGTACTCGACCAGCTTTGCCGGACGCGGCCGTCGCGGAAGCGTGCTGCTGGCGTTCACCATGGGCGCGGTCGCGGCGCTGCTCGCGGGCGCCTGCGTCGCGCCTGTCGTCATCCAGGTCGTGCTCTTCTCGAGCAGTCTGTATGCGAGGGGCACGACAGTCGCCCTCGCGCTGCCGTTCTGCCTTGGCATCGGCATGGCTATCCCGTGGCCGATTGCCGGCGCCGGCCTCGCCGCGCTGCCGAAACCGGGGATGTGGATGGTGCGCGTGAAGCAGGCGTTCGGCGTCTTCATCCTGGCGACTGCCGCGTACTACGGCTACGAGTCGTACTCGATTTTCGCGAATCGCTGGGTCGATCCGGCCGCCGTCGCGTCGAGCGTGCAGGAGCAGCTCAAGGCCGGCTGGTACTCGTCGCTCGCCGATGGACTGGCCGTCGCGAAGCGCGAAGACAAGCCCGTGCTGATCGACATGTGGGCGACGTGGTGCAAGAACTGCCTCACGATGGACAGGACCACGCTCGCAAGTGATGACGTGAAGAACGCGCTGTCGGGCTACGTGAAGATCAAATATCAGGCGGAAGATCCGGACGCGCAACCCGCCAGAGACCTGCTGCAGCGTCTGTCCGCACCCGGTCTGCCGGCATACGCAATCCTCAAACGGAAGGGCTGAGCGGCCCGCTCATTTTCGGGGACGCGCCGATCGCACTTTGAGCGCTGCCTGGAGGATCCGCACCTCGATGCGGTCCTGGGCGACGCCGGGCTCGCCGTCCACGTGGAATTCCATCGGCCCGTCCCGCTCGACGACCGCGCGGGTCAGGCGGCGCGTCGAGACGTTCGGCGCAAGGTGCACCGTTCCCATCGCCAGATGCCGTGCGTGCCAGAAACGAGCCATCACGCGGCATTCTCCGACGATAGCGGTATCCAGCAGGCCGTCGTCGAGCTCCGCTCCGGGAGCGATGCGGGCTCCAATGCCGTACTCGCGCCCGTTCGCGAACGCAATCAGCAGTGCGCGCACGTGCCGCGGTTCGTCGTCGAGTCGTAGATCGTAGTCGACGGCGCGGTACCGGCACCCTTCGCGAACGCCGATGACGACGTACGGCCAGCCGCCCCGGCTGCCCGCGGCGCGCTCGTTGAACAGCTTCGCGACGCGCGCGTCGAAGCCGATCCCAGCGATGTTGAAGAACGGGCGGCCGGCCATCAGCCCCACGTCGATCGTCCGCGTGTCGCCGTCGAAAGCGGCGGCGAGCGCGGCCAGCGGGTCGCGCGGGACACCGAGCGCGGCAGCAAGTCCGTTGCCGGACCCAGCGGGCACGAGTCCAATCGTGGTCTCGGAACCAAGCAGACCCGCGCCGGTTTCATTGAGCGTGCCGTCGCCTCCCCAGACGATCACGAGCTCCACGCCGGCCGCAGCGCTGGCCGCGGCGATCTCGCGCGCGTGCCCACCGCGCTCGGTCAGGTGAATCTCCGCCCGAAGCCCGCGCCGCTCCGCCTCCGCGCGGACCATCGCGACGCGGCGCGCAGCCATATCGGGGACAGCGCCGGCACCGGAGATCGGATTGATGATCGCGACGATTGACATCTGCTGAGCTTTTGGAGCCTTTGAAACCGTGGAACCTTGCTATAGTAACGTTCAACATTGCCGTTGGGAGGATGCATGAAAAACCTGGCGGTGCGTCTGACGCTGTTGGGTTTGTTCGTGATCGCCACCGGCGCAGCGGCGTACCTTTTCTGGACGGGCGAGTCTCGGGCGCGCATCGAGACGGGGGCGGCCAGGGCCTTTGATGCGGCCGCGCTCGACGCCGAACGCAGTGTGATGGAGCTGAGAACCGGGCAGCCCGCTTACGTGGCCGCAGGCCAGGACGATCAGTTCTGGGCGTCGAAGGTCACGGCAACCACGGCCGGCCTCCGCGAAGCCCTGACCGCTTTGCGATCCGCCGCGGCCGCGCCACAGGCGCAGTCAGCCCTGGACAGCGCCGCCAGCGCTCTCCAGGATTTCGAGCAAATGGATCGCCGCGCCCGTGAGTACGTGCGCAGCGGACAGAAGCTGCTCGCCTCGGACATCATCTTCGACGACAGTCTCGAGATGACCACCGCGATGCGCGGACTGATCGAGCAGGCCCGGTCCGCCGAGCTGCAGGCGCGCGACGCAGCCGGCGCGGCCAGCCGTCGCGAGCAGCTCATCGCAACCGGCAGCGCCGGATTCGTCGCGCTGCTCGTCATTCTGCTCCTCATCCCGAGGGTCGAACCGCCCGTAGCCCGATCCGCGGGTTCGTCACTCAATACGGCCGAGGATACTGTGGACTCGGCGGCCGTCCTCGAGGTCCGAACTGACCTCCACCAGAACTGGCCGGCGCAGCCGGCGCAGACCGTGGCTTCCCGAACAGCCGCTCCTGCGATCGATATCGGCAGCGTCGCCTCGCTGTGTTCCGATCTGGCGCGGGTCGTCGACACCCGTGCGTTGCCGGCAATCCTGGAGCGCACCGCCGCGGTCCTCGACGCGCCCGGCATCGTGCTGTGGATCGCTGACCCCGACGGCCGCGAACTGAGCCCGATCATCACCCAGGGCTACTCGCCGCAGCTCGTGTTGCGTCTCGGCACGATCGTTCGAGAGGCAGAGAACGTGACCGCTTCCGCCTTCCGTACGTCATTGCTGCAGACAGTCAACGCCGATACGGTCTCGAACGGAGCTATCGCCGCCCCGCTCGTCACTGCAGCGGGGTGTGTCGGCGTGATGGCTGCGGAAGTGCGGAACCAGGGAGAGAAGGATTCGGCGAAGCTGGCGGCCGCCACGATTGTCGCCGCCCAGCTTGCAACTCTCGTGGGGCCGCCATCCGCTCGCGCCCAGGCCAGGGCCGGGGCTGCGGGCGCTTAGCACGCGTTCCGCTAGACATTCCGCCGGTTTCGGAAGGTCTCGACTTTGCCCTTCAGCGTCAGCGACTTCTTGTCGCGGACGACCGTGATGCTGAGCTCCTCCCCCTCCTGCAGCCGCTGAATCCGCTGCCGCAATTCGGAAGGACTGCCAACGCTGCTGCCGTTGAACGAAGTGATGACGTCTCCGGCCCTGACACCCGCTTTCGCAGCGGCTGACTGGTCGTAGACCGACGTCACCAGCACTCCGTCCTTCGTGCCGAAGTATTCCGCGAGCTGGCTCGAAAGATCGCTCACGGTTATGCCGAGGCTGTTGCCGGACCGCCAGACATAGCTCTCCAGATCGGGAAACATCCGCGCCATCGGCGGTGTCGGCGGAAATGGGGTAGACGGCGGGGCTGGCGCCGCCGGTGGGGTCGGCGGCGCCAGAAGAGCGCGGAACCCTCCCAGATTGCGCAGCACACTCACGCCGTCCAGATCGCTCAGCAGGCTGAATTCATTGCTCTCGCGTGGCTCAATCGTCACGTTGACTCTCTGCCCATCTCGAACGAGGGACGCCTGGACCTTACGTCCCGGCGGCGTCTCCTGGACGAGCCGCGTGAACTGCCGGACGCTGCGGACGCGCTCGCCGTCGTACTCGACGACGATGTCACTCTTTTTGATGCCGGCCTTTTCTGCAGGGCTGTCGGCCGTCACGTCCTCGATGACGACGCCGCCCTGGGACGAAAGCTTGCCCGCCTTCGCGTCGTCCTCTTGCACGTCGCGAATGGACACGCCGATGTGGCTGCCTCGTCCCACCAGCCCTTCGAGCGCGCGCGGCGCCCTTGCGGCGCGCGGCTGGCCGTGCACGACCGGCGCGAATGCCGCGCCGAGGCCTCCGGCGGCCACCATGACCGCGACGAGCGCGGCCCACTTGAATGCCTTCATTTTGTTGAACCTCCGGGTAAGAAAGGCTGAAGTTAGAAGGCTGAAGTTCGAATGCCTTCAGCGTGACGGCGTACAAGCCTTCGAACTTCAGACTTCTAACTTCAGCCTTTTGTGGCGGTCTGCCCACCCTTCGTACGGTCAGACGGACGTCTTCTGGAAAAGGTTGTCCCCCGGCTGCGCTCGAGAACACCCTGAGAGGATGAGGGGAGGTCCCGGGATGGTACAATCCGCCCGATGACTTTCATTTCAGCCGCTATTCTCGGCGTGGCCCTGCTCGCCCCGCCGCAGGCACCGGACCAACGGGCTGAGGCGGAGCGCCTGGCGCGCTCGGGGGCCCACGCCCAGGCGCTGAAGCAATTCCAGGCGCTCGCGTCCGCCAACCCGGACGACATCGAGGCGCGCCTGTGGATCGCCCGCCTTCATACGTGGATGGGGCATCCGGAGCGCGCGGCCGACGTGTATGAATCGATTGTCGCGACCCAGCCGCAGAACATCGACGCGCTCATTGGCCTCGGCGAGTCGCTCACGACCGGCCGCCGGTTCCGCGAAGCGGCGGACGCGCTGAACCGCGCGGAGGCGCTCGCGGCGGATCGGCCTGCTATGCTTGTCGCGCAGGGACGGCTGCATCGCGATGCCGGCCATTCGACGCTCGCGCTCGCGTACTACTTACGCGCACTCGCGCTGGAGCCGGGCAACGCGGACGCGCGGATGGCGTACGATGCGCTGCGCGCGGAACGGGCCCACAGAATAGAAGCGACGTACGACTTCGAGCATTTCAACACGCCGGAGCCCGATACGCACGCCGGCGCCGTGGAGGTGAACGGGCGGGTGAACGACGCCTTTCGCCTGTTCGGCGCGGGCCAGCACATTCGCAAGTTCGCGCGTGATGAAGATCGCGGCGGCGGCGGGTTCGAGTGGTTCGCGCGCGGCAACGTGCGCATGCGCGGCAGCGCGCTCTTCGGAAGCGACACGCTGGTGCTGCCCGATGCCGACACATGGCTGGAGGCAGAACGCCGCAGCGGGTCCGTGTCGTGGCTGGGTGGCATCCGGTACCTCCACTTCAGCACGTCCTCCACGCTGATCTGGTCGCCCGGCGCGACCATTGCCGTGAATGACCGCCTGGCCGTCACGCTCCGCTACTACCGCAGCCACTCGGAGTTCGACGGTACCGTCAGCAACGGGAACAACGGGGTGCGTCTCGGCGCCACGGCCCGCGCGAGCCGCCGGCTGTGGGTCAGCGCGGGCTACGCGCACGGCTTCGAGGGGCTGACCCTCATCACGTTCGAACGGGAACAGCAGTTCAGCGCCGAGAACCTGTCGGCAGGGTTCCGGTTCGACGCGACGCCGTTTACGTCGATTGGGGCCAGTTACTCGCACCAATGGCGGGCCGGGGATACCCGGGTCGCCACCGCCATGGTCAATCTGATTCAGCGGTTCTGAGCCGCCTCTCCCCGACTCTGCTCTACGGGCTTCGGCGCGTCTCGCCGAAGCGCTTCGCGAAGGCGGAGCTTCCAGCCAGCTCTTCGACAGCGGCCGTCCAGCCTTGAGGTCAGCCACGTCCCCGCGATGGGACGCCTCGCTGCCCGTGGATCGCAATTTGCTCAATAGTATTCGCGTCTGCCCGGGTACGCGGTTTGATGTAGACCTGTGCGTCGCGCGGAATCAACGGGGTGCGTAACTAGGCAGGCGCTGGCATCGCCGCATCCCGTCGCAAGTCAGGCCGATTCCGCGCGGCATTCCTTTTCCGGGGGTTCTCATGGCAAGGTCGATAACTCGTCTGGTCGCACCGCTCACTCTGATCGTCATGCTGTCGGGATGCGCGCTGGCGGTGCGCCGTACAAGCGTCGCTGAGCTCAAATACAACCCGGGTCGTTATCAGAACAAGACTGTCGCGATCGACGGCATCGTCACCAGCTCATGGGGCGTGCCGCTCATGCCGTTCAAGCTCTACAAAGTGAACGACGGCACCGGGGAGATGACCGTGCTGGCACAGGGCGGACGCGTTCCGACGAAGGGGGCGCATGTTCGCGTGAAGGGGCGCGTGAACGACGTGGCGACCTTCGGCGGGCAGTCGATCGGGCTGCACCTCGAGCAGACCCATCTGTCCTTCAAGCGCTGATGCAAGCGCTGGCACCCGTGAACCTGAACCCTGAACCCCTGAACCCCGAACTCTGAACCTTTTGAAGACTACGTCGTGATACGGACGGCGACGGTCGTCATGTCGTCGTTCTGCGGGGTCTCACCCCGCCACTCGTGCACCGCCGCGAAGATGCCGTCGACCACGCGGGCCGGCGGCAGCTCGCGCAGATTCCTGACCACATCGAGCAGGCGCGCCGCGGTGAACTCCTGTCCCTGCGCGTTCATGGCTTCGAACACGCCGTCCGTACACAGCACGAACAAGTCGCCCGCATGAAGCGCGAACGAGACCTCGTCGTAGGTCGAACCTTGAAAGGATCCGAGCGGGACGCCGGGCAGCTCGATCTGCGCGCAGGTCTCTCCTGAGCAGCGAATGGGATACGGCAGACCCGAATTTGCCAGCGTCATCGTCCGCCGCTTGAGATCGAAAACGGTGTAGCACAGCGTGCAGTAATACTCCTCGAGCTGACGCTGCTGCAGAATCGTGTTCACCGAAGACAGCACGCCGGCCGGGCTGGAGCGATCAGGCTGGTATCGCCGCCTGAACGTGCGACCGCGGATCAGCTCGGCGGCGAACGCGCTGTAGAGCGCCGCCGGCACCCCCTTCCCCGAGACGTCGCCCACTGCCACCACCAGCGTGTTCGACTCGGGAGAGAGGTAGTCGTGGAAGTCCCCTCCCAGCTCGCGCGCCGGCGCGAACGCGGCGGCCACCTCAATCCCTTTGAGGCGCTTGGGCGGGCCGGCCGGGAGGAGCGCCGTCTGCACGCGCTGCGCGAACCGCAGCTCCTTCTCGAGACGTTCTTCGTTCGCCCGGACTTCCTTGTACAGACGCGCGTTCTCGATCGCGACGGCGGCCTGGCTTGCGAGCAGCGTCAGGATCTCGACGTCGCGCTTGCTGAACGCGTCGAGCTCCGGGCTCTCGAGGTCCACGACGCCGATGCAGCGGTCCTTCAGCAGCAGCGGAATCGCCAGCTCGGAGCGGACGTCCGGCACGAGGTTGATGTATCGCGGGTCCTGCGAGACGTCCGACACGAGCACCGGCTCGCGATGCAGCGCCGCGTAGCCGATGAGGCCCTCGCCGAGCCGCACCCGGGGGACCTGGAGCTTCTCGCCGTACTTCACCGCGAGCTTCATTTCGAGCTCGCCGCGCTCCTCGTCGAGCAGAAGGATTCCGAACGTCCGGTAGTCGATTACGCGTCTGGCGAGCAGGGCGATTCTCGAGAACAGCTCGTCCAGATCGAGCACCGACGCGACGTCGCGTCCGATTTCGGCGAGCGTCTCGAACGCTTCCGCGTCGCGCCGGCTCCGCTCGAACAGGCGCGCGTTCACGAGCGCGACCGCCACGTGCGCGGCGAACTGTCGAACGATCGCGACGTCGCGAATCGTGAACTGATCGCGGTTGTGGCTGAGGATGTTGAGCGCGCCGATCGGACGGGACTTGTGCAGCAGCGGCACGACGAGCTCGGACAGCATGCCTGGCACGAACTCGATGTAGCGCGGGTCGGCTCGCAGGTCGTTGACGAGCACCGGTTGCTCCGTCGCCACCGCGACCCCGACGAGTCCCGCCCCTGGCCTGAGCCGCACCGGCGGCCTGCCGGTCTCGGGATAGCCGACCGCGTACGCCGAACGCAGCTCGCCGCGGCGTTCGTCGAGCAGGTAGACCGCGAACGCTTCGAAGGAGATCAGCCGGCCGATCAGCCTGGGAATCTGTTGAAGCAGATCCTCCAGGTCCAGAACCGCCGTGACCTGCCGGCCGAGATCGAACAGCGTGGCGAGAAGCTGCTGCTCCGCCTGACCGCTTTCAGCGGGCGCTTCATCTGCTGGAAATCCCTGGCTCACGTAGACGTGTCGTCCTTCCGATGGTAGGAAACGGATTATACTTTCAAATTCGACGGGCACTTTGGCACCCTGCACTTTGGCACCCTGGTACTTTGGCACCCTGGCACCTTGACGTATGGACCTTTCGCTGCCCCTCGACTACGCCGCCATTGAACGGATCCTGCCGCACCGGTATCCGTTCCTGCTGGTCGATCGCATCACCGAGTTCGAGCCCGACAAGCGCATTGTCGGCATCAAGAACGTGACGCTGAACGAGCGGTACCTCGCCCACCGCCCGGGCGAGCTGCCCGTGCTGCCGCCGACGATCCTGACGGAGGCGGTCGCCCAGGTCGGGGCGATCATGATCCTGGCGAAGCCGGAAAACCGGGAGAAACTGATCTATTTCATGGGCATCGAGCGGGTACGCTACCGAAGGCCCGTGCATCCCGGCGACGTCGTCGTGATCGAAGCGCTCGTTCGGCGGCTGCGAAGCCGCATGGGGCTGCTTCGCGGCATCGCCCGCGTCGACGGCCATGTCGTCGTGGAAGGGACGATGACGTTCGCGCTCGGCCCGCGAAGCGAAGGGGCGTAAGCGACGTACGGCTATCTGGCCACCAGGACGACCATCCCGACTTTCACGCCTCTCGACGTCCACACGGCCCATTTCGCGTCTGGATGGAAGCAGCGCCAGGCGTCGAGGACAGCGGGCGCGAGCACGAGCGCGCCAATCCATCGCTCATCCAGACGCGACGACGCAGCCATGCCGCGAGTGTCGCGCTCGGTCGGCCCCGTTCTGGCAAAGGCCGCACCCGCATACGCCGCTGATGCGAGCACGTTGAAGGTAAAGACGCCCTTGGCCAGCGGCGCGCGCGCGTGCCGCAGATTCGGGCGCCGGCCGAGCAACCATTCGTTCTCCGCGTGCTGTACCCAGAAACCGGCTGAAGAAATCAGAAACTCGCGGCGCGGGGAAACGCTCCGGTGTGTGATCGCGAAGAACGGGATGCCATGGAAGTCGACCTTGCGCAGCCCCGGCTTCTCGCCGAGCGCGAGAGCGACGGCCACGTGACCGGCTTCGTGAGTGACGAGACCTATGGCGCCGCCGGCCAGAAAAGATGCAGCGCGCTTCCGTCTCGATTCACTACTCTGCGGCTGAGCTGGCGACGGCGACTGGGCCCCGGCGGGCGATTGCACTGACGCAACCACAAGCAAACACACGAGTAGCACAAGAAACCGCCGATCGCCGCCGGACGGCGGTCGAGCGGCACAGCCGTTGCTGTCCTCTGACGATGGTCGACAACGCGCCGCACGAATGACGGCGTCAAGGAGAAGGCACATGCTCGAAACGATTGCAATCATCCTGATTGTTCTCTGGCTCCTCGGGATGGTCAGCGGCTACACCCTCGGCAATTTCATCTACGTACTGCTGGTCATCGCCATCGTGCTCTTCCTCGTGCGGCTGGTCAGCGGCCGGAGGGTTTGAGCAGCACGCGCCTCAGGCGGGGGTGATACGTGAAATCACCCTCGCCCCGATCGTCGTGAACGTGACGCCAGAACTGGTGAAGCGTCGCGTCGAGGTCGTCGATCGACGACAGAATGAACGCCTCTTCCCTCATCGGTTCCACCGGTCCATCGCACGATCGCCACTCCGGCCAGCACGAGCAGCGCCGCCGCCGTCATGCGGGAGTCGAACCGCTCGCCGAGCAGGAGCACGCCGAGCGTGACGGCGATCACCGGGTTGATGTACGCGTAGAGGGACACGAACGTCACGGGCAGATGCCGGAGCGCATAGGTGTAGGCGACGAAGCCACCTACCGCGCCGACGGTCGTGAGATAGCCAAGCGCGGCCGCCGTGCGCGGCGTGAAATGCAGCTGGTCCCACTCGCCAAGCACCGTGCCGGCCGCCATCATCATCAGGCCGCCGGCGAGCATCTGGAACGCCGTCGTGCCCAGCACGTTGTCCGAACGGGCGTGACGGCGTGAGTACGCGGACCCGAGCGACCAGCCGAGCGCCGCGATCTGAATCGCGGCGATCCCGGCGAGGAACCCGCGATTGCCGCTGCTGCCGAACGTCAGATCCGGCCAGACGAGCACCACGATGCCGCTGAATCCGATCAGCAGACCTGCGACGACGTTCGCACGGAGGCGCTCGCCGTCGCGAAGCGCGGCCTCGACCGCCGCCATCCAGAATGGCGACGTCGCGACGAGGACGGCCGTCAGGCCGCTGGGAACCCACTGCTCCGCGACGACCACTCCGCCGTTGCCTAGGCCGAGCATGAGGAAACCGAGCAGCGCGATGCCGCCCCAGCTGGAGCGCGGCGGCAGCCGTTCGCCGCGCGCGAGCAAATACAGCGTGAGCAGCGCTCCGGCGATCGTCCAGCGCATGCCGCCCATCAGCGCAGGCGGGATCGTCTCCAGGCTGACGCGGATGCCAAGGTAGGTCGTGCCCCAGATCAGACAGACCGCGGTCCACGCGAAGTATGCGAGCTTGCGCTGGTGCGCGGTGGACACCGGCGTCATGGCGCGGCCTCGTGCGGCTGCCGCACGATGTGCAGCCGGGGGGTCTCCTTCACCGTCTCGAGGACGATCGTCGTGCAGTCTGAAGAATATACAGTATGTGTAAAGTCTAGTTCGTCTATTGTTCTGTCGTTGGCCACAATGCAGTCAATTTCCGCGTACCGGCGATGAGGATCGGCGACTGGCGACGTGGGGCGATTGCCCTTGTGCACACCCTGTGATGAACCGCAACCAGCTGGTGTTGTTTAACGAGGAGGCCGCGGATCTCGCTCGGCACTCCGAGGCGGCACCATTTGTCGAAGAACTGCGCGGGTTCACCTGGGACGGCAAGCGCACCGTCGAGGAGACCACGACCGCGGCGTTCGAGGGACAGCCGATCGCGGTGCCGCAGCTTATCAACGAGTTTTGGACCAGCCGCCAGCGCGCAGCTCACAGCCTCCACGAGATTTCTTATCGGGCGTGCTTTAAGCCGCAGCTCCCGCGCTTCTTTATCGAACGCCTCACGGCGCCGGGGAATAGGGTATTCGATCCGTTTTCCGGACGCGGCACCACAGCGCTGGAAGCCGCGCTTCTGGGTCGGCTTCCTGTGGCGTGCGATATCAATCCCTTGAGTCGCATGCTGCTCGAGCCGAGGCTCGCCCCCCCATCGCTATCCGAGATCATCGAGCGACTCAAAGAAATTCCTTGGAGTACTGGGACCGACGCGCGGGTCGATCTGCTCGTCTTTTATCATCCGGACACGCTGCGTCAGATCACCGCGTTGCGAAGCTACTTCTTCCGGCGCGAAGCGTCTGGCGACCTCGACACGATAGACCGATGGCTGAGAATGGTCGCGGTGAACCGACTAACGGGTCACTCTCCCGGCTTCTTCTCGGTCTACACGCTTCCTCCGAATCAAGCGGTGTCACTCGACGCACAGGCGAAGATAAACGCGCAGCGAGGCCAGACACCGCCTCAAAGGGATGTCGCACGGTTGATAGTGGCCAAATCGAAGTCATTGCTCAGCGATCTGGATGAGCAGGCGAGGCGTGATCTAACACATGTCGGAAGCGCTGCGCAGCTCGTCACTCGGCCAGCCGCATCGATACCAGAGATCTCGTCGGAATCTGTCGATCTTGTAGTGACGTCGCCGCCCTTTCTGGACGTGGTCGACTACGCAGGAGATAACTGGCTTCGCGGTTGGTTCTGCGGCATCGACCCGAGCAGAGTCCAGATCACGATGGCGAAACGGCCAGAGCAATGGCATGACGCAATGCGGGACGTGTTCGTCGAGCTCTTTAGGGTCTTGCGACCAGAAAAATTTGTAGCGTTCGAGGTCGGTGAGATTCGCGGTGGAAGAATTCGGCTCGAAGAGATAGTTGTGCCGTCGGCGATGGGCGCTGGCTTCGAAGCTCACCTCGTCCTGGTCAACTCACAGCAGTTCACCAAGACCGCCAACTGCTGGGGAGTAGCGAACAACCGTAAAGGCACGAACACCAACCGGATTGTGCTTCTGCAAAAGCCCGGGGTCTGACCCCCATGCCCCGCTTGGGCTCTGACCCCACACCCCGGGAAGCGGGGACAGACATCAGATGAAGCCGAAGGTGCCTTTGCCGAGCCTGGCGCCGCCGTCGACGGTCAGGATCTCCCCCGTGATGAAGCCGGCGTGCTCAGAAACCAGGAATGCCACGGCGTCGGCGACGTCCGCCGGCTTCCCCCACCGTCGCATCGGCACCATGTCGGTAATCCGCTGGACGGCCTCGGGGGAATTCCACAACTGCCTCGCCGCCCCGGCGGACTCGATGGGGCCAGGAGCGACCGCGTTGACCCGGATGTTGTGCTTCGCCCATTCGACGGCCAGCGTTTGCGTCATCGACATCACGCCCGCCTTTGCGGCGGCCGAATGAATGGTTCCCGCGCTGCCGGTCCAGACATAGTTCGCCAGGATCGACACGATCGCGCCCCCGCTGCCGCGCGCGATCATGTGCCGGCCGACGGCGCGCGAACAGTAGAAACTGCCATTCAACACGATGCCGACGACCGCGTTCCACCCGTTGGGCGAAAGATCCTCGGCGCGGGAAATGAAGTTGCCCGCCGCGTTGTTGATCAGGATGTCGATGCGGCCGAAGTGCTTGATGACGCGGCCGACCATCTCGTCGACCTGGTCGGGTTTCCTGACGTCGACCTGACACGCGAGCGGATCGAGCCCGGCGTGGCGCAGCTCGGCGGTCCCGCGCTCGAGGTGCGCCGCGCCGCGGCTGCCAATCGCGATGTGCGCTCCGAGCTCGCCGAGGCGCGTCGCAATCGCCAGCCCGAGGCCAGTGCCGCCGCCGGTCACGATGGCGACCTTGTCTTTCAACAGTGAAGGAGTGAACATCGGACCAGATTACCGGCGCGGGCGTCCGCTGTCCACGCATGTTGCCTGAAGGCTGAAGCCAGCGCCTAAAGCCGTATAATCCGGGCCACGGTGCCTGACGGTCCCACGACGCCTGCCGCTCCCCCGCCCGAAGCGTTCGCGCGGCTGTTCGAGTCGGTGCACGAGGGGGTCTACATCGGGATCGTGTCGAGCGACACCACGCGCACCCTCTCTGCCAATCCCTATCTGAAGTTGATGTTCGGCTACGCGACGGAAACGCCGCAGGACCAGGTGCGACCCTTCGAGCTCGACCGGTTCGTCGATCCGCAGGCCCGCGATGGGTTCCTCGAGCGCCTCGAGCGCGACGGCTCGATCACGGACTACCTGCTGCGCCTGCGCCGTGCGGATCGGTCGCCGATCTGGGTGGAGGTGACGGCCCATTCCGAGCCCGGCACCGACGGCATCCGCGTCGAGGCGCTGATGCGCGACGTCAGCGAACGGAAACGGCTCGAGGACCAGGCTCGCGACCTGTATCTCCAGCTCCTGCAGGCCGAGAAGCTGGCGGCGCTCGGGCAGACGATCTCCGGCGTGGCGCACGAGCTGAACAACCCGCTCGCGACCATCCTGACGTGGGCCGAGCGCCTCGCGCAGAAGTCGGTCGACGCGCAGACACGCCGCGGCCTCGAGACCATCCTCAGCGAATCGGAGCGTGCCGCAAAGATCGTGCGGAACCTGCTCACCTTCGCCCGCAAGCGGCACACCACGCGCGCGATGGTGGATCTGAATCAGGTCGTCCGCGAAACGCTGGCGCTCCGGTCGTACGAGCAGCGCCTGAGCAACATCAACATCATCGAGGCGCTGGCGTCCGGGCTGCCGCAGGTGTTCTCCGACCCCCACCAGGTTCAACAGGTGCTGCTCAATCTGATCATCAACGCGGAGCAGGCGATGATCGGCGCCAACGGACGGGGCACGCTCATCATGCGCACCTGGCACGACGCGGACCGCGACGCGGTCGTGCTCGAAGTGAACGACGACGGGCCGGGCGTGCCGGATGACGTGCAGCCACGCATCTTCGATCCGTTTTTCACGACAAAGGAAGTGGGGAAAGGCACGGGGCTGGGCCTCACGGTCGCCTACGCGATCGTGCAGGAGCATGGCGGACGCATCAGCGTGAAGTCGGAGCCCGGGAAAGGCGCGTCGTTCTACGTGGAGCTGCCGGTCGGAGCCGGCCCGCTGAGGCCGATGCTCCCGCGCCCGCCCGATCGAGCCTCGCTATCGGGCAACGTCGGAGCGGGAGCGGCCGTGCTGGTGGTCGAGGATGAAGCGGCGCTCGGCGCAGCCGTCGCCGAAGCGCTCGGGGACGTCGGGTTTTCCGTCGACCGCGCGAATGACGGCATCGAAGCGCTCGAGCGACTGCACGACCGCCAGTACGATCTGATCGTCTGCGATCTGAGGATGCCACGCCTCGACGGCACGGCGTTCTATCGCGAGCTCGAAAAGATGAACCCGGCGATGGCGCGCAGGGTTCTCTTCGTCACCGGCGACGTGGCCGGCACGGACGCGGAACGGTTCCTCGAGGAGACGGGTTGCCGCTGGCTCGCGAAGCCGTTCCGCTTGAAGGACCTCCTCCGCGTCGCGCGTGAGATGCTCGAGTAAGCCCGGAAGCCCTCCGGCCGCTTCGCCAGAGTCAGCGCGCGGCAGCGACCGCCGCGTGTCTGCGCATCGTAACGCGCGACTTTTCCTGCGGCGCGGGCGTTCGATACTGCAGCACCACCCCCTGCGTCCGGGGCATGTCCGCCTTCGCCATCCGGAGCCTGCGCATCGTGTGCTGGAACGACAGGATCGCCGGGCTGATGGCTTCCGGCGCCTGGCAATCCGCGCCGAGCACCTTCCGCAGCCGCTGCACCGCGCGCGCGTGCAGCTGTGACACGCGGGACTCGTTGACCCCGATCTCCGCGCCGATCTGCTTCATCGTCGCTTCGCCGTAGTAATACAGGCCGATGACCTTGCGCTCGCGAGGGGGGAGCGACGCGATGGCAGCACGGATGCGATCGCGCACTTCGTGCTCTTCGTACGCCTTGTCGGGCGACTGCGGCTCCGACGGCACGAGCGCGGGCGGCAGCGACGCTCCGTCCACGTGCTCGCCTGCTGAGAGGGGAGAGGTCGACTCGATGGTGTTGATGCGGACGATGGTGCGCCCGAGGCGGGCTTCATCCGAGCCGACGCGCGCCGCGAGATCCGCAAGCGACGGCTCGGCGCCAAGCTCGCGCCGCAGCTCCTGGCGCGCGGCTTCCAGCTCGCGGCGCTGG
>CAYZBZ010000070.1:0-16798 GCA_964476725.1 uncultured Vicinamibacterales bacterium
CTCGCGGAACAGGTTCATGATCTCGAGCGACAGATCGGGATCGAGGTTGCCCGTCGGTTCGTCCGCCAGGATGATGGCGGGGTCGTTGACGAGCGCCCGCGCGATGGCGATGCGCTGCTGCTCCCCGCCGGAAAGCTCCACGGGGTACGCGGTCATGCGGTGCTGGAGGCCGACCCACTTGAGGACCTGGAACGTCCGCCGCTGCTGCTGTGAGTTCGCCATTCCCAGCACGCGCGGCACGAACGAGACGTTCTCCAGCACGGTCTTCCCGGGCAGCAGCTTGAAATCCTGGAACACAAACCCAAGCGATCGGCGGTACGCCTGCACCTGGCGCGGCGTCAGGCTCGCGAGATTGCGGCCGCCGACGACGAGCTGCCCCTCGGACGGCACGTCCTGCCGGAGAAGGAGCCGGAGAAGCGTGGATTTGCCGGCGCCGCTCGGGCCGGTCAGAAAAACGAAGTCACCTTTCTCGATGCGCAGCGAGAGATCGCGCAGCGCGTAGACGCCGCGCGCGTACGCCTTCGAAATGCGGTGCGCCTCGATCACGCGGGATCCTTGTCCAGCTCACGCCGGACGAGCGCGTTCACGAGCGCGGGGTTGGCTTTTCCGCTCATCGCCTTGATGACCTGGCCCACCAGGAATCCGAACGTCTGTCTCTTCCCTGCCCGGTACTGCGCCACCGCGTCGGCGTTGGCGCTCAGCACCTTGCGCACCGCCGCGTCCACCGCCCCCTCGTCGTCGATACGCGCCAGCCCTTCGGCCTCGACGATCGAGGCCGCGCTCCGGCCCGAGGCGTACATCTTTTCGAAGACGTCCTTCGCCGTGGGTCCGCTGATAGTGCCCGAGTCGACGAGCCGGATCAAGCCGGCCAGCGCATCCGGGGTCAGGGGCACGTCCTCGATGCGCCCGCCAGCCTCGTTCATCTTGCGCGTCAGCTCCCCCATAATCCAGTTGCTCGCCGCCTTCGGACTGCCGGAGGCTGCCGCCGTGGCCTCGAAATACGCGGCGATCGCTGAAGACTGGGTCAGGAGCGCGGCGTCGTACTCCGGAAGCGCGTACTGGGCGATGAAGCGCAGGCGGCGCGCGTCCGGCAGCTCCGGCAGCGTACGGCGTGTCTCTTCGATCCAGGCGCTCTCGATCTCGAGCGGAGGCAGGTCCGGTTCAGGGAAGTACCGGTAGTCGTGCGCATCTTCCTTGCTCCGCATCGACAGCGTGCGCCCGGCGGCGGGATCCCAGAGCCGTGTCTCGTGTGCGACGCGCCCCCCGGCCTCGAGCACCGCCACCTGCCGCTCGATCTCGTATTCGAGCGCGCGCTGCACGTGACGGAAGGAGTTCAGGTTCTTGATCTCCGCCTTGACCCCAAACGCGGGATCGCCGGCCCGCCGCACCGACACGTTGGCATCGCAGCGGAGGCTGCCCTCCTCCATGTTGCCGTCGGTGACGCCGGTGGCAACGAGGATCGCGCGCAGCCGGCTGAAGCACTCGCCCGCGTCCGCGGCGGAGCGCACGTCGGGATGGCTGACGATCTCGATGAGCGGCACGCCGCTGCGATTGAAATCGAGCGACGTGAAGCGGTCGGAGTCCGGAAGACCTTCGTGAAGCGACTTGCCAGCGTCCTCCTCGAGATGCACCCGGATGATCCCGACGCGCCGCGAGGCGCCGCGCGCCTCGAACTCGAGGGCGCCGTCGGTGGCAAGCGGCCGGTCGTACTGAGAAATCTGGTAGCCCTTCGGCAGATCGGGATAGAAGTAGTTCTTTCGCGCGAACACCGAGGTCGAGTGGACCGTGCAGCCGAGGGCCAGCGCCGCCTTCACGGCGAGCTCCACGGCGCTGCGGTTCAGGACCGGCAACGTGCCCGGCAGTCCCAGGCAGACGGGGCAGGTATTGGTGTTTGGCGGCGCGCCGAACTGCGTGCTGCACCCGCAGAACAGCTTGCTCTGCGTTTTCAGCTGCGTGTGGATCTCGAGGCCGATGACAGGCTCAAAAGACATTGCTGATTTTGGATTGCTGATGGCTGATTGTAACGGACGTTCACTCATCAACAACCCACCAATCACCAATCACCAATCAGCAATCAGCAATCAGCAATTCCCTTATCTATCCCCGTGGTCCTGCCGCCTTGATGTCCGGCGCCGAGTCGTGCTCGAAGGTCGCGAAATTTTCGATGAACATCCGCGCAAGCTTGTGCGCCTGCTCGTCGTACGCGACCTGGTCCTTCCAGGTTGTGCGCGGCCTGAGGACCTCTGGGGGCACGCCCGGGCAGGCCCGCGGCACGTCGAGATTGAACACGGGATGGGTATCGTAAGCGACGCGGTCGAGCTCGCCCGCCAGCGCGGCGCAAATCATCGCGCGCGTGTGGGCGATCTTCATGCGCGTCCCGACGCCGTAGGGCCCGCCGGTCCAGCCCGTATTCACCAGCCAGACGCGCGCGTCGTGGCGCGCGATCTTCTCGCCGAGGAACTTCGCGTAGACGGTGGGATGGAGCACCATGAACGGCGCGCCGAAGCAGGTGCTGAACGCCGCCCTCGGCTCGGTCACCCCCTTTTCGGTCCCCGCCACCTTCGCCGTATAGCCCGATAGGAAGTGATACATCGCCCCGGCCGGCGAGAGCCTCGCGATTGGCGGCAGCACGCCGAACGCGTCCGCCGTGAGCATCACGATGTTGCGCGGGTGGCCGCCCTGGCCGGAGTCGACCGAGTTCTCGACATAGTCGAGCGGATACGCGCCGCGCGTGTTTTCCGTCAACGAATCGTCGTCGAGGTCGAGCTGACGGGAGTTGGCGTCCATCTTCACGTTCTCGAGCACCGGGCCGAAGCGCTTCGTGACCGCGTAGATCTGCGGCTCCGCCTCCGCGGAGAGACGGATCATCTTCGCGTAGCAGCCTCCCTCGATGTTGAAGACGCCGTCCTCGCTCCAGCCGTGCTCGTCGTCGCCGATGAGGTTGCGCTGGGGATCGCTCGACAGCGTGGTCTTGCCCGTGCCCGAGAGGCCGAAAAACAGGGCGACGTCCCCCTGCACGCCGACGTTGGCCGAACAATGCATCGAGAGCACGCCGCGGAGCGGAAGCAGGTAGTTCATCACGGTGAAGATCGATTTTTTGATCTCGCCGGCGTAGCTCGTGCCGCCGATGAGCACGAGCTTCTTCGCAAAATGCAGGAGGATGAAGACCTCGGAGTTGGTGCCGTTGGCCGCCGGGTCGGCGTGCAGGCCCGGCATGTCGATGACGGTGAACTCCGGCGTGTGTGCGGGCCGCCCCGACGCGTCCGGCACGTCGATGAACATGTGCTTGGCGAACAGGCTGTGCCAGGCGTGCTCGGTGATGATGCGCACGCGCAGCCGATACCGCGGATCGGCGCCAGCGTGGCAATCCTGCACGAACAGCTCACGCCCCTCGACGTAGTTCAGCATCCGCTGGTGCAGCGCGTCGAACAACCGCGGCTCGATGGGGCGGTTCACCTTGCTCCACCACACCCGGTCCTCGCTCGACGGCTCACGGACGATGAACTTGTCGTTGGGTGACCGGCCGGTGTGCTGCCCGGTCCGGCAGACGAGCGGTCCCTCGGCAGCCATGAGGGCCTCGCGGCGTCGCACCGCTTCCTCGTAGAGCGCCGGCACACTGAGATTCCAGTACACGCGCTCGACGTTCTGGATCCCGTGACCCTCGAGACCCGTTGCCTGCGGCTGCCCCTGTCCCATCCATCTCCTTCGGCCGGAGCACGCCGGCACCCGACGACCGCCGGCGATCCGACAAGCGGACCACCCACGTGGCGGGCCGCGTTTGGTTCAATCCGCGGATCGTACCGGGACGGCCGCCGGGAAGTCAATGAATTGAGGGGAAGAAGGAGTGGAGGGTCCGCGAGCCGTCTACAGCGCGGCCATCACCCTGCGGAAGGCGTCGACCACGATTGGATCGAACTGGGACCCGCTGCACCGATCCAGTTCCATCAGCGCCTCCGCGGGACCGATGGCGTCCCTGAAGACTCGCGGCCGCGTCATCGTGTCGTACGCGTCGGCGACGCAGACGATGCGCGCGCCGAGCGGCACGTTCGCCGCGCGGACGCCACGCGGATATCCCAGCCCGTCCATGCGCTCGTGCGCGTCACGGACGATGTCCACGGCGGACGACAGGTACGGCACCCGGGCGATCAGCTCGCTGCCGACGCTCGGGTGGCAGCGCACCAGCCACTGCTCCTCCGTCGTGAGCGGCGCCGGCTTGCGGAGAATCGCTTCCGGAATCGCGAGCTTGCCCACGTCGTGCAGGAGGGCGCCGCGCTCGATCGTGGCAAGCTCGTCCTCGGGCACTCCGAGGATCCGCGCGACGCTGACCGACAGCGCCGCGACGCGATAGCCGTGCGCGTACGCGTCGCGATCGGTGAGCGTCAGCATCGAGAGCATCGCGTCGAGCGACTCGTCGCTCTCCACCTGCAGCGCCGACACCGCGTCGTTGATGCGCGACCGGCGAATGGCCATCTCCTGCTCGAGGGACTCGCGCCAGCGACGCGCGTCCCACGCCGACCGATGGAATTCGAGCCCGCGCGTCACCGCTTCGCGCAGGCGGTCGCGGCCGAACGGCTTGGTGAGGTAGTCGATGACCCCTTGACGCAGTGTCTCGATCGCCGGTCCCGCCTCGTGCACGCCGGTCGCCATGATCACCGCCGTCTCGGGGTACCGCTGCCTGATCCGCTCGGCCAGCCACAGGCCGTCGCGGCCCGGCATGCGGATGTCGCAGAGCGCGACGGCGGGAGGCGACGCTTCGAGCCGGCTGAGCGCCTCTTCGGCGTTGGACGCGGTCGTCACCGAGTACCCGCCGGACTCGAGCCACCGCGCCATCAGATCGCGGGCGCCGTTTTCGTCGTCGACAATGAGCACGCTGTGCGCGCGCGTGGCGGCATCCGGAAGGTTCCCCTCGTACTCTCTGCGAACGGTCATCGCGCCCCTCCCCGTCCTCGTGGTGTGCGTTGGCCTTACGCTTCCATCAACGTCATGTTGTCGCGCCGGCGCGTGATGGTCTCCGACAGGTCGAGCCGTTCGAGCCGGCGGTACAGCGCCCGGCGGCTCAGGCCCAGCATCTTGGCGGCGGCCTTCTTGTTCCCACCGGCACGCACGAGCGCGCGCTGGACGTGATCGCGCTCGACGGTGACCAGCAGCTCCCCGTCCTCCCGCGGCGCGGCTGCCGCGTGCGTCGCTCGCGCCGGAGCGGCCGCGGCCCCCGCCGTCACGGGACCCGGCATGCTGACGGCCAGCTCTCGCTCCGTGATGAAATCGCCGTCGACGAGGATGCACGCGCGCTCGATCACGTTGCGCAGCTCGCGCACGTTGCCTTCCCACAGGCCCGCCGACAGCAGCCGTTCCGCGCCGGGCGTCAGTCCGAGCACCGGCTTCTGCAGCCGCTCGCTCGTCTGCCGGACGAAGGCGGCCGTCAGATACGGGATGTCTTCGCGCCGATCGCGGAGCGTCGGGAGTTTGACTTCGACGACGTTGAGCCGGTAGTAGAGGTCGCTGCGGAAACGGCCCGCGGCAAGCTCGGCGCGCAGGTCGCGGTTGGTCGCGGCGATCACGTGAACGTTGACGCGCCGGGCCTCGAGGGAACCGACCCGATGGACCTCCCCCATCTCGAGGACGCGCAACAGCTTCGCCTGCACGGACGGCGGCAGCTCCCCGATTTCGTCGAGGAACAGCGTGCCGCCGTCGGCAAGCTCGAACAGGCCCTGCTTGTTGTCGATCGCGCCGGTGAAGGCCCCACGCATGTGGCCGAACAGCTCGCTTTCGAACAGCGTCTCGACGACCGCGGAGCAATTGACCGTCACGAACCGGCGCTCGCGCCGGGGTCCCGTCTGGTGCAGCGCGCGCGCGACGAGCTCCTTGCCGGTGCCGGTCTCGCCGGAGATGAGCGCGGTGCGCACGTGGGGCGCCAGCCGGCGAATCATCCCGAAGAGCTCCTGCATCAGCGGGCCGCGCCCGATCATCCCGCAGAACTCCAGCCGCCGCGCGACGTCGCTCTCGATCGTCAGCAGGCTGCGGCGGCGCTCGATCTCGTCGCGGATCGACGTCAGGAGCTGCTCGAGCCGGCCAAAGTCGAGCGGCTTGCTCAGGTAATCCATCGCGCCGAGCTTGATCGCCTCCACCGCGGTGTCGACCGTCGCGTAGCCCGTCATCAGCACCGTCTGGCAGTTCGAATCGATTTCCCGGATCGCCCGGATCACGTCGAGACCGCCGATGTCCGGCATCCGCAGGTCGACCATGGCCACGTCGGCCCGCCGCGTCTGCAGGTGCGCGATCGCCTCACGCCCGCCGGAGCACGCGATGACGTCGAATCCCGTGCGCCGCGCGAACCGGCTGACGACGTCGAGAATGCCCTGCTCGTCGTCCACGACGACGAGCAGGGGACGCTGGCCTGTCATACACACTCCTTCGAAACCGCGAGGACCGCCGAACGGATGGCCCGCAACTGAAATGGCGGGGCCAGGACGGCACTCGCCTGCTCGCGCCCGAACCGTTCCACGTCGCCGTCGTCGGCCAACATGGACATGAGAATGAGGGGAATGGCGGCCCCTTCGGCGCGCGCCGCGCGCCATCCGCCGAGATCCGCCGCGATGATTCCGCGATCGACGAACGCTGCGTGTGGCGCACGGTCGCGGCACATCGCGAGCGCGTCGCCGCTCGAGGCGGCGGTCAGGACCTCGCAGCCCCAGCCGCCGAGCACCGTGGCGATGAAGTCGCGCTCCCCTTGCTCGGGGTGGGCGACGAGGATGCGCTCGGCGGCCCCCTGCTCTCCGATCAGCGCAGGCAGCATCAGCGTGAAGGTCGTGCCGGCGTCCACCCTGCTCTCGACCGTTATCTGCCCACCGTGATCCCTCACGATGCCGTAGCAGATGCTCAGGCCGAGGCCCGTGCCTTCGCCGACGTCACGGGTCGTGAAGAAGGGGTCGAAGATGCGGGACAGGTTGGGGTGATCGATGCCGTGCCCGGTGTCGCTGATGACCAGCTCGACCGCCGCGGCGGCCTCGTCGTACCGCGTGCCGACCCGCAGGCGCTTCGCCGAGCGTCCACGCATCGCCTGTTCCGCGTTGAGCAGAAGATTGAGCAGCGCCTGCTGCAGCTGGCTGCCGTCGGCGATGACCGATGGCAGCGAGGCCTGGAAGTCGGTCACGAGCTCGATGCCGTTGAGGCGCAGCTCGTAGGACCGGAGCGCCAAGACGCGACCGAACAGGTCGGCGACGTCCTGCGGCGCGCGCTCCGCCGTCTGGCGTCTCGCGAACGCGAGCAGGTTCCGCACGATGCGGGCCGCGCGCTCCGACTCCTCGGCGATGCGGCGGAGATCCTGCGCAAGCTCCGGAGCGGGCCGGAGCGGATCCGGACCGCGCAGTTCCTCCTCGAGCAGCTGCGCGTACCCGATGACGCTCGTGAGCGGGTTGTTCAGCTCGTGCGCGACGCCGGCCACGAGCTGGCCGATCGCCGACAGCTTCTCGGCCTGCAGCAGCTGCGCCTGCGTGGATTTGAGGCGCTCGAGCGCCGCCATCGATCGCGCGTTGGCGAGCGCCAGCTCCTCGTTCAGCTGCTGCATCCGGCGGGCGCCCCGGATGTCCTCGGTGACGTTCTTCGCGACCTGCACGACCGAGGCGCCGTCCCGCCCGCCGCCGATCGGAAAGGTCGTCACGCTGAAGATCTGGCCGTCGGGCAGCGTCACTTCGCTGCGGCCGCCGTTACTCGCCAGGGCGCGCGTGATCGCGCACGCGTCTCCCTCCGCCGTGCAGAACCCGACGTCGCGGCAGGTGGACCCGCGGAGCGTCGTGATGCGCCGGCCGAGATGCTCGGCGAGCGCGGCGTTGCCGCGCAGCAGCCCGCCGCGGCTGTCGAACACCGCGATCGGATCGCTGATCGCGTCGAACGTCTGTTCCCACTCGCGCTTGCCGCGACGGACGATATCGTGAAGCCGCGCATTCTGCAGGGAGACCGCGATCTGCCCGGCGATGATCGCGACGAGCCGCTGGTCCGCCGGGTGGAAGCGCCGCGGCGTCGCGGCGCCCAGGCTGAGCGTGCCGAGCAGATCGTCCCCCGCCATCATCGGAACGCTCAGCGCGCTGAGGACCGGCAGATCTCCGGAGAAGTCGGCTGGCAGCGACTCCCGCAGATCCTCGACGAGAAAGGCTGTGCGGGTGGCGATCACACGATCGCTCGGCCGCGGCAGCGGACCGTGCATCCAGAGCTCCCGCACGGAGTGCGGGCCCACGAAGGCCTTGTCCTGATAGACGCCTGTCACCTCGTCCCGCAGCCGGATCGAGCCGCCGGCGACGTCCAGCGCGCGGACCAGGCTCTGCAGCGCGCCCGCGAGCACGTCCGGCAGCTCCAGGGAGCGCGCGATGCCGTCGGCGATCTCATGGATCGTCTGCAGCTCCCACACGAGCCGGCGGTTGTCGAGGTTCATCCGGCGGCGCTCGAGCGCACGTTCGAGCGTCGCGAACAGCTGACCGATGTCGAACGGCTTCTGCACGAAGGCGAACGCCGACAGCTCGTATGAATGGATCGCCGAGGCGAGCGACGTGCTCGAGGACATGACGACGATCTCCGCATCCGGCGTCTGTTCCTTGATGCGCCGGACGACGTCGAAACCGGACTCCGCGCCGGGCCCCAGATCGACGAGCGCGACGTCGAAGGCTCTGTCGTCGAGCGCCTTCTGCGTTTCGGCGAGCGAGGCCGCGCACGCGGCCCGATAGCCGCGCAGGTGCGCCGTCTCGGCCAGCAGCCGGACGATGGGGCCATCGTCATGGACGATCAGGAGCGAAACCGGACTTGTCGGTGCTCTGTGCATAAGCGAACTCGGCGAGGCGCACACGGTGGCGCCGCCGGTGAGCAGCTCGCAAGACGCGCGCCCAACCCGCTCACGTCGTGTGCGACTTGGGGAACCCGTGCGCGCTCAGACCGTTAGCGGCGAACGCCGCGACCCGCCAATGAGCGATGGCTGTGTGCGCGTTTCAGGAGTGAGACGGGGGATGTTTCAGGGGTGAAACGTTTGGAGGTTCAAGGGTTCAGGGTTCAGGGGTTCAGGGTTCGCCGATTCCGTACTTCTTCATGAGCCGCCACATCGTCGTGCGGCTGACCTGCAGCTCGCGCGCGGTTGCGGTGATCTCGCCGCCGTGCCGCGCCAGCGTGGCGACGATCATCTCGCGATCGGCCCGTTCGCGGGCGGCGGCGACGGTCCCCTCGGGCGCCGGAGCGGCGGGCGGGCGCGCGACGACCTCCTCGGGCAGATCGTCCGGCGCGAGCTCAGGACCTCTCGCAATGGCGACGGCGCGCTGGATGATGTGTTCGAGTTGACGCACGTTGCCCGGAAAGTCGTAGGCGGCGAGCAGCGCCCAGGCCTCGTCGCCGCAGCGCTGGACCACGGTCCCCGCGCCAAACCGCGCGAGAAAGTAATCGACGAGCAGGCGCAGATCCCCCTCCCGCTGCCGCAGCGCTGGCATGTGCACGCGGTGCACGTTGAGGCGGTAGAACAGATCGCTCCTGAACTCCCCGGCCTCTATAGCGCTCTTCAGGTCGATGTTCGTGGCGGCGAGAAAGCGGACGTCCACCCGACGGCTGTCGTTCTCGCCGATACGCCGGACCTCGCCCGCTTCGAGGGCGCGCAGCAGCTTGGCCTGGAGCGCCTTCGACATCGCGCCGATCTCGTCGAGGAACAGCGTGCCCCCCGAGGCGTGCTCGATGAGACCCGGGCGCGGCGCGGCGGCGCCGGTAAACGCCCCTTTGCCGTGCCCGAACAGCTCGTTCTCGAGGAGGGACTCGGTCAGCGCCGCGCAGTTCAGCGCCACGAAGGAGCGCTCGGCGCGCGGGCTGCCTGCGTGAATCGCGCGGGCCGCGAGCTCTTTGCCGGTGCCGGTTTCTCCCGTGATGAGGACCGTGCCCGTTGCGGGGGCCGCGCGACGAATCAGCTCCTTCACCTGGGTCATGGCCGGGCTCGTCCCGATCAGCGTGTCGAGCGAACCCGGCGGCCGGATATGCCGCTGCAGCAAATCCACCTGGCGCACGAGCTGCCGCCGCTCCGCCGCTGACCGCACCCGCATCAGCAGCTCGTCGCGGAAGAACGGCTTCTGCACGAAGTCCACCGCGCCGAGCTTCATCGCTTCGACGGCGGTCTCGACCGTGCCGAAACCGGTCATGATGATGAACACGGAATCGACGCGGTTCTCGCGCAGCTGCCGCAGCACGTCGAGACCGGACAGGCCGGGCATCCGCATGTCGGACAGGATGACGTCGAACGCACCGCCGCGCGCGAGGAGGACCCCTTCCTCGCCAGTCGCGGCCGCCTGCACGGTATAACCAGCGGTGCGCAGCACGCGTTCGATGCTGTCGCGCACGGCGGCGTCGTCGTCGATGACCAGGATCCGCGACATCAAAAGGGCTCGAGTCTCGTGGCGCTAAGTTTATACCGGCGTCAGGCCGATAATGGGAACATGAAGTCGTCGTGGTGTGTCCTGGCGGTTCTCGTCACGGCCGGCGCCGTCGCCTGCACGGCTCCCGCGACGCGGGCGATCCTTCCCACTGCCGTTCCCGCGGCCCCGCGGGTCGTCCGCGTCGGCGTCGCGGAAGGAGGCACGACGACCGTCCGCAGCGTGCCGATAGAGGAATACGTAGCGGCGACGATCATCTCGGAGTTCGCTCCCCCCGATGGCGAGCCGGTCATGGTGGAGCGGATGCTCGAGGTCCAGGCAGTGATTGGCCGCACGTATGCGCTCGCGCACCTTGCCAGGCACGCGCGTGAAGGATTCGATCTTTGCGCGACCACCCACTGCCAGTTGTTCCAGCCGTCGCGGCTGCAGACCTCGAGGTGGGCCGGGCAAGCGGCCGAAGCGGGCCGCCGCACGTCCGGGACCGTGCTGTGGTTCGACGGCGCGCCGGCAAACGCGCTGTTCCACGCCGATTGCGGCGGCCACACGAGCAAAGCGGCTGACGTCTGGGGGGGCGCCGGCAGATCCTATCTCGTGGCGATCGCGGATGACGGTCCCGCCGAAGAAGTCCACTCTCGGTGGCGATACGAAGCCGGGCGCGCGTCGGTACAGCGGGCGCTCAACGCGGACCCGCGCACGCGCGTCGGCAGGCGTCTCGACGGCATTCAAATCCTGGAACGTGACTCGGCAGGTCGCGCGGAGCAAATCGCGCTGCACGGCACCGAGGAGCGCATCGTTCGCGGCGAAGCGCTGCGAGACGTGCTGACCCGGGCGTTCGGCGGGCGCACGATCAAGAGCACCTGGTTCGACGTGCGGCGCGAGGGCGCCGCGTTCGTCTTCGAGGGACGCGGCTTCGGGCACGGTGTGGGATTGTGCCAGGCGGGCGCGCTCGCGCGCATCCGCGCCGGCACACGGCTGCCGGCGATTCTGCAGAGGTATTTTCCCGGTACCAAACTCATGGTGATGAGACAATCCCACCGCGCGCAGGTACTCGTGCTGGCCGCGACCTTGGGGTTGTAATCCCAGCCTCCTGAGTCATATCGGAGCCGGGCAAACACGAATTCCGAAGCGCGGGGACGGCCCTGCGACAAGGGACCGCCGGTTTCGTGCGGCATGCCGATCATTCTAACTACCGGCACCCGTATACCGGCACCCGTATAATGGATGCATCGTCGATCCGGCGCCGTAACCACGGGCCCGACAAGCCCGATCTCCCGTGTGCAGTAAACATTCCGGCCTTCGAGGCGTAATTCATGACAGGAGCTCAGGCAGCGGGACTTCCCGGCCGCGAAGCGGACGGGGCCGCAGCCTCGGCCGTCAAGGCCATGCAGGCGGACGGCCGGTATGCCGAAGCGCGCGAGCGATACGCCGAACTGGTGGCCAGGCACCAGCGTCGGGCCGCGCGGATCGCGTATCACTACATGCGCGACTCGGCCGAAGCGGATGAAGCGGTGCAGGACGCCTTCGTCAAGGCGTACTCGCACCTCTCGTCGTTCCGGGAAGAGCTTCCGTTCGAAATCTGGTTCACGCGCATCCTGATTAACGGGTGCCTGGACCGTATCAAGGCGCGGACCCGCCGCGAGCGCTGGATTGCGCCGATGCCCGACGGGCCTGGCGGAGAGCGCGATTTCGCCGAGCGCATGGCGGGACGCGGGCCGTCGCCGGAGGATCAGCTGCTCGCGCGCGAGCGCCGCAAGGCGCTGAGCCGCGCGCTGTCGAAGCTGCCCGAGCGCCAGCGCTCGGTGTTCATGTTGAGTCATTACGAAGGCTGCACATCGCGCGAAGTGAGCGTGCTGACCGGCCTGAACGAATCTACCGTGCGCGTTCACCTGTTCCGTGCGATCCGCAAGCTGCGCACGCTGCTGGGAGACAGCGCGGGCGCCGGAACTACCGTGGAGAAACGCCGTGTCAATTCTTGACCGACTGCGGCTCAACCGCCACCTGGACGACGCCGCGCTCGCCGCGATCTGGACCGACCGGTCCTTGTCGGGCGTCCAGCCATCGCAACCGCATCTGCACACCTGTGTAGCCTGCCGCTCGCGTCTTGCCGCGTTTTCGGGGTGGCTCGAAGAGCTGCGGGGCGAGGCGACGGCCGAAGCAGACGAAGCCTTTTCGGCGGAACGCCTGGCGGCCCAGCACGCGCAGATTTTCCGTCGTCTCGAGGCGGCCGAACGCCCGGCGCGGGTCATTGCCTTTCCGAAGTGCTCACAGCCCCTGGCCTCTCGCTCCTCGTCCGCCTCGCGGTGGGTTGCCGCGGCGGCCGCTGCCGGCCTGATCGTAGGCGTCGGGGTGGGTCAGCTCAGGGATCTCCGTCCCTCGTTGACCACCAACAGTGCACCGGCCGCACAGACTCGGGTCGCGGACGCCCGTCGATCTCCCGACCGCCCGGAAGGGGGCATCAGGACCGTCAGCACGACCCTCGGCGATGAAGCGTTTCTCTCCGAGCTCGACGCGTCGCTCTCCCGTCCGGCCGTGCCGGAGCTGCGGGCGCTCGACGAGTTCACGCCGCGCGCCGGCGAGCAGCCCAGGTAGGGTGGTGGGCCCGTCCCAGCCGCTCATCTTCCGCAAGGGCCTCGACATGAAAGAGGCTGTCGCCGGCGAGCTTGCCGCCGCCTACGACAGCGCCATTGTCGATCGCGTGCGATCCAATGACTATCGCTACGACACCGGCCGCCTGACCGTGCACCTCGCGCGGGAGTTCGGGTTCTGTTACGGCGTCGACCGCGCGGTCGACTACGCCTACCAGGCACGCCGCCGCTTCCCTGGCCGGAACGTCTTCCTGACCGGCGAGATCATCCACAACCCGCACGTCAACGATCGCCTTCGCGAGGCGGGCATCCGGTTCCTGTCCGACAGCACCGAGCGTCCCGACCTGCTGGGCGCGGACGACGTGGTGATCCTGCCCGCGTTCGGCGTGACCGTGAGCGACATGGCGCAGCTGTCCAGCCAGGGCTGCACGCTCGTCGACACGACGTGCGGGTCCGTGCTGAACGTGTGGAAAAACGTCGTGCGGTACGCCCAGGACGGCTTCACGTCGATCATTCACGGGAAGGTCAGGCACGAGGAAACGCGCGCGACCGCTTCACAGGCGCTGAAGTACCCGCAGGGGCGCTACCTGGTCGTGCTCGACCGCGCCGAAGCGGCTATCGTCTGCGACTACATCCGCTCGGGCGGCGACCGCGACCGGTTCCTCGCGCTCTTTGCGGAGGCCGTCTCCCCTGGATTCGACCCGGAACGGGATCTAGCTCGAACCGGCTGCGCAAACCAGACCACGATGCTGATGTCCGAGTCGCTCGAGATCGGCGTGATGTTCCGCGAGGCGATGCGGGAGCGCTACGGAGAGGCGGCGCTTGCCACCCACTTCCGCGCGTTCGACACCATCTGCAGCGCGACGCAGGAACGCCAGGACGCCGTCATCGCGCTCCTCGACGACGAGCCGCTCGACCTGATGGTGGTCGTCGGCGGGTACAACAGCAGCAACACCTGCAATCTCGCCCGCATCTGCGCGGCCAGGGTGCGGACGTACCACATCGCCGACCCTGAATGCATGGCCACCGGGGACGAAATCCGGCACCGGCCTGTCGGCGCGCCGTCAACCACGGTCGGGACCGAAGAAGTGACGCGGGGCTGGCTGCCGGCGTCAGGACGCGTCGTCATCGGCTTGACGGCCGGGGCGTCGACGCCGAACAACATCGTCGGGGAAGTGATCAGGAAGCTCGAGGCGTTCTGTTCGGGGATTGAGACGGCCGAGCGGCAGGCTGACGGGGCGCCAGCCTCGGAGTCGCAGGGGTTGGGCTGAAGGCGAAAGCCCGGCCGGCCACGCTGCCGGGCGAGGAAGGCGGGTAAACGGGGCGCGTAAGAGAGTCGTAGTAAGCGCTGTAAACATCACCCGAAGAAGGCAGACTCACTATGGCAAGCCAGACCGCATGGGTACTCGCAGCCGTGATGGCGTACGGCGTCCCGGCTTCGGCCGGCGCCTTGTGCGAGCACCCGCCGGGCAGCGTGGCACAGGCCGACCAGCGTGGCCAGAGGCCGGGGGAGCCTGGCCCGGCCAAGGCCAAGGACAAGGACAAGGACGGCAAGCCTCAGGAAGGGCATCGCCCCTTCAAGTTCTGGCAGGGGGACACCCGGATCGAGCTTGGCATCACGAGCCAGCAATCGGCCGAGATCGAAAGCATTTTCCAGGCGACGCGGCCGAAGCTCGAGGCCACCAAGCAGAAGCTCGACAAGCTCGAGGCGGCGCTGTCCCAGACCATTAGAGACAACTCGGCGGATCTCGCGACCCTGAGTCAGCAAATCGACCGGCTGGAGGGCACGCGCGCGGAGCTCTCCAAGACCCGCACGCTGATGCTGTACCGGATGCGTGGCGTGCTTTCCGCCGATCAACGGACGAAACTGCAGGCGATGGTGGATCGTTGGGAAGCCAGCCGTCGTAGATCAACAGACCCGACCGGGCGCCGCTAGGCTGCTGGTTTTTCTTCTTCGCAATAAACTTCTGGAGGCTCTCGTGAGTAAGACCGCACGCATGCTGGCTGCAGCCGGCTTTGTCTTCGTCGCCGCCATGCCCGCGGCGGCACAGGACACGAGCATCGAACATGTCAAGGCGCTCATCGCCCAGGCCGTGGCCCAGCAGGGGGGCACGCAGGCGCCCGTGCCCGGGGTGCCCTTCGTCACGCCGGGGCCGCGCGTGGATCTCGGCATCCAGGAGGCTGTGCAGCGCGGCCTGGAAAAGAACATCGACATCGCCGTTGCGCGGATCACGCCGCGGCTCATGGATTTCACGATTGCGGGGCTCGAAGCCAGCTACCGGTTGAACCTGACCTCCGCGACGAGCAACAACAGAACGACCGATCTGCCACGCGTCACCACACAGGGTATTTTCGAGCCGACGACGAGCGTCCGCCAGAGCTGGTCGAGCGGCATTGCCCAGAACCTGTGGAAGGGTGGCGGCAACTACAACGTGGGCTGGACAAACAGCCGGTTCAACAGTCCGAGCTCGGTCAACATCCGCAACCCCCAGTTCCAGTCGGGGATCACCGCGAACCTGGTCCAGCCTCTGTGGCGCGGGTTCAAGATCGACGCGACGCGCGCCGCGCTGAGGACGAACCGCCTGACCCAGCAGAACGACGAGATCGCGCTGACCGCCACGTCCGCAACGACCGTCGCCAACGTGCGCAACGCCTACTGGGACCTCGTCTACGCGATCCAGGCGGTCGAAGCCGCGCAGAACTCCTTCGACCTCGCCGCCCGGCTGGTGCAGGACAACCAGTCGCGTGTGGAGATTGGCACGCTGGCGCCCATTGACGTCGTGTCGGCGCAGGCCGAGCAGGCGGCCCGCCGGAACACGCTGGTGCTGTCGCAGGCGACGGTGCGCACCTCGGAGCTCGCGCTCAAGCGCCTGATCGTGGGGGGCACAGACGACCCGTTGTGGACGTCCTCAATCAACCCGGTGGACCGGCCGCCCAGCACACCCGAGCCGATCGATCTCGAGGCGGCGGTTGCGCGTGCGCTCGCCGTGCGCACGGATCTGCAGCAATCCAGGAACAACCTCAAGATCAGCGACATCAACCTGCAGAACCAGGTGGATGCGACCAAGCCGCAGCTCAACCTGACTGCCAACTACGGTCTCAATGGCCTCGGCGGAACGATCTTCAATTTCACCGGGGGGCCCGACCCGATTACCGGCGTGCGGCCGTCGACGACGATTCCATCCGGCTACTTCGACGCGCTGCGCAACATCACCGGATTCGATGCGCCTGTGTGGACCGTCGGAGTGAATTTCGCCTATCCCCTTGGCAGGAGCGCCCAGGAGGCGACTGTTGCCCGTTCGAAGCTGTCGCTCCAGCAGACCGAGGTCAACGTGAAAGCGCTCGAGCTGCAGATTGCCACCGACGTGACCAACGCCGCGCTGACGGTGCAAAGCTCGCTCGAGAGCGTGCAGGCGACGGCGGCGGCGCGCGAGCTGGCGGCGAAGCGGCTCGAGGCAGCGCAGAGCAAGGCGGACGTCGGGATGGCGACCAACTACGAAGTCGTGCAGGCCCAGCGTGACTTCGCCGACGCGCGCAACAACGAGCTGCGCGCGGTGCTGAACTATCGCAAGGCGCTGGTGAACTTCGAGACCGTGCAGGCAGTCGGTGCCCGAGGTGTCGGCGCGACGGTCGGCGCCGGAGGCCAATAGGCAGGAACGCGGACCTCAACTACACATAGTTATGCGCAAGATAATTCTTCTGCCGATCGTCGTGGTGCTGGCCCTTGGTGGCTTCATGCTGTATGGGCGCGAACGCGCGGCGACTCCGGCTGCAGGCACGGCAGCGTCCGGCGGAGCGGGCGGCGGCCGCGGGCCACGCCCTCCGATG
>CAYZBZ010000071.1:0-16386 GCA_964476725.1 uncultured Vicinamibacterales bacterium
CGCACCGGAGGCGGCGGTGCCGGCGGCGGGACGTCGATGCGCAGGATCCGGCGATCCTCCAGCTGCAGCGTCCACGCCATCTTCTGCTCGAAGGTCGTCGTGGGCCCTGTGACGACCGGCGGAGCGCTCGCGCATCCCGAGGCAATCACCGAGGCCAGGAGGGCGGCCCCGCAGGCCCGAGTGGCAATAGCTGTGTCTCTCATAAAGTTCTGCGCAGCTCCAGCCGCTCGGACGTGGCTGCCGCCACGCGGTCGCAGACGACGTTGACGCCGATGCCTGGAGCGCAGGGGACCTGAATCGTGCCGTCCGGCCGCACGTCGATCTCGGGATCGATGAGGTCCGGCGCGAAGTAGCGCCGGCTGGCCGCAACGTCGCCGGGCAGCGTGAACCCCGGCAGCGTCGACAGAGCAATATTGTGGGCGCGCCCGATGCCGCTTTCCAGCATGCCCCCGTGCCACACCGGGACGTCGTGTCGAACGGCCACATCGTGCATCCGGATCGACTCCCCATGCCCGCCGACGCGGCCCGGCTTGATGTTGATGATGCGGCACGCGCCGAGCGCGATCGCCTCTTCCGCCATGCGGACCGTGTGCAGGGACTCGTCGAGGCAGACAGGCGTCCGGATCCGCTCCTGCAGCCGGGCATGGTCCCGGATGTCATCGTAGTCGAGCGGCTGCTCGATCATCATCAGGTCGAAGCGGTCCAGCTCCGCGAGGCGATCCGCGTCCGACAGTTGATACGCGGCATTGGCGTCGACCATCAGCGGAATCGAGCCAAAGCGGCGCCGAACCATCTCGACCGCGTCGATGTCCCACCCCGGCTTGATCTTGATCTTGATGCGGCGGTAGCCGGCCGCCAGTTCCACCGCCACGCGTTCGGCGAGCTCGTCGAAGGAGTCCTGGATGCCGATCGACACGCCGGAGGCGATGCCGGACTCGATGTGCGCCGGGCTGCCGCCGAGTACCTCGGCGAGCCGCCGTCCCTGCTGGCGCGCGAACAGGTCCCACGCCGCCATCTCGACGGCCGCCTTGGCCATCTGGTGGCCGCGAATCCCGGCCAGCGCGCCGAAGATCTCGCGGGGATGGCTGAACTCCCTCCCGAGGACGACCGGGGCGATGAACTCGGCGATGATGTGCCAGGCCGTGCGCGTGGTCTCGGCGCTGTAGAAGGGGTTGGCATCGGCGACGCACTCGCCGAGTCCCGCTTCGCCATCCTCTTCGAGCGTGACGAGCACGAAGGGACGGTCGTGAATCCGTCCGAAGCTCGTCTCGAAGAAACGGACCAGCGGAAGGCGCAGGAGGCGAAGCTCGATGCGCTCGATTCGCACCGGACAATGCTATCGCAATCCCCGGCGGCCTTTGGCTATACTTCGCTCACATCGCTGCACCTTGGGTTCAACCCTGGATTTCCGATACATCGCGATTGAGGGACCGACCGGCGTCGGCACGTCCCTGCTTGCCGATCGACTCGGCTCCCGTCTCGACGCGACGGTGGTGCTCGACGACAGGGACAATCCGTTCCTGGCCGACTTCTACGGCGAGCGCCCGGGAGCAGGGTTCCAGGCGCAGCTCTTCTATACGCTGTCACGCCACCGGCAGCAGACGTCGCTCCGTCAGAGCGATCTGTTCAGCCAGCTCACCATCTGCGATTACCTCTTCGATCGCGACAAGATTTACGCGTATCTGAACCTCGACGACAATGAGCTGTTCATCTACCAGCGGCTGTACGAGCTGCTCGCGAAGGACGTGCCGTCGCCGGATCTCGTGATCTATCTGCAGACGCCAGCCGACGTCCTGAGGCGCCGCCTGCGCGACCGGGAGCGCGCCAACCCGGAGCTCGCGCCGCTCGGCGACGAGTACATCCGCGAGCTGAACGAGGCGTACAACCACTTCTTCTTCCACTACAACGCCACGCCGCTGCTCGTCGTCGAGACGTCGCAGTTCGATCTGTCGTGGGGCGAAGAGGCGCTCGCCGACCTCGAGCGCCAGCTGCGCAGCATGGGCAGGGGCACGCGGTACTACGTGCCGCGGGCCTGAACTCTGGGCTCTGGGCTCTAGGCTCTGGGCTTTGGGCCTTTCCCTTGCCCCTCGTCCCCCCGGACACCGCTTCCGCCAAGTGACCTCATCAACGCCGGCCAAGGTCCAGGGCCTACAGCCCAGGGCCTTGCCGTGTTATATGCTCCCTGAATGGCCTGGTTCAAGAAGGTGCGCAAGCCGATCGAGCCGTCGCCGGACAAGAGCCGCGTGCCGGAGGGGCTGTGGGTCAAGTGCCCGTCGTGCGCGCACATCATCTACAACAAGGATCTCGCGGCGAGCCTCAGCGTCTGCACGAAGTGCGGCCATCACTTCCGGTTGAGCGCGGCTGAACGCCTGCGCACACTGTTCGACGGGGACTGGGAGGAGTTCGACTCGGGCCTGACCTCCATCGATCCGCTGCAGTTCACCGACACGAAGCCGTATCGCCAGCGGATCGAGACGAGCATCGCCGGCACCGGCCTGCAGGACGCGGTCATCACCGCCACGGGGCTCATCGGCGGCTTCCAGTGCGTGGTGGCGGCGATGGAGTACGGCTTCATCGGCGGAAGCATGGGCGTGGTCGTCGGAGAGAAGATCACGCGAGCCATCGAGCGGGCGATTGCTCAGCGGCTGCCGGTCATCATCGTATCGTGCTCCGGCGGCGCGCGGATGATGGAAGGGGCGCTCTCGCTGATGCAGATGGCGAAGATCAGCGCGGCGCTCGCGCGTCTGGATCGGGCCCGCCTGCCGTACATCTCGATCCTCACCGATCCGACGACGGGCGGTGTCACGGCGAGCTTTGCGATGCTCGGCGACGTGAACATCGCGGAGCCGCGCGCGCTCATCGGGTTCGCCGGTCCGCGCGTGATCGAGCAGACGATCCGGCAGCAGCTGCCCGAGGGCTTCCAGCGCAGCGAGTTTCTCGTCGAGCACGGCATGCTCGACCTCGTCATCGATCGCCGCGAGCTGAAAGACGCCGTCACGCGCGTGCTCCGCTTTGGCGGGGCCGGCATCCAGCGGCCGGAGTCGCAACCAACGACGAAGGCCATCTAGCAGCCCTGGACGCATGGCCGTGACGTCCTCCGATCCGCTGCAGTTTCTCTTCGACCTCGAGCGGTTCGGGATGAAGTTCGGCCTCGAGAACATCACCAGGCTGTGCGAGGCACTGGACCATCCTGAGCGGGCCTTCCGTTCGATCGTCGTCGCCGGTACGAACGGCAAGGGATCGGTCACCGTCATGGTGGAGACGGCGCTGCGCGCCGCCGGGTACCGAGCCGCGCGGTACACGTCCCCGCACCTCACCCGCCTTGAAGAGCGGTTCGTCGTCGACGGCGAAGAGATCCGGACCGACGCGCTGCGCGACGCGGCCGGTCGGGTACAGGCCGCCGTCGAGTCGCTGATAAAGACCGCGCTGCCCACATTCTTTGAATGCACCACGGCCGTGGCGTTCGAGCTGTTCCGCCGGGCGGCGATCGACATCGCGGTGCTCGAAGTCGGGCTCGGAGGACGGCTCGATGCGACGAACGTCGTGACTCCCATCGCCACCGCCATCACGTCCGTCGACTTCGATCACCAGGCGCAGCTCGGGGACTCGCTCGAGTCCATCGCTCGCGAGAAAGCGGGCATCATCAAGCCGGGCGTTCCCGTGGTGTGCGGTCCGCTGCCGCCGGAGGCCGAACGCGTGGTCCGCGAGACCTGCGTGGAGCGCGGCGCCCCCCTGGTGCTCGCGACGAACGTCGTGCGGCTCGTCGAGCGGGCGGATCCTGCGATCGTGGACGTGCGCACGGCGCGCCGATCGCTGGACGGGGTCAGGCTTGCGCTGCGCGGGCGCCACCAGCGCGACAACGCGGCCGTGGCCGTCGGTCTGCTGGACGAGCTCGATCGGGCGGGGACGCCGGTCCCGGACGAGGCCGTGCGTGCGGGGCTGAGCCGCGCCGAATGGCCGGCGCGGCTCGAGCGGTTCCGCGCCGGAGAGACCGACATCCTTCTCGATGCCGCGCACAATCCCGCCGGCGCGCGGGCGCTCGCCGCCTATCTGCGGGAGATCGGCTGGAGGGACGTCTCGCTGCTGTTCGGCGCCATGCGCGACAAGGACGTGCGCAGCATGCTCGCCGCGCTCGTCCCGCTGTGCGCGCGCATCGTGTGCACGACGGCCCCCAACCTGCGCGCGATTCCCGCGGCGGAGCTCGCCGCCATCGCGGCCGAGGTCGCTGGGGCGCCGGTCCCCGTCGACGCCATCGCCGACCCCGCCGGTGCGCTGGCCCACGCGAGGCGCTTCCGAGGGCCCGTCGTCGTGGCCGGTTCGATCTTTCTGATCGGTCCCCTGCGTGATAGTCTTCGCTGATTCCCGGCCGACGGATCACCACCGACTTCATGCTTCGCCTCAGCTTCATCCTGGCCATCTGCGCGGTAATCGAGTGGTTCGGCGCCCCGGCCGCCGCACGCGCACAGACCAGTCTCGCCGGGTGCCGGGTTTACCAGCTGCAGAACATGACGGCCACCCACCTCGAGGGTGACCATTACGTGCTCGAAGGCACCGGCGAGGCGCCCGTCCAGATCGACTGCGACGACATGCAGCTCATGGCCGATCACGTCGAGAGCTTCCAGGCCGAGGGCCGTGTGATCGCGCAAGGTCGCGTCGTGTACACGTCCGGCGGGAACCGTATTTTCGCGGAGCGCATGGAGTTCAACACGAAGACCAAGACCGGCACGTTCTACCAGGCGCGCGGCAACGCGACGCTGCGAGAGGCAAAGGAGCCGGGCCTGTTAGGCTCGCAGGAACCGGATCTGATGTTCCGCGGCGACGAAATCCACAAGATAGGGCCGAAGAAGTACCGCATCGTCCGGGGCAACTTCACGACGTGCGTGCAGCCGGCGCCTCGCTGGGAGATGCAGTCGCGGTCGATCACGCTGAATCTCGACGACTACGCGCTGCTCACGGGCGCGATCTTCCGGGTGAAGGACGTGCCGATCCTCTACCTGCCGATCTTCTACTACCCCATTCAGGAGGACGACCGCGCGACCGGGTTCGTCATGCCGATCTATGGATCCACGACCGCGCGCGGGCAGTCGATCAGCAACGCGTTTTTCTGGGCCATCAACCGCAGTCAGGACGCCACGATCATGCACGACTGGTTCTCGAAGACAGGCCAGCAGATCGGCGGCGAGTACCGCTACGTGCGCGGCGCCAGCTCACAGGGGAACACGCAGTTCTCGTTCCTCAACGAGCACCCGACGAGCTACCCGCAGGCCGACGGCACGGAGGTGCAGTACGCCGGCCGCCGCAGCTATACGTTCAGCGGGACCGTCTCGGACCGGCTGCCGCTCAATCTCCGCTTCCGGGCCAACGCCGACTACTTCTCCAGCCTCGTGACCCAGCAGCGCTACCAGCAGAACATCTTCCAGTCCACCAGGCAGTCACGGCGGTTCGGCAGCAACCTCAGCGGAAACTGGAAAGAGTACTCGTTGAGCGCCACCGCCGACCGCAGCGACTATTTCGGCAGCGCGACCTCGTTCCAGACGACCGGATCGCTGCCTCGGGTGTCGCTGAGCCGAGGCGAGCGGCCGATCGCCGGCGCGCCGTTGTACTTCGGCGTCAACAGCGAGTTCGTGACCCTTGTGCGCAGCACGACGACCGACGATGTGAAGACGGCCGATCAGGGGCTCTCGAAGTTCGACTTCAACCCGACGCTGCGGATTCCTTTCACGCGCTGGCAGTTCCTGACCGTCAACTCGGCCGTCTCCTGGCGCGGGACGTACTGGACGGAGAGCCTGAACGCGAGCCGCGTCCAGGTGCCGGAGCCAATCCGCCGTCAGTTCCTCGATTTCCAGGCACGCATCACGGGGCCGGTCTTCAACCGGATCTGGAATGCTCCGGGCAACGGCTACGCCGAGAAGTTCAAGCATGTCATCGAGCCGACGCTCACGATTCAGCGCGTGACCGCGATCGACAACTTCGACCGGATCGTGCTACTGGAAGGCACCGACTTCGCGGTCGGGAGCCTGACCCGGTACAATTACGGCATCGCGAACCGGCTGTACGCGAAGAAGGCCTCGTCGCGCGAGATCCTGAGCGCCATCCTGTCGCAGAGCTACGTGACCAACCCGGAGGCCTCCAGGTACGACACGTACAGCCAGAGCGGTTTCGGCACGACCGCGCCGACCAATTTCCTCCCCGTCGCGCTGCAGCTACGCGGCGCCCCGACCGAGCGGCTGCAGGCGGAGTTCCGCACGGATTGGGATCCGACCGTGCACACGTTGCGCACGCTCGCCGCCAGCGGCAGCTTCAGCGCGGCCGGCTGGCTGCAGGCGAACGCGGGATGGAGCCGGCGCCGCTACATTCCGACGCTGAAAGGCTTCGACAATCCGCTGACCGCGACGAACTACCTGACTGCGAGCACCACGCTCACCCGGCCTGGCGGGCACCTTGGCGGCAGCTACTCGATGAACTACGACCTGCGGCGCGACACGTTTCTCCAGCAGCGGTTCACCGCATATTACAATGCGCAGTGCTGCGGGATTGGCGTCGAGTACCAGACGTACAACCTCGAAGGCAGCTTCGCCGCGATCGGCGTCACGCAGGACCGCCGCTTCAATCTGTCGTTCACGCTCGCGGGCATCGGCACGTTCTCGAACTTGTTCGGCGCGTTCGGCGGGCAGAGCAGATGATGAAGGGACTGATCCTCAGCGGCGGGAAGGGCACCCGCCTCCGGCCGCTCACATATACGAGCGCGAAGCAGCTCGTGCCGGTCGCAAACAAACCGGTCCTCTTCTATGGCATCGAGGCGCTCGCCCAGGCCGGCATCCGCGAGATCGGCATCGTGGTCGGCGACACGCAGGCGGAGATTCGCGCGGCGGTGGGCGACGGCTCGGCGTGGGGGGTCACCGTCACGTACATCGAGCAGGACGCGCCGCGCGGGCTGGCCCACGCCGTCCTCATCAGCGAGGCGTTCATCGGCGGCGACTCGTTCGTCGTGTATCTCGGCGACAACCTGTTGAACAAGGGGATCACCGGATTCGTGGAAGAGTTCGTCCGGGAGAAGCCGGCGGCGCAAATCCTGCTGGCGCGCGTGCCCGACCCGCAGATGTTCGGCGTCGCGGAGCTCGAGAACGGCCGCGTGGTACGGCTCGTCGAGAAGCCCCAGCAACCCATGAGCGATCTCGCGCTGGTCGGGGTGTACATGTTCTCGCCGGCGGTGTTCGACGCGGTGAAGGCTATCCGCCCGAGCTTCCGCAACGAGCTGGAAATCACCGACGCCATCCAGCACCTGATCGACCGCGGCCTCGAGGTACGGCCGCACATCGTCGACGGGTGGTGGAAAGACACGGGCAAGCTCGAGGACATGCTGGAAGCCAACCGCCTGATTCTCGAGACGATCGAGCGGCGCGTCGACGGAACGGTCGACGCCGACTCCCGCGTGGAGGGGAAGGTCATCATCGAGGCCGGCGCGTCCGTCGAGCACTCGGTCGTGCGTGGACCGGCCATCATCGGCGCGCGCGCGCGCATCGTGAACGCCTACGTGGGGCCGTTCACGTCGATCATGAACGACGCCGAGATCCGGGAATCCGAGATCGAGCACAGCATCGTGCTCGAAGGCAGTACCATCAGCAATCTGGCGACGCGCATCGAGGACAGCCTGATCGGGAAGAACGTGAGGATCTACCGGCTGCCCGTGAAGCCGTCGGCGTACCGGTTCATGCTGGGGGACAACTCCGAGGTCGGCATCCGTTGGTGAGGGCATGACCGTGACAGACGCGACGAAGTACGCAGCTCCGACCCGCACAGCCATCGATGGGGTCAAGACGAAGCCCATGAGGCTCATTCCGGATGAGCGCGGCTGGCTGATGGAGATTCTGCGCTCGGATGAGACGAACCTCTTTACCGAATTCGGCCAGGTGTACGTGTCGGCGACGTATCCCGGCGTCGTCAAGGCTTGGCACTATCACAGACGCCAGATCGACAACTTCGCCTGCATCGCGGGTATGGTGAAGCTCGTGCTCATCGACACGCGCGACGACTCTCCGACGAAAGGGGCCGTGAACGAATTCTTCCTGGGGTCCCGGAATCCCACGCTGGTCCAGGTGCCCAACCTCGTGTATCACGGCTGGAAGTGCATCAGTCTGGAGCCGTCGCTCGTCGTCAACGTGCCGAACAACCCGTACAACCACAGCGAGCCCGACGAGTACCGCCTCGAGCCGCACGGATCGCTGCCGTACGACTGGTCGCGCAAAGATGGTTAACGTCCTCGTCACCGGCGGCGCCGGGTTCATCGGATCCAACTTCGTCCGTCACGCGCTCGCGGCGCATGCCGACTGGCAGGTCACCACGCTCGACAAGCTGACCTACGCGGGCCGGCTCGAGAACCTGAAGGACGTGATCAATCACTCGCGGCACGCGTTCGTGCAGGGGGACGTCGCGGACCCGGGAGTCGTCACGGCGCTCGTGGCCGCCTCCGACATCGTCGTGCACTTCGCCGCCGAGACCCACGTCGATCGGTCGCTGATGAGCGCCGGGGAGTTCATCACGACGGACGTGTTCGGCACGTTCGTGCTGCTCGAGGCGGCGCGGCAGACGCCGAAGCTCCGCCGGTTCGTGCAGATCTCGACCGACGAGGTCTACGGCAGCGTGCCGGAGGGTTCCAGCCGCGAGACGGACGAGCTGCGACCCCGCAACCCCTATTCCGCCAGCAAGGCCGGGGCCGACCGGCTCGCCTACAGCTACTGGGCGTCGTACGACGTGCCGGTCATCATCACACGGGCGTCGAACAACTACGGCCCTTTCCAGTTTCCAGAAAAGGTCATCCCGCTCTTCATCACGAATGCGATCGACGACGTGCCGGTGCCTTTGTACGGGGATGGGCTCAACGAGCGCGACTGGCTGCACGTGTCGGACCACTGTCAGGCGATCGATCTGCTGATTCACCACGGCTCGCCCGGCGAGGTGTACAACGTCGGCGGCGGCAATCACGTTCGCAATGTCGATCTGACGAAGCGCATCCTGGAGCTCGCCGGCAAGCCGGAATCGCTCATCCGCCCGGTGGCGGACCGGCCGGGACACGATCGGCGCTACTCGCTCGACACGTCGAAGCTGCAGGCGCTTGGCTGGATGCCCCGGGTGCCGTTCGAGCTCGGCCTGCATGAAACGGTCGCGTGGTACCGCCAGAACGAATGGTGGTGGAGGCCGATCAAGGACGGCGACCCGAACTTCCGCGCGTATTACAACGCCCAGTACGGCGAACGCCGCGCCTGACATTCCTGCCGTGTCTGGTCTTCCCCTGGTCACGGGCGCCACCGGATTCGCCGGTAGCCATCTCATCGATCACCTGCTCGAGACCGAGCCGGCGGTCGCCGCATGGTCGCACCGCGGAGGACGCGCCGAAGCGCAGGACGCGCGTGAGCCAGGAGCAGCATCACGCGTGCGCTGGAACGCCGTCGACCTGATCGATCGCCCGGCCGTCGCGCGCGCGCTGGCCGACCTCCGGCCATCCGCCATCTATCACTGCGCCGGCATCGCGCACGTCGGGGAATCATGGGCCGAGCCGGAGCGCGCGCTGCGGGTCAACGTGCTCGGCACGCATCATCTTCTCGAAGGGGTGCGGGATGCGCGGCTCGACTGCCCCGTGCTCGTCACCGGCTCCGCGCTGGTGTATGAACCGTCGACGCAGCCGCTGGCGGAAGACGACCCCATCGGACCGGCCGATCCCTACGGGGTGAGCAAACTAGCGCAGGAGATGCTGGCCTTCCGCGCCGGCCATGTGCCGGTGTTCGTCGTGCGCCCCTTCAACCACGCCGGACCTCGTCAATCGCCCACGTTCGTGACCTCGAGCTTCGCCCGGCAGATCGCCGAAATCGAAGCGGGACTGCGCGAGCCGGTGCTGCGCGTGGGGAATCTCGAGGCGCGGCGCGACATCACGGACGTTCGCGACACCGTGCGCGCGTACCGGCTCCTCCTCCAGCGAGGGCGCCCCGCCCGGCCGTATAACGTGTGCTCCGGGCTGGCGTATCGCGTCAGGGACCTGCTCGACGCGCTCGTGGGCCTGTCGCGGGCGTCGATCGACGTCGCGGTGGACCCCGCGCGGCTGCGTCCGAGCGACAACCCCATCATCGCGGGGGACCGCACGCGCATCGGCGCGGAGGCAGGCTGGACGCCGGAAATTCCGATCGAACGCACGCTCGTCGATCTGCTTGACTACTGGCGGCACGAGACGTCCCGCTCGCTGACCCGACGCTCATGACACGCACGCCGCGCTTCTCCGAAGACGGCCGGCAACTGGTGCACATCGCGGTGGGCAGCCTCGCGCTGCTGCTGAAGTATCTCAGTTGGTGGGAAGGGGCCATCCTGGCAGGCGCCGGAATCGCGTTCAACCTGTATGCCCTTCCGCGCATTGCAGGACACCGGCTGTACAGACCTGCGGAATCGGCGAAGAAGTACTCCTCCGGCGTGACGCTCTACCCCGTCGCCATCCTGCTGCTGATATTTGCATTTCCAGATCGACGCGACATCGTGGCCAGCGCGTGGGGGGTGCTCGCGTTCGGCGACGGCATGGCCACTCTGGCGGGCCGGCACATCAGGAGCCCTCGCATTCCGTGGAACCGCGAGAAGTCGATCGCGGGGAGCGCGGCGTTCGTCCTGTTCGGCGGCGCCGCGGCCTCGTTCCTGTGCTGGTGGTGCCGCCCCGTCATCGTCCCTCCGCCGTACCTGTGGTTCTCGATTGCAGCGCCGCTCCTCGCGGCGGTTGCGGCGGCGGCGGTCGAGACGATTCCGATGAGGCTCGACGACAACCTCTCCGTCGCGGCCACCGCGGGCGGCGTGCTTTGGTGGGCGTCGCTCGTCAGCGAGGATCAGGCCGCAGCGCTCTCGGCCGCCGCGGCCGCGGCGCTGCCGGCGGCGATCGCGGCCAATGTGGCCGTCGCGACCGCCGGCTACTTCGCCAGGACCGTCACGGTCTCGGGCGCCGTCTGCGGGGCGATGCTGGGAATCGCGATCCTGCTCACCGCCGGGTGGGGCGGATGGCTGCTCCTCCTCGCGACGTTCGTCATGGCCGTCGTCACGTCCCGGCTCGGACTGCGGCGAAAGAGGCTGCTCGGCATCGCAGAGGCTCGCGGCGGACGACGAGGGGCCGGGAACGCGTTCGCGAACACCGGCATGGCGGCCGCGGCAGCGGCGCTCTCGGCGTTGAGCTACGCGACAGAGCCGGCGCTCCTCGCGTTTGTCGCGGCGCTCGCGGCGGGAGGGAGCGATACGGCCGCCAGCGAGATCGGCAAAGCATGGGGACGCCGGACGTATCTCGTCTCGACGCTGCGGCCCGTGGCTCCCGGAACTTCCGGCGCCGTGTCCCCCGAGGGCACGGCCGCTGGACTTCTCGGCGCGCTCGCGCTCGGCGCGCTCGGCGTGGCGCTCGGGCTCGTGCCGGCTCGAATGCTCATGCCTGTCATCGCCGGCGCGACGATCGGATCGTTCACGGAGAGCGCCATGGGCGCCGCGCTCGAGGGCCCCGGGGTCGTCAACAACGACGTCCTGAACTTTCTGAACACGGCAATTGCCGCGGCCGCTGCGGTCCTCCTCGCGAAGGCGTTCGAATGACGGGCCGACAGTCACGTGCCTCGCTGCTGCTCGAGTTCTCGCGTCCGTTCACGCTCGTGGCGCCTGCGCTGGGGTTTGCGTCGGGGGCCGCGACGGCGGCGGGGGCCGCACCCAGGGAGGCCTGGAGCGGCGACCTGCTGCTCCATCCCTTCATCGGGCTCGCCATGGCGGCGGTGCTCAACGCCGCGTCGAATGCGCTGAACCAGATCTACGACCTCGACATCGACCGCGTGAACAAACCGAAGCGGCCGTTGCCGTCGGGGCGGATCTCGATGCCCGACGCGTGGACCTTCACGCTCGCGGCTTACGCGTCCGCGCTCGTGCTCGCGTGGCTCGTCGCGCCGGGCGGCCGGCACGAGTGCTTCTGGATTGTCCTGGTCGCGACGGCCATCACCGTGCTCTACTCCGTGCCCCCGTTTCGCACCAAACGGCTGGGGATCTGGGCGAACCTGACGATCGCGATTCCCCGCGGGGTGCTGTTGAAAGTGGCGGGCTGGTCGGCGGTCAAGACCATCTTCGGCGCCGAACCCTGGTTCATCGGCGCGATCTTCGGGCTCTTCCTGCTCGGCGCGTCAACGACGAAGGACTTCGCGGACATGGAGGGGGATGCCCAGGGCGGGTGCCGCACGCTGCCGATCATCCACGGGGTGCGCAAGGCAGCCTGGATGATCTCGCCGTCGTTCATCGTGCCTTTCGTGATGATCGCCGTCGGCGCCCGGGCGCACATCCTCACCGGCAACCCGATCCTCCTCTACGCGCTGTCGCTCCTCATGACGGTGTACGGCGCGTACGTGTGCTACCTGATGCTCCGCCGCCCCGAAGACCTCGCCATCGAGGAGAATCACGTCTCCTGGGCCCACATGTATCGAATGATGTTCGTCGCGCAGATCGGCTTCGCGCTCGCGTATCTCCTCTAGAGTGGAGAGTCTTTCTCTTACCGCGCTCCGCCGAGCAGGGCCTGGATCCGCGCCTCGGTCGGCGGGTGGCTGCTGAAAAGCGACGTGATTCCGCGGCCGGAGAACGGCTTGACGATGAACATGTGCGCCGTCGCCGGGTTCGCGTCGAGGGGAACGCGCTTCGACACTGCGTCAATCTTGCGCAGCGCGTCCGCCAACCCATACGGGTTGCCGACAATGGCCGCCCCGCCGGCGTCGGCGGCGAACTCCCGCGACCGCGAGATCGCCATCTGGATCAGCATCGCCGCCAGCGGAGCAAAGATCATCATCGCCAGGAGCGCAATCGGATTGGTGCCGCCGCCGCGGTCGTCCCGGTTTCCGTAGCCGCCAAAGAGCGCGGCGAAGTGAGCCATACGGGCCACCATCATGATGGCCGCGGCAATCGTCGCCGCGACCGAGCTGATGAGGATGTCGCGGTTCTTCACGTGCGCCAGCTCATGCGCGATGACCCCTTCGAGCTCATGCTCGCTGAGCACCTTGAGGATGCCCTCCGTCGCCGCCACGGAGGCGTGCGCCGGATTGCGTCCCGTCGCGAACGCGTTCGGCGACGGATCCGGAATGACGTAGACCTTGGGCATCGGGAGGCTCGCCCTCGCGGCCAGCCGCTCGACGGTGCGATACAGGAGATGCTCGGGGCCAACCTCCTGCGCGTGGTACATGCGCAGGACGATCTTGTCCGAGAACCAGTAGGAGCCGAAGTTCATGAGGGCGGCAAACACGAACGCCATGACCAGGCCGTTGGCGCCGCCGAGCAACTCGCCAAGTCCGAGAAGTACCGCACTCAGAACTCCGAGGAGGAGCGCCGTCTTGAGTCCGTTAGGCATATGTTTATTCTACCCGGTATCTGGCTGTGCCGCGGGGTGGGTCTCGAAACCCGGCCCTGCGGTTCCGCCCTGCTTCAATTCTGATCAGATTCGATTCGCGTCAGGAGCGCGGCGACGAATGCGGCCCGCCAGCACAAGTCGGCCAGAACCACGTGTTCGTGCAGCGCGTGGGCGCCCTCGCCGGACGGCCCGAGCCCATCTAACGTAGGAACACCCAGGGCGGCTGTGAAATTCCCGTCCGAGCCGCCGCCGGTGGCCCCTTCGCCGAGCTCCCGGCCCAGCCCCGCGGCGACGTCCTTCGCCTGATTGTAGAGACGGACGACGCCCGGGGAACGTTCGAGCGGCGGCCGCTCCACGCCGCCGCTGATCTCGAGTCGTGTGCCGGCAAGCTGCGGACGCAGGCCCCGCACCGCCGCCTCCACGCGTGCCCCGTCCAGCATCGTGGGCACGCGGACGTCGACCTTCGCTGACGCGTGATCGGCGACGACGTTGGTGCGCGAGCCCCCGGAAATCACGCCGACGTTGATGCTGATGCCGCGCGGCAAATCCTGCAGCGCTTCGAGCGCGAGAATCTGCCGGGCGAGCTCATGAATCGCACTGGCTCCCTTCCCCGGATCGACGCCCGCGTGCGCCGACACGCCGTGCACCGTGAGCTCGAACTCTCCGACCCCTTTGCGGCTCGTCTTGGCGGCGCCGCCGGGCAGCGACGGCTCCAGCACGAGCACGGCGGCGCTCCGCCGCGCCTCTGCCTCGATGGCGGCGCGCGACGTCCCGCTGCCGATCTCTTCGTCGGTCGTCCACAGCATCGCGATCTTCGGACGTTTTGCGCCGAGCTCCTGCAGGACGCGAACGGCAAGCGCCGCGACCGCGATTCCGGCCTTCATGTCGAAGATGCCGGGGCCGTGAAGGCGGCCATTCGCCTCGTGGAACGGCATGGTCGCGAGCTGCCCGACAGGCCAGACCGTGTCGAAGTGACCGAGCAGCAGCACCTGGCTGCCGCCGGCACTCCACTCGGCGCGGACGTGATCGCCGCGCTGCTCCTGCGGCAGCCGCTCGATCGTCCCACCGCTGGACGAGAGGATCTCGGCCACCGCGGCGCCGCAGCGATCCACCGCCGCCTTGTCGGTGCTGGGGGACTCGAGGCGCACGAGGCGCTCGATGGTCTCAAGCAACCACCCGCGGTGCGTCTCGCAGCAGGCCAGCAGGCGCTTCGCGTCGGGGTTTGGCGTCACGGCAACATGGCTTCGTGCATTCCGCATTCGGCTTTCGGAATTCCTTATAATAAGCGGCATGCTGCGAAGTATTGCGGCGCTCGTGCTCTGCGCGTCGGCGACCACCCAGGTCCCGGCTCCGTTCCCGCGGCCCGGGCAGGCGCCCGCACCCAGGCCGGTCCCGCCCACTACCGTGCAGCAACCGGCGCAACCCGCGCCGGCTGCGCCCGCGCAGGCTGGGGACCCGACCGAAGTCACCCTGGGCACGCCGCTCTACCCGTCGGCGCAGTTCATCGCGTCGTACGATGCGGGGCGCGGCCAGCGGTACTACCTCTTCGGCACCGAAGCCGACTTCCTCCAAATCGTCACCTATTACAAGACGATGCTGAAGCAGAAGGGGGAGCTGGTATTCGAGGAGCCGCCGGTCCACATGTTCGAGATCGGCAGGTTCAGGGAGGAGACGATGGCGTTTACTCCCAGCGTGACCGTGAAGGACTACACGTGGGGCGGATCGCAGGGCTATCTGAACCCGAAGCCCGGCGCCATGCCGGCAAGGTTCAAGACGATCATTCAGATCGTGCCGGCCCCTCCTGCGGCGCCGAAGTAGTTGCGGCGAGCGCAACCGCGGAACCCCAACGCGCCGGAGGTCGGCGCGTTGGGCCCGTCCGGACGAGTGTTACTTCTTCTCCTCCGCCTTCGGCATCTCGATCTTGGAGACGGTGATCGTATCTTCCTTCATCTCGCCGGTCACGATGACCTCGTGCCCGGCGTGCGTCTTCAGATCCGCGAAGGCCTGATTGGCGATCTTGAAGAGCTTATCGGTCCCGAGGAGGACGTAGTCGCCCCCCCCCTTGATGCACTTCTCGACGCAGGCGCGATGGTCCGCGGCCTTGCCGCCGTGCTTGTCGGCCGAATGCTTCACGCCGCACATCGAGTCGCTGATGGTCCCCTTCCAGGTCCCCTCGGCCCGGCCCACGGCAGTCGTCCAGAGCGCGGCCGCCGCGATACAGAACAGCAGTTTCTTCATCGAACCCTCCTCAAAGACATGTGAACGGACATCCTACTCCTGCTTCAGATAGATCGCGCTGCCCTTTTCCCTGAACTCGCGCGCCTTCTGTTCCATCCCTTTGGCCGCTTCGTCCGCCGCCATGGTGCGGACCTGCTGGGTCAGCTCCATCGAGCAGAACTTCGGGCCGCACATCGAGCAGAAGTGCGCGACCTTCGCGCCGTCGGCCGGCAGCGTCTCGTCGTGGTACGCCCGTGCGGTGACGGGATCGAGCGACAGGTTGAACTGATCCTCCCACCGGAATTCGAAGCGCGCCTTCGACAGGGCATCGTCCCACGCCTGCGCCCGGGGGTGCCCCTTGGCGAGATCGGCGGCGTGGGCGGCAATCTTGTACGCGATGACCCCGGCTTTGACGTCGTTGCGATCGGGAAGACCGAGGTGCTCTTTGGGGGTGACATAGCAGAGCATCGCGGTCCCGTACCAGCCGATCTGCGCGGCGCCGATGGCCGACGTGATGTGGTCGTAGCCCGGCGCGATATCGGTCGTGAGCGGCCCCAGCGTGTAGAACGGCGCCTCGTCGCACCACGCGAGCTGCTTCTCCATGTTCTCTTTGATGAGGTGCATCGGGATGTGTCCCGGTCCCTCGTTCATGACCTGGACGTCGTACTCCCACGCGATGCGGTTGAGCTCCCCCTGTGTCTTGAGCTCGGCGAACTGCGCTTCGTCGTTGGCGTCGGCGATGGAGCCGGGGCGCAGGCCGTCGCCGAGCGAGAACGACACGTCATAAGCCT
>CAYZBZ010000072.1:0-2676 GCA_964476725.1 uncultured Vicinamibacterales bacterium
GGTGCTGGCGCGCCGCGGCGCGCGGCCGGGGGCCGTGCTCGGCGCATGTGGCCGACTTCTGTTGTTCCCCGCGTCGGCGATCCTGCTGTTTCTGATCAACAGCCGGTGGACGGTCGGCGCATGGCTGGTCAGTGGTTTCTTCGTGCCGGAAAACACGGACGCGCTCGGGCATCCACTCGTGGCGTGGGCGCAGGTGCGCGAAGGGCTCTATCGGCTCAGCGGCAGCGCGCTCGTCTGGTCCGCGTACGGCGGCGCCGCGCTCGCCGTGCTGGCCTTCCTGCGATCGCGAGCGCGGGCGTCAACGGCCCTCGTGCTCGCACTGGCGGCGGCCGCGGCGGTTCCCTGTTATGCGTACGTGCAGGGGCATCCATTCCGAATCCGCTACGATGTCCCGCTCGTCGCCGCGTGCGCAGCGCTCGCCGGCGCCGGTATCGGGCTGCTCTGGTCCAGGGCACGGCCGCTCGCCGCGGCCGTGGTGGTCGCGGCCGCGCTGCTGCAGGCGCCGCCGCTCGATCGCGAAGCGCCCCTGATCAGGGAATCGCAACGCGACGCGGACAACATGGCCGGCCGCCGCGCGGTGACGGCCTACCTGGCGTCGCACTACGACGGCCGCACCATCATGATGAGCATGGGCTCGCTCGGCCATTACATGCAGGATCTGTCCCGCGAAGGCTTCCGCATCCGGGACTTTCTCCACGAGGGCAACGGCGACATCTGGAACTTCGCCATGCTGAGGCCGCGCGGCATCGTCGGCTGGATCGCCATCGAGGAACGCGCGGAGGGAGGGGACGCGCTCTTCGTGGTGGCACGGCGACGGCCGAGGTTTCTCGAGGGGTTTACACGCGTCGCCGAAGGCGGAGGCGTCGCCCTCTATCGTGATATGACGTCGAGCGCTACCAAGCTGCCTGTCCACACGATCGGCAACCCACATTGAGATGTCACATTCAATGAACGCGACCGCAACTACCGCCACCCAGCTGGTCCCAAGAAGCTTTGCCGAGTACCTGAGATCTTTCGGGCCGGGCATGGTCGTCATGCTCACGTGGCTCGGCGCCGGCGATGTCGTCGACATGGGCGTGGCCGGCAGCAACTACGGCTACTCGCTCATGTGGGTGCTGGTCGTGGCGGTGGTCATGCGTTTCCTGTTCGTGTCGCTGATCGCGCGCTACCAGTTGTGCAACCAGCATGGCGAGGGGGTCCTCGACGGCCTGGCGCGGCTGCACCGCTGGTACGCGCCGGCGCTGCTCGCCGCTGCCATCGTGATGGGCCACGTCTACGGTTCCTACATGACAGTCGGCGCGGGCGAAGTGTGCCGCAATCTGTTCCGCGTGGGCGCGACGTGGCAGTGGGCGCTGCTGTGCAACGCGTCCGCCATGGTCCTGGTCTTCCGGCCGTCCTACGACCGCCTCGAATGGGTCTTCAAGTTTTTCCTGGCCGTGCTCTCGGTGTCGTTCATCGGCTCGGCGTTGTGGGTCGGGGTCGATCCCCTGGGGGTGGCGCAGGGGCTTTTCCGCTTCGAGATGCCGGACCGGCAGGGGCACTTCAACCCGTTGCTAGTGGCCGTGGCGATGATCGGGGCCGTGGGCGGCTCGCTGATGAACCTCGTCTACCCGTACTTTCTGGAGGCGAAGGGATGGCGCGGTCCGCAATACCGCCGGGTGCAACAGTACGATTTCCTGCTGGCGATCGCCGTGATGATCGTGCTGAACCTTGCTGTCTGGACGCTCGGGGCCGAGCTGCTCTATCCGGACACGCACATCAAGACTCTCGACGACCTGCCGAACCTTCTCAGCACAGTCCTCGGCGAGGGGGGCCGCTGGTTGTTTTATCTGGGCATCTTCGCCGCGATCTACACGTCAATCCTCGGCCACGCCGCCGGCCTGGGTTATCTCGGCAGCCACGCCTGGCTCCGCTGGCAGGCCGGCTCAGGGCCCATCACAACCGACTACCGGCACCACCCGCTGTATCGCTGGATCGCCGTGTGGTGCCTCGCGTCCCCCATGGTCTGGACGATCCCGGGCATGCCGGACTTCGTCACGCTGACCCTCGTGGCCAACAGCGCGCAGGTCGTGCTGCTGCCGCTGCTGGCCGGTGGACTGTGGTGGATCACGGCCAGCGCGCGCTACATCGGCGCCGCCTACCGCAATCGATGGTGGGACAACGCCGTCATGGCGCTGCTGTTCGCGCTCGCCCTCTACGGCGCGGTCAGCTCCGTGCGGTCGATCAGCCAGTTCGCGGCGGGAGGGTAGCCACGGAAAACACGGACAGGCACGGACAGGCACGGACAGGCACGGAAAATGGACAGGCACGACCAGGCCAGCGTTTTTTCGGTGTTGTCCGTGTCGTCCGTGCTTGTCCGTGTTGTCCGTGGCTTAGAATCTGATGTGCAGCGTGAGCGCGGCGTTCAAGCCGCCGAGATCGATCTTCTCGCCGAGAAAGCCATTCTCGAGCCCGCCGGTGTCTCCGTTGGCTTTCTGATAACGCACTTCCCCGCCGATGGACCACACATCGGCAACCGGAAAGCGGATCCCGGCAAGAATCACGGGCCCGACCGCGGTGCCCTTGGCGATGAATTTGTCGCGGAAGACGGACGGCGGATCATCGCTCAGATCCACGAACTCGCCAATCTCGCTGTAACGCCAGTTGAACGCGCCGATGCCCACGCCGACGTAGGGC
>CAYZBZ010000072.1:2776-16196 GCA_964476725.1 uncultured Vicinamibacterales bacterium
CGACGCTGCCACGGCCGATCGGCAGAAAGCGTACCGTGGCCGTCAGCGGCACGATTCGCAGCTTGAGATCCTGCTCGATCTCCGAGAAGTTGTCGTTGACCAATTCGCGGTAAACGCTCGGCACGGATTTCTGGTAGAAGCCGGCGCCCACTCCTGCCTCCATGTAGTCGCCCAGGCCGACCAGCCATTCGCCGCCGACTGAGAAGCTGTTGAACTCCTTGATGTCGAACACCAGCGACTCGCGGTCTATGAAGAGCACATCCCCATCCACGCGCGAGTCCTCGCCTCGGAGGAAGAACCCTCCGAGTGTGATCCCGACCGACTGCCGGTGGTCCGACGAGCCGACTCGTGTGATCTGCGCATGCGCGGCCGCCGGCGCCAGGATTGCGGCTGCCGCCACGAGTCCGACCGCGCACGACATGGCTTTCATGGCCCTCATTGCCGAGAGCCCTATCCGTTTCATCATGACCAGCTCCGTTTCGGGAGGCGCCGCCAGGTGCAGGGGCCGTCCCAGTGCCGGGGAATCGAGCATGAACAATGCCACGCTTACGCCCGAAATCCCGTTGAGTTCCGCGTGGGAACCGCGTGTCCCTGTCTTACGCGGGTGTCACTCCGTCCACAGAACGCCACAGCGCCTCAACGCCCTCCACTCTCCCCGTGCTGGAATGCGCCGATAATCTCGACCATGGCGGCGTGGATCAAGCCATTGCTGGCGATCAGATCCCCGGCCCGGGAGCTGTACGGCCCTCCTGCGAGATCGGTCACGACGCCCCCGGCCTCCTGCACGATCAGCGCGCCGGCGGCCACATCCCACGGCTGCAGCGACTGCTCCCAGAACCCGTCGAGCCGCCCGGCCGCGACGTAACAGAGATCGATGGCCGCTGAGCCCAGCCGCCGGACGGCGCGCGAGACGGTCAGGAACCTCCCGAACAACCCGACGAGCGCTTCCCCATCGTGCTGCACGCTGTATGGGAATCCGGTGCAGAGAAGGGAATCGATCAACGTGGAGGCGCCGGACACGACAAGCGGCGCGCCATTGAGCCACGCGCCGTGCCCGCGTTCGGCGGTGAAGAGCTCCCGTCGCGTCGGATCGTAAATCGCCGCGACCGCCGGCACGCCGCCGATTTCGAGCGCGAGCGACGAGCAGAAGATCGGCAGCCCGTGCGCGTAGTTCGTCGTGCCGTCCACCGGGTCGAAGACCCAGCAGTAGTCCTCGGTCGCATCGCGCTCGAGCGCTTCGGAGAATTCCTCGCCGAGGACGACGTGGCCGGGGAACCGATCGGCGACGAGCGCGCGAAATCCCCGCTCGACCTCGAGGTCGATTTCAGTGACGAGATCGATCGCCCCCTTCTTGTCGACGCGCATCGCGCGGCCGAAGTGCGCCATCTGAATCTCGCCGGCGCGGATGACCGATTCGATCGCCGTGGCGAGGAAAACCGGAGGGAGCGGCTCAGCCACCAGTCGCCAGCTTCTTGACCATGCGCACTTCCATGCCGCCTTCCGCCGCGCGGCGCAGCACGACGTCGTCCATGAAGCTCCGCATGAAGAAGATCCCGCGTCCGCTCGACTTCAGGATGTTCTCGGGCGCCAGGGGGTCGGCGACGTCCTGCGGATCGAACCCTTCCCCCTCGTCGAGGACGCGCACGACGAGCTCGCGGGGATCGGCGGCCGGGACGAACGTGAACTCGATCGTGACCAGCTTGTCCGCCTCTTCCCGGTTGCCGTGCTTGATCGCGTTGATGACCGACTCCCGCACGGCGACGCCGATCCAGTGGACGGTGTCGTCGTCCATCCCCGCGAGCTGACCGACGCGGTCGCTCACGACCTGGACGAAGTCCACCATGTCGAAATTGCTGTGGATCTGCAACCGGACAGTGCCGCCGCGCTTCAGCATGCAGTCAGGCCGAAGCTGGTTTCAAAACCGTAGCGCAGCCCTTCCGCCTTCGCAAATGCTTCGGCGGACCGCCGTAGCCTTGGCGGAGGCTGGTCAGGGCTGCCTGGGGCAGGGCTGAAGCCCTGCGCTACGGGGGTTTTGAGACCACGTGTAGAGACACCTGTCGCCGCAGAGGGGGACCACCCGGCGCGGTTGCGGCCGGACGCAAACGACAGCAGCACGGCGGACGTTAACGGCACGGGAGTGCATAACATACTAAACCGAATCCCATCCCGAGTGCGAATGCTATAGTTTGGTGCATGCTCCGTACGTCCGCAGATTCGATAACCGTCACGCCCGCGCGCCGTGGGGCGGGACGCGTTCGCGTGCCCGGGGACAAATCGATCTCGCACCGGTACGCGATGCTGGCCGCGCTGGCCGACGGCGAATCGCGCATCAGCGGCTACTCGCCCGGCGCGGATTGCGCCGCCACGCTCGGGTGTCTGCGCGCGCTCGGCGTGTCGATCAAGACGACCGGCCCGGCCGCGATCGCGATCGCGGGGCGCGGCCTCGGAGGCCTCCGGGCGCCCGCGGCGCCGCTCGATGCGGTCAATTCCGGCACGACGCTGCGCTTGCTGGCCGGCGTCGTCGCGGGGCACCCGTTCCGGACCGTGATGGGGGGCGACGACTCCCTGCAGCGGCGGCCCATGCGCCGCATCATCGAGCCGCTCACACGCATGGGGGCCCGCATCGACTCGACGGACGGACGTGCGCCTTTGACGATCGACGGCGGCCGCCTGCAGGGCATCGTCCACGAGCCGCAGGTGCCCAGCGCCCAGGTGAAGAGCGGCGTGCTGCTCGCAGGGCTGCACGCATCCGGCCGCACCCGCGTGGTGGAACCGGCTCCTACCCGGGACCATACGGAGCGAGCGCTGCACGCGTTCGGTGTGCAGGTCATCCGAGAGGGATCTGCGGTTGAAGTGGCCGGGGAGCAACGCCTCGAAGCACGCACGCTGAGCGTGCCGGGAGACATCTCGGGCGCCGCGTTCTGGGCCGCGCTCGCGGGCGGCACACCCGGCTCGGCCATCCACGTGGAAGGTGTCGGCCTGAATCCGTCGCGCATCGCGGTGCTCGATGTGTTCGAGCGCGCCGGCGTCCGCATCGCCTGGGCGATCGATGACGAGACGGCAGGGGAACCGGTCGGCACCCTCCACCTCTCCTTCGGCGAATGCGCCAGCTTCATCGTCTCGCCGGACGAAGTACCGGGGGTCATCGACGAGATCCCGGCACTCGCGGCGCTGGCCGCCATGATGCCCGCGGGACGGACGTTCACCGTTCGCGGGGCCGCAGAGCTGCGGGTGAAGGAGAGCGATCGCATCGCAGCGCTCGCCGCGGGATTCCGCGCGATGGGCGCGGCGGTGCAGGAATACGACGACGGCTTCACGCTCGAATCGCGGCGGTTGACCGGCGGCTCGGTGGACGCCGCCGGAGATCATCGGCTGGCCATGGCGTTCGCGATCGCAGCCACGCGAGCAGCGGCGCCGACGACGATCGCGGGCGCCTCGTCCGTCGATGTGTCGTATCCGGGTTTCTTCGACGAGCTCGCGCGCCTGACCCGGTGACCTCCGACAAGATCTACCTGGTCGGGTTCATGGCCGCCGGCAAGACCACGGTCGCGCGCGCGCTGGCGGAGCGTCTCGGCTGGCGCGCCGAGGACGTCGATGAGCTGATCGAAGCGCGTGAGCGGCGGACCGTTACTGACATCTTCACCCGCAACGGCGAGCCGTACTTCCGGGCGCTCGAGCGCGACATCCTGCATCTGCTCCTGCCGCTGCGCCACGTCGTGGTCGCGACCGGCGGGGGCACCTTCATGGACCCGGACAATCGGACCGCCATCAACATGGACGGCCTGTCAATCTGGCTCGACGTGCCGTTCGAAGAGCTCCTCGCGCGGCTGCCCGCCGACGGCCGCCGGCCGCTGGCGGCAGACATGACGCAGATGGAGCGTCTGTTCGCGATACGGCAGGCCGCGTATGCAAATGCCCGCGTCCGGATCGACGCGCGCGGCGCGCACCCGGAGGACGTGGCGGAGAGGATCCTCGAAGTCCTCAATCGTGAGACCTGAGTCTGTTCCGTGCGTTACTTGATTCTCTCGGACATCCACGCCAACATCGACGCGCTCGACGCCGTGCTTGCCGCGGCTCCCGCGCCGACGTGGGACCGCGTCCTCGTGCTCGGCGATCTCGTCGGGTACGGGGCGGAGCCGAACGCCGTCGTCGACCGCGTGCGCGCGCTCGAGCCGCTCGCGGTGATCCGGGGGAACCACGACAAGGCCTCGTGCGGTCTCGACGACGGCAGCAGCTTCAACAACGTCGCGAGAATGGCGGCGCGCTGGACGTTCGAGGCGCTCAGTCCGGCGAATCGTGAGTACCTGCGCGCCCTGCCTGCAGGCCCGGTGACAATCGACGATCGCGTCGAAATCTGCCACGGGGCCCCGTTCGACGAGGACCACTACATCTTCGACGCCGAGGACGCCAGCCGGGCGCTGGACACGGCCTCGCGGCCGTTGTGTCTCTTCGGGCACACACATCTGCCGGTGATCTTCCGGAGGGACCCGTCCGTGTTCGACGGCTTCATGCCCAGCGACGCCGAGGAGACCGCTCTGGAGATCAGCGCGGGTGTCGCCTACCTCGTCAATGCCGGCTCCGTCGGCCAGCCCCGCGACGGCGATTCACGCGCGGCGTTCGGCATTTATGAGTCGGAAGGGCCGTCGCTCCGGCTGCGGCGCGTGATCTATCCAGTCGAGGAGGCGCAACGCCGGATTCTCAACGCCGGACTGCCTTCGAGCCTGGCGAAACGGCTGGGGGTGGGGAGATAGGGTTCAGAGTTCAGGGGTTCAGCGTTCAGCCTTTCTTTTCTCCCTCTCTTCTCTTCTCCTGAGCTCGGCGGCAAAGGCGTCCTGGGCGGCACGCGAACCCAGGATCCAGCCGATGACGACGCCGACGAGGAGCACGGCAGGGATGAAGATGAAATGCGCGGACGTCATCCCTAAGAGATTCATTGCCGCCCACCCGCGGCCACGCGCCGGCTGACCTCGAGGATGTCGCGCTCGACCCGGCCGAGCCGCTGCCAGATCGACCACAAGTACCCGAACACCGCCACCCAGGCCACGGCATACGCGCCAATCACGAGCGGCGCCGCCGGGAGCTGCTCTGCCACGGGCAGGCTGTCGACCGGCACAAATCCGTCGGGCGTGCCGGCCGGCGGCTGCTGAGCGATCGCAGGCGTCGCCGCGAGCGCGATCAACAAAACGGCCCCCGCGAGCAGGGCACCCACACTTTGCCTTTTGCCTTTCGCCTTGTGCCTTGTGCCTTGTACCTGGTGCCTTGTCATATGTCAGTCCTCAATCGCCAGATACAGCTCCTCGACCTCGGCGCGGCGGTGTTCAAGACGCACACGCGCGGTCAGCAGCAGCACGTACAGTCCCATGAATGCCAGCGAGCACCAGAGAAACGGCCATCCCATCGATGGCTGCAGCGTCATCAGCACCGTCGTCTTCGGGTGCACCGTCCGCCACAGGTTCACCGACCAGTAGACGAACGGCACCGTCGCCATCCCGAAGAGCCCCACGACCGCCGCCAGCTTCTCGGAGCCCGGGCCGCCATACTTCCGCAGCAGCAGGTACGCGACGAAGATCAGCCACAGCACGAGCGCGGACGTCAGCCGCGCGTCCCACTGCCACCACACGCCCCACGCCTTGCGTCCCCACAGCGGGCCGGTGATGAGGCCGATCACACCGAAGAGCACCGTGAGCTCCGCCGCCGCGACGCCGACCCGGTCGGCGCTCCTGCGTCGCGTGAACATTGCGACCGCGCCGGCGATGCCGCAGACGAACGCGGACGTGAACATCACGATCCACGAGGGCACGTGGAAGTAGAAGATCTTCTGCACCAGCCCCATCGTCGACTCGTACGCGGCGCGATGGATCAGCAGCGGCGCGTACGCGAACATCGCGGCCACAACGACGACGAGCAGCGGATACAGTTTCTTCATAGCGCCCGCGAACCTTGAACCCTATTCCGTCATCGCCGGCTCGAACGACCACAACGCCAGCGTGACGAACACCACGTCGAAGAACACGAGCATCGACAGCCAGGCGCGCGCCATGGGGATGTCGACGTCCGCCTGGAGCAGCACAGCCGTTCCCCGGACTCCCGCGATGATCACCGGGATTGTAATTGGATATAACAGAATCGGGAGCAACACGTCCCGGCTGCGCGCGCGGACGAGCATGGCGGCAAACAGGGTCCCCACCGCCGCAAACCCCAGCGTGCCGGCGGCGAGCAGACCCGCCATCAGCACCGGGTAGGCGAACATGGGCGCCTGGAACATCAGCGCGACGAGCGGAACGACGATGATCTCGACGACCCCGAGCACCAGCAGCACGCCGACCAGCTTCCCGACATAGATCGCCGAGCGATCGACCGGCGCCAACATCAGCGCGCGCAGCGTCTCGTTGTGCCGCTCACGCTCGAAGGTGCGTCCGAGCGCGAGCGTGCCTGAAAATGCAATGGCGATCCAGAGAATGCCCGCCGCGGCGTCTTTCACCGGGCTGCCGTCGCGCACGAACCCGAACGCAAACACCAGGACACACGACACGGCGAAGAACAGCGTCGTGTAGACGATCTCGCGGCTGCGCACCTCGATGAGGAGGTCCTTGCGCGTCACGAGCCAGACCGTTCGCAGAAACATGCCGCTACGTTCCTGCCGTGCAGAGCCGGCGATATCGGTCGCGCAGCGAGCCGGCCCCTGTGTCGACCGGCGTCAGCCTGCCGGCGTGCAGCACGACGGCGCGGTCAACCAGCGGCTCGATCGTCTCGAGGTCGTGCGTCGTGACCAGCACGATGCGCCCGGCCGCGCGCAGATCCTGCAGGCGGGCGCTGAGGGCCGCGGTCGCCGCGTCGTCGAGCCCGGTGAACGGCTCGTCGAGCAGGACGAGCCGCGGATCGTGAAGCAGCGCACGCTCGAGGGCAAGGCGCTGCCGCATGCCGCGCGAGAACCCCGTTACCGCGTCGTCGCGCTGCGACAGGCCGGCACGCTCGAGGGCCGCCGCCACGCGCCCCGCGACGTCCTCGAGGCCGTAGATCCGCCCGAAGAACAGCAGGTTCTCGGCGGCGGACAGCTCGGGATAGACGTACAGGTCGTGGCCCAGGACGCCGATGCGACCGCGAAGCGCGGCTCCCGCGGCGCGCGCCGTATGATCGCCGTACCGCACTTCGCCCGAGGACGGGTCGAGGAGGGTGGCCGCGATCGACAGCAGCGTGGATTTACCGGCGCCGTTCGGCCCGAGCAGCGCGATGATTTCTCCCGCCTCGCACGTGAGCGAGACCCTGTTGAGGACGCGGCGGCGGCCGAAATGGCGGGAAACGTCGGTGAAGGTCAGCGAGGAAAAATCCGGCGCCATCGGCACTAGGCGGCCGCTTCCCCGTCCATCTCGGCGTAGACGCGCTCGAGCGCCGAGACGAGCTCGCGCCGGCGGGTCGCGTATCGCTCCGGATCGATCGAGTGCTCGCGGTGCTGCTCCTCGATGGACGTGAGCTCGGCGAACAGGCGATCGCGCCGGGCCTCGAGACGGCGCCGTCGATCCTCGTCCGCGGCGGCGGGCTTTTTCGATCGGGTGCTGCCCCACGCGCCAGCGGCGAGAATTGCCGCGGCCAGCGCCAGCGCCAGGTTGCGCGGCCAGACCGGCGCGTGCGGGAGCCCGGTGAGCGTCAGCGAGACCGTGTCTCCCGCCTTGAGCGCGGGGCCCTTCCCGACGATGAAGGTCTGGCCCTGGAGCGGCATCTCGCGGTGCTCCGCCATCTGCGGCGACTCGACGTGCATGTCGCCGACCTTCTGCACCATCACGCTGAACTGAGGGAGCGCCGCCGGCAGCGTCTGGTGAAGCGTCAGCGTGCCGCCGGCAATGGGCAGCGAGTATGCGTACTTCACGACCGTCGATCCGGGCGCAAACGGGCCGCTCACCGTCACACGCTTACCAGCGAGGGTGGCCTGCGGCGAGGATCCCTCGAGCAATCCCGCGCCAAGCGCCGCCACGGGCAGTTCGAACACGAGCGGCTGGGCAGGCTGCACGGGCACGCGCGCCGTGTTCAGGACTTCGAACAGATTGAACACGTTCAGCGCTTCGTCACCCATTTCCACGACGAAGCGCGAACTATCGCCGAGCACGACGAGGCCGCTCTGCGCGGGCCCCTGGGCGAGCTGACGGTCCTGCTCCGCCCGCTTCGCCAGTTCGGGATCCGTCGCCACGAGCGCCAGCCGGATGCCGCCGGCGGCCGGCACCGTGAATTCCTGGGATTCGATCCGCTCGCCATTCACGGTGGTCGCCGCTTTCACCCTCGTCCCCGGGCGAAGTCCTGTGAATTGCGCGCGGCCGCTCCCGTCCGTCTTCGCGGTCAGCAGCGATGGTCCGCCGGACAGCTCGACGGCCTGATCCGCAATCGCCTTGGTCATCGCGCCACGCGCCACGCGGACGGTGACCGTCCCGGGAGCCAGATCGCCAGCGGGCAGCGGAATGCCCGACATCTGTTTCGGATCCGGCATCTGCGCGCCCGCCGGCCCGCCTTGAGCACGGAGCGAAACGCCGGCAGCCGCCCCGATGGCAACGATGACGGCGATGAGCACGGCAACCGCCGCGAGAGTCGTCTGCGTCTTCATGCGTGCACAGCCTGCAGCGTGGTCCCGCACCGTTTGCAGAACGCAGCGTCGTGGTCGTTGGGCGTCCCGCACGCCGCGCAGTCGCTTGTCGTCGTGTCCGGATTCACCCTGACTCCGCCGGGACTGCGGCGGTCCGCCTTCACGCCGGCCTGTCCGGCCCGGCTCGCCAGGCGGGCGCTCAGCTCGCGCTCGATCAGCTCGCGATAGCCGGCGTCTCCCGCGTCCACCTGCTTCATCAGCATCAAGGCGCGGGCGCGGAGGCGGCCGGCCATCTCGTCGAAATCCTTCGGCGAGACCTTGCCCATCGCGCGATCGAACTCCAGCTCCTTGATCGACCGCAGCACGAGCGCCTTCTCGCGTTCGAGCGCGGCGCGCGCGCGCTCGGTCGGCCGCTCGCTCAGGAGCGAGTCGTCGCGAACCGCCAGCGGTGCGAGGGTCCGATAGAAACCGGCCGCCGCGGCGCCCGCCGCGCCGATGGTGAAGCTGATGAGAATCAGGTGCTCGGGCGTGGATTGCCTGGACAGGATCACTGCGACCGTCGCGGCGGCAAGCGAGGCCAGGACGAAGAAGTGCCAGGGCCGGAAGCCGGCGTCAATCGAGGTCGCGGAGCTCATCGTCCAGCCTCGCACGCAGGGTGGGATCCTCGCCAGCCTCCGACGCCTCAGGCGCCGGCTCGGCGGCATCCTCGCGCCGCGACCACCGCAGCGCGACCAGCGCCACGCTGGCAGCACCGGTCGCGCCGATCAGATAGGGGAACAGCCAGGCAAGCCGGTTGAAGCCCTTGTCAATCGGCGACGCGAGCGGCTCCTGGCTGCCGTGCTTCGCGATGTAGTACGCGTAGATCTCCTCGCGCGTCTTGCCTTGCGCGACCATCTTCGCAACCTCGCCGCGCATGTCCGCCGCGAGGCTGCAGGTGCACTCGCCGATGCGTTTGCGGCCGCACGTGCCGCACATGCAGATGATCTCACTCTGCAGGTCCTTCTCCAGCTGTGAGCGCGGCACGATCGTCACGGCCATGGGATTCTCGACGTGCTGCGCGCGAAGCGGCGCCGGCAGCAGCAGGATCAGCAGCAGCAGCAGCGAGGTGGTCGCCGCCCCCGCCGGAACCTTTGCCGCGGCGAATGCAAACGCGCTTTCCGGCAGCAGCGCGAGGCCGGTCCCCATCGCCATCACGGCAAACCCGAACCAGATCCAGTTGACGAGCGGGTTGATCGTGATCGCATACGTCGCGCTCTGCGCTGCCACGTCGTACCCGCCGAGCACGATGTAGAGATCTTCGCCAACCGCCCGGCGAATGGCCACTTCGGTTGTTGGCTCCTCTTCGTGCTTGGCGAAGAACCACTTCGCCGGCTCCATCGTGCCGATGACCTTGCCGTTCTCGGAGACCGTGACGTGGCCGGTGATCATCTGCTTCTGCGCGTCGCTCGTGACGCGGAGCGCGTCGTGACGCACCGTGAACGCACCGACGGTCACGTGCTGGCCCGGCTTCAGGAGCACCTGCTCTTCCTGTTTGAACCCTCCCCCCGCGAATCCGAGGAACATCAGGACGATGCCGAGATGGACGATGTAGCCGCCGTAGCGGCGTCGCGAGCGGCCGACCAGGCCGATCATCGCGGTCAGGATGTCGGTCCCCGTCGCCTCTCTGCGGACGAACGCGCCGCGAATGAACTCCTGCCCCATCGTGCCGGATACGAACGCGCACAGCGCGAAGCAGATGCCGGAGCTCCAGACTCTGACGCCGGCTGCATACACGGCCACGCCGGTGACCACCGCGAGGACAGACGGCCACAGGAACTGCTGCACGAGGTTCGAGAACGTGGACTTCCGCCATGCCAGCAGCGGCCCGATGCCGGTCAGCAGCAGCAGGATCAGGCCGATCGGAAGCATCCACTTGTTGAAGAACGTCGGCCCGACGGTCAGCCGCTCGTGCATGACCGCCTCGCTCAAGGTCGGGAACATCGTGGCGAAGAGGATGAAGAACGCCGAGAACAGCAGGATCCAGTTGTTGGCGAGGAACGCGGCCTCGCGTGAAACCCACGAGTCGAGCGCGTGGCGCGCGCGCAGGAGCGGCAGGCGGTAGATCACGAGCCCGAAGCTGAACGTGAGGATCGCAACCATGAAGATGCTGAACAGCAGCGCGAGCTCGCGGTCCTCGCCGAAGGCGTGGACCGACTGCACTACGCCCGAGCGCGTCATGAACGTGCCGAAGATCGTCAGAAAGAACGTGAGGATGACGAGCGTGACGTTCCACACGCGCAGCATGCCCCGCCGCTCCTGCACCATGACCGAGTGCAGGAACGCCGTCGCGGTGAACCACGGGAGCAGGCCGGCGTTCTCGACCGGGTCCCAGCCCCAGAAGCCGCCCCATCCCAGCTCCTCGTACGCCCACAGCATCCCGAGGGTCAGGCCGAACGACAGAAACAGCCAGCCCACCATCGTCCAGCGGCGCACGGCCCGCAGCCACGAGTCGTCCAGGTGACCGGTAATCAGCGCCGCGATCCCGAAGGCGAACGGAATCGTCATCGAGACGAAGCCGATGTAGAGCGATGGCGGGTGGATCGCCATGTAGAAGTTCTGGAGGAGCGGAGTCAGCCCCTTGCCTTCCGCCGGCGCCTGCGTGAGGAACGTCGAGAACGGGTTGTTGTGGACGACCATCAGGAAGATGAAGAACATCTCCACGGCCGAAATCACCGCAACCACGTACGGAATCAGCTCGCGGTGACGCTCGCGGTTCGTGTAGACCGCGATCGCGCCGAAGATCCCGAGCAGGAACACCCAGAACATGATCGAGCCGTCGAGGCCGCCCCAGTACGAGGCGATCTTGTAGGCGAGCGGCTGCGCGGCATCCGAATACCGCTGCACGTACTTGATCGAGTAGTTGTCGGTGACGAACGCGTGGACCATCACACCCGAGGCGACGGTCATCAGCGCGGAGACGAGATAGAACGCGCCGACCCCGGTTTCCACCAGCCGCCGCGAGCGCCGCCGCGCGCCGGCGACCGAGGTGGCGATGGCGTACGAGCAGGCGACAAAGCTCGCGAGCAGGAGGAAGGTTCCAAGGGCAGGCATGGGGTTAGCTTCCCGGCGTGCCGGCCTTGCCGGGCTCGTACTTCGACGGGCACTTCGCCATCACCCCGTTCGGCTCGACGTCAAAGCCGTGCGGTCCCAGATATCCCTTCACTACCACCTCGGACCCATCCTTGAAGGTGTCGGGGACCACGCCGGTGTAGCTCGCCTGCACGATCGATCCCTTGTTCTGGATCTGGAAGCGATACTCGAGCGTGTCGGGCTTCCGCAGGATCGACTTGTCGACGACGAAGCCGTGGAGTTGGAGCTTCTTGCCGTGCCAGGAGTCGGGGCTCGTCATCACCTCGTCGACGTGCTTATAGTACTCGGTCCCCTCGCTGAGGGTCGTGTACATCAGCCCGCCCAGGGCCAGCACGAGAACGGCCGCGGTCGCAGCGATCTTGATAGATTTGGATTTCATAGGCTTTAGGGGCAGTAGACCCACCTCAGAATACCGCGCGCGCCGAAGGGGGTCAATCGGCATCGGCGGCCTCCTTCAGAAGCCGGTAAACAGTCGAGATCGGAAGCCCGACGACGTTCGACCACGAGCCCTCGATCCGATCGACGAACCTGGCCCCGCGGCCCTGAATCGCATACGCCCCGGCCTTCCCTTCCGGCTCTCCAGAGGCCACATACCAGGTGATTTCCGCGTCCGTGAGCCGCAGAAACCGCACGCGCGTCGTGTCGATCTCCGACCGCTCGCCTGCTGTCGAGCGAATCACCACGGCGGTGTGCACGTCATGTACCGCGCCCGACAGCAAGCGGAGCATGCCCTCCGCCTCCTCGTTATCCCTTGGTTTTCCAAGGATTCGGCCGGCCGCTACCACGACCGTATCGGCCGCGAGCACGATGCCGCCGGATTCCCGGCAGCCGGCGGCGGCCGCCGCGGCCTTGTTCCGCGCGACCCGAAGCGCGTAGGCTTCCGGCGGCTCGCCGGGCCGGGGGGTCTCGTCGACGTCCGCGGGGGCGACGTCGAAGGTAAACCCGGCGGACGTGAGCAGTTCCGCCCGGCGCGGAGAGGCGGACGCAAGGATGAGCCGCATCGTTTTCAGGATGATAGTATCGGGAGTTGGGATGATCCCCCTTCAGAACTTCAGCACGAGCGTCATCGCGGAGATTGTGAGGCGCCAGCCGGCGTCAAAAGAACGGACCGGCTTCGCGTGGCAACTCGCCGTTGGCCAGGCGCTGGCGCGTGTCACGACGGTCGACCTGACCGACGGCGTCCTGAGCGTGCGCGCGATCGATCGCCGCTGGCTGCTCGAGATCGAGCGCGCCCGCGAGGCGGTGCTCCAGAAGATGCAGCACCTGCTCGGACGGGATGAGGTCGCACGCATCGTAACGCGAACTTGACGATGGTTTCCAGTCGCCAGTTACCAGTTACCAGCTTCATTAAATGACCCATGCGTGAAAGCGTCATCATTTCGGCAGTACGCACGCCAACCGGAAAGTTTCTCGGCGCACTGAAAGACTTCAAGGCGACCGAGCTGGGTGCTCTCGTCATCCGCGAGGCCATCGCGCGCGCGGGCATCGACCCGGCGCTGGTGGACGAGTGCATCATGGGGAACGTCATCCAGGCCGGCAACGGTCAGAACCCCGCGCGGCAGGCGGCGCTCAACGGCGGGCTGAGCGAGCGCGTCGCGGCGCTCACGATCAACAAGGTCTGCGGCTCCGGGTTGAAGGCGGTCATGCTCGCGGCGCAGGGCATCGCGACCGGCGACATCGAGGTGGCGGTCGCCGGCGGCATGGAATCCATGAGCAACTCGC
>CAYZBZ010000073.1:0-10919 GCA_964476725.1 uncultured Vicinamibacterales bacterium
TGGCTACAAGGTCATCGTGAACAAGAGCACGGTGCCGGTGGGAACCGCCGTCAAAGTCCGGGAAGTCATCCGGCGCGAAACCACGCATCCCTTCAGCGTCGTCAGCAATCCCGAGTTCCTCAAGCAGGGGGCGGCGATTGAGGACTTCATGAAGCCTGATCGCGTAGTCATCGGCGCTGAGGATCCACGCGCTGCCGAGCTGATGAAAGAGTTGTACGCCCCGTTCACGCGCACCGGGGCCCCGATCATGCTGATGGACTGTGCCAGCGCCGAGCTCTGCAAGTACGCGGCAAACGCGATGCTGGCAACCCGCATCTCGTTCATGAACGAGGTGTCCAATGTGTGCGAGGCGGTCGGCGCCGACGTGGACCAGGTGCGGCGCGCCGTCGCCGCGGACCGGCGGATCGGCCCCTCGTTCCTCTTCCCGGGCATCGGATATGGAGGCAGCTGCTTCCCGAAGGACGTCAAGGCGATGCTGCACTTCGCGGCTTTGAAGGACTACGACTTCGCGATACTCGAGGCGGTCGAAGCGGTCAACAATCGACAGAAGCTGCGGCTGCTGGCGAAGCTGCAGCAGCATTTCGGTTCGTTGAAGGGGAAGCGGATCGCGGTCTGGGGCCTCGCGTTCAAGCCCCGCACCGACGACATGCGCGAAGCACCGTCGGTCCCGCTGATTCACGGCCTGCTCGCCGGAGGCGCGACCGTGCAGGTGTACGACCCCGAGGCCATGACCGTCGCGCGCGGCCTGTTCGGCTCGAAGATTACCTATGCGGAGAACAGCTACGGGGCGCTCACGGGGGCGGATGCGCTCCTGATCGTGACGGAGTGGAACGAGTTCCGGGAGCCCGACTTCACCCGGATGCGCAAGCTGCTGCGCACGCCGGTGATTTTCGACGGCCGCAACCTGTACAACCCCGAGCAGATTCGGGGGTATGGGTTCACCTACGTGTCGATCGGGCGGCCCTGAGTATGCCCAGCGTCCTTGTCACGGGGGGGGCCGGATACATCGGGAGCCATGCCGTCAAGGCTCTGCGGGCGCAGGGGACCGACGTCGTGGTGTACGACAACCTCTCGGCCGGACACCGCGACGCGACGCGGCACGCGACCGCCGTCGTCGTCGGAGAGATTCACGACACCGCGCGCGTCCGCGAGGCCATTCGCGAGCATCGTGTCGACGCGGTGATGCACTTTGCCGCCTGGCTGTCGGTCGGCGACTCCGTCCGCGACCCCGCCGGCTACTACCGCAACAACGTCGTCGGCGCGTTGTCGGTGCTGGACGCCATGGTCGCGGAGAACGTCCGCCACTTCGTGTTCTCGTCCACGGCCGCCGTCTTCGGCAATCCGATCGAGACGCCGATCTCGGAGTGGCATCCAAGGCAGCCCATCAACGCGTATGGCGAGACGAAGCTGGCGGTCGAGCACGCGCTCCCGCACTACGAGACGGCGTATGGCATCCGGTCGATTGTCCTGCGGTACTTCAACGCCGCCGGGGCAGACCCGGATGGGGAGCTCGGCGAGGATCACGCCCCCGAGGTGCACCTGATCCCTCGCGCGGTGGACGCCGCGCTCGGACGCGACAGCTTCCAGGTATTCGGCCAGGACTACGACACACCCGACGGCACCTGCCTGCGCGACTACGTGCACGTGACCGATCTGGCGGCCGCCCACATCCTCGCGCTCGCGGCCCTGCGTGCCGGCGCGCCTTCCACGCAGTACAACCTCGGGAACGGCCGGCCGACTTCGGTGAAGGACGTCATCGACTCGGTCGAACGGGTCGTCCGGCGCAAGGTCCCCTTCACCATGGGGCCGCGCCGCGCGGGCGATCCCGGTATCCTGTTCGCGTCGAGCGCGCGTATCCGTCGCGATCTGGGCTGGCGCCCGCAGTTCGAGGAGATTGACGTCATCGTGGAAACCGCGTGGCGGTGGCGGGAGTCGCATCCGAACGGCTACGACCGGAAGGCACGCGCCTGATGTCCCGCCTGAGCGGGCAGCTCTCGAACCCGTTGCTGTCGGTCGTCATGCCGGCGTACAACGAGCGCGACACGATCGAGGAGATGGTGCGCCGGGTGCTCGCGGTGCCCCTGCGCACGGAGCTCGTCGTCGTGGACGACGGGTCCAGGGATGGCACGCGCGACATTCTGTCGAAGCTCGCCGGCGAGCTGTCCTTCAAGCTGGTGCTGCAGCCGGCGAATGCGGGCAAAGGCGCGGCGCTGCGCCGCGGCTTTCAGGAGGTGACGGGTGATCTTGTCGTCATCCAGGACGCGGACCTGGAGTACTCGCCCGAAGAGTTCCCGGAGCTGATCGAGCTGATCTGTCAGGGACGCGCGGACGTCGTGTACGGGTCGCGGTTCCTGGGCCGGCACCGCGTGTTCCTTTTCACGCACTATGTGGGCAATCGATTCCTGACGCTCGTCACCAACGTGCTGTACAACACGATGCTGACCGACATGGAAACCTGCTACAAGATGATGCGGACCGAGGTCCTGCGCTCCATGACGCTCGACGCGAACGGCTTCGGCATCGAGCCGCAGATGACGGCGAAGATTTTCAAGCGGCAGTACCGCGTCTACGAAGTGCCGATTACGTACGACGGCCGCAACTACGACGAGGGCAAGAAGATCACGTGGCGCGACGGGTTCGTCGCGCTGTGGGTGCTGCTGAAATACCGGTTCATCGAGTGAATCCGCTCCAGCGCCTCTTCGGGTACGCCCGCCCCTACCGCGGGCGCTTTGCCGCGGCGATCGCGGCCATGCTGGTCTATGCCGCGGCGACGGCAGCCGTCGCCAAGCTCATCCAGCAATTGATCGACGAAGTGCTGCCGACCGGGATCGGTCTGGCCACGTGGTGCACGGCCCTTCTCGTGATTTACGTCGTCAAGGGAATAGGCGGCTACGCCTCGACCTACCTGATGACGGACATCGGTCAGCGGGTCGTTCGCGACCTGCGCGATCGTCTCTTCCGGCACATCCTCGACCAGTCCGCGACCTTCTTCAGCCGCAACACGACGGGGAAGCTGATGTCGCGGATCACGAACGACGTGAACCAGGTCCAGCAGGCGGTGTCCGAGACGATCGGCGACCTGATGCGGGAGGGGCTTTCGCTCGTCGGGATCGCCGGGTATCTCTTCTACGTCGACGCGCGGCTGGCGCTGGTGGCGGTCACCGGCGCGCCGCTGGTCGTCTATCCCCTGGTCCGGTTCGGCAAGCGTATTCGCAGCACGACGCGAAGGAGCCAGGAAGAGCTCGAGCACCTGTCACACGTCACGGCGGAGGCGTTCACCGGCCATCGCATCGTCAAGGCGTTCGGCGCGGAGGCGCACGAGGAGCAGCGGTTCCGGCGGGCGTCGCAGCGGTTGTACCGCACGAACCTGAAAGTCACGCGGGCGCTCGCGATTCTCCCCCCGCTGATGGAGCTGCTCGGCGGGCTCGCTATCGTGGCCCTCATCTGGTACGGCAGCCGGCAGATCGCCGACAAGACGCTCACCGTAGGCGAGTTCACGTCCTTTTTGGCGGCGGCGTTCATGATGTACGCGCCGGTGAAGAAGCTGAGCCGGGTGAACGCGAGCCTCCAGCAGGCGATGGCCGCCTCCGAGCGCATCTTCGTGATTCTCGACACGCGCTCCGAGGTCACACAGCGCGCGGCTGCGCTGCCGCTCCCGACACTGCAGCAGGGCATCGAGTTCCGCAAAGTGAGCTTCTCGTACGACGGGGTGGGGAGGACGATCCTCCGCGACGTGTCGTTCGCGGTGGGTGTCGGCCAGGCGGTGGCGATTGTGGGCCTGAGCGGCGCGGGCAAGACCACGCTCGTCAACCTGGTGCCGCGGTTCTACGACGTCACCGGTGGGGCCATTCTCATCGACGGCGCGGACATCCGCGACGTGACGCTGGCGTCGCTCCGCGCGCAGATTGGCATCGTCACGCAGGAGACGGTGCTCTTCGACGAGACCATCGCGAACAACATCGCGTACGGATCGGCGGGCGCGTCGCTCGACGACATCGAAGCGGCGGCGCGGGCGGCGCACGCCCACGAGTTCATCGTGACGCTGCCGTTCAAGTACGACACGCCGATCGGCGAGCGGGGCCAGCTGCTGTCGGGCGGGCAGCGCCAGCGGCTCGCGATCGCGCGGGCGCTGCTCAAGAACTCGCCGATCCTGATTCTCGACGAGGCGACGTCGTCGCTCGACTCCGAGTCGGAGCTGCTCGTGCAGGACGCGCTGCAGAACCTGATGCGCAACCGCACGTCGTTCGTGATCGCGCACCGGCTGTCCACGGTCAGGCGCGCGGACAAGATCATCGTGCTGGAGCGCGGCCGGATCGCGGAGGTCGGGCGGCACGAAGAGCTGCTCGCGCGGCCGGGGGGCGTCTACGCGAAGCTGTATGCGCTTCAAATCTTCGAGGCGCGGGGGGCGCACCAGCCATCGGCCGCCAGCCGGCGGCCGTCAGTCTCATGATCAAAAGCATGACCGGGTTCGCGTCGCTCACGCGCGACGATGAGATGGCGACCGTCGCCGTGACCGTACGGTCGGTCAATCACAAGTTCCTCGATCTGCAGCTCCGCATCCCGCCGTCGCTGGCGACGATTGAATCGCGCCTGCGCGCGCTGGTCCAGCGCCAGGTCGGACGCGGGCGCGTCGAGGTCGCGATCACCGTGCAGCAGCGCCGGGTGCCGACGCTGGAAGTGGAGCTGAACGAGGCGTTTCTCGACGCGCTCGGCGGGGCGATCGATCGCGCGCGGGAACGCGGCTACGTCGTCGGTCCCATGACGCCGGGAGATCTGCTGCGCTTTCCGCAGGCGCTGTCGATCCGCGAGCGTCCCGAGAATCAGGACGGGGCTGACGAGATTCTGGCCGGGCGCGTCGAAGCGGCCGTCCGGGCGGCGCTCGACGAGCTCGACGAGATGCGCGTCCGCGAAGGCGGCTATCTGCAGGCCGATCTGGACGTGCGGCGCGCGACACTTGGCGAGCTGTTCGCGCGCGCCGCCGCCTCCGCCGGGCAGGGGATGGCGGCGCTGCAGGCGCGGCTGGAGGAGCGCGTCCGCGAGCTGCGGGCGGATGCGCTCGCGGACGAGGGGCTCATCGCGCAGGAGATCGCCAGGTTCATCGGCCGCTCGGACATCACCGAGGAGGTCGTCCGGTTTCGCGGCCACCTGGCGCACTGGCGCGCGCTGTCGGACTCGCCGGAACCGTGCGGGCGAAAGCTGGATTTCCTGATTCAGGAGATGAATCGGGAGGTCAACACGATGGGCTCGAAGGCCGAAGGGCCCGCGGTGTCGGAGGTCGTCGTCGCGCTGAAGGCCGAGCTCGAGAAGATGCGCGAGCAGGTGCAGAATGTCGAATGAGTCGCGGGACGGCGGCTCGCGATCGAGCACGGACCCACGAGGCGCGAGCCGGCGCGGTCTGCTGTTCGTCGTGTCCGCCCCATCGGGCACCGGCAAGACCACCGTCGTGGAGCGCCTCGTCCAGCGGGTGCCGGATCTGGCGATGTCGCGATCGTACACGTCCCGCGCCGTCAGGGTGGAGGAGGCGCACGGCATCGACTATAATTTCATTGCCCGGGCGCGCTTCGAGGAGATGGTCGCCGCGGACGCCTTTCTGGAGTGGGCGGATGTCTTCGGCAACCTGTACGGCACGTGCGCCGGGGATGCCGAGCGGGACCTCGCCGCCGGCCGCGATCTGGTCCTGGTGATCGACGTGCAGGGAGCCCGGCAGGTGCGGCGGCGGTGCGCCGGCACCGTCGGGGTGTTCGTGCTGCCGCCATCGTTCGCCGTGCTGGAGCAGCGGCTGCGTGGCCGCAGCGCCGATACGGAAGAGGCCATGCAGCGCCGGCTGCAGACCGCGCGCGACGAAGTGACCGCATTCTTGGAGTACGACTACGTCGTGGTCAACGACGAGCTGGAGGCGTGCGTGGATCGCATGCGCGCCATCGTCCTCGCCGAGCGCGCGCGGCTGCGCTCGGCGCAGGCGACCGCCGAGAGCATCGTGAAAACGTTTCTGCGGGAGAGTTAGGCCAGAACCACGAGCGTCAGATTTCACCACAGAGCCAACGGAACGAACGGAGAACAATTAGGTTTTACTCTGATTACTCCGCTGCCTCTGTGGTGAAACACGTCATCGGCGTGAGAACACTGACGGCGCGTGAGCGCTGGAAGCTAGCAGCGGTTTGTTGAACAAGTGAGCGCGACATGGCCCTAATCGCTCTCGGTGTGACCGGCGGAATCGGCGCGTACAAGGCCGTCGAGGTCGCGCGCGGGCTCCAGAAGCGCGGCCACGACGTGGCCGCGATTATGACGCGGTCGGCGCGGCGGTTCGTCGGCGAGGTCACGTTCGAGGCCATCACGCGCCGGCGCGTCATTACCGACCAGTACGCGCACGGCGCCAACGCCGACATCGAGCACATCGCGCTCGCGTCGGACATCGGGCTGCTGCTCGTGGCTCCCGCCACGGCCAACCTCATCGGCAAGTTCGCGAATGGGATCGCGGACGACTTCCTCTCGGCGCTGTATCTCGCGACGCGCGCCCCCGTGCTCATGGCTCCTGCGATGAACACGAACATGCTCGAGCACGAGGCCGTACGGCGCAACCTCGCGACGCTGTCGGCGCGCGGCGTGCGCTTCGTCGATCCAGGGCAGGGCTATCTCGCCTGCGGGTGGATCGGCAAGGGGCGCCTGGCGGAGCCGGAGGACATCGTCGAAGCCGCGGATCTCGTCCTGCAGCCGCGCGGGTCTCTGCTTGGGCGGCTCGTCGTCGTCTCCGCCGGTCCGACCTACGAGGACATCGACGCCGTTCGGTACATCGGCAACCGATCCAGCGGCCGGATGGGCTACGCCGTCGCCGCGGAGGCTGCGCGTAGGGGTGCCCGCGTCGTGCTGGTATCCGGACCCTCGCACCTCCCGCCGCCGGCCGGCGTCGAGGTGATTGCCGTGCGCAGCGCGCACGAGATGCAGGCCGCCGTGCAGCAGCACGCCGGCGATGCCGACATCGTGGTGATGGCGGCCGCCGTCGCGGATTACACGCCCGACCGCGGGCGCACGGCTGGAAAGATCGAGAAGGGAGACGTGCCGCTGGACCTGCGGCTCGTCCGCACGCCGGACATCCTGTCTGATCTGTCCCGGGCGCGGGGCGCGGCGGCCCTGCCCGTGCTGATTGGCTTCGCGGCGGAGAGCGGCGATCCGAAGACCCGAGGCCGCGCGAAGCTCGTCCGCAAGAAGGTCGATCTCATCGTGGCCAACGACATCTCGCGCTCCGACGCCGGCTTCGACTCGGACGCCAATGCGGTGACGATCATCGCAGCCGATGGCGACACCGAGATCCCGCTCGCGCCGAAGTCCGAGATCGCTGCGGCGATCATGGATCGCGCCGAAGCGATCCTGTCGGCGCAGGGCTCGAGGCTCGAGGCGTAGAGTGAACCAATTCGCAGCACATCTCCGCTTCTACAAAGAGCTGGGCGTGACCGGCGTGAGCCGCGACGCGAAGTGGCGGCGGCGCGACGCGGCGGCGGGGGCGATCGCGGAGCGGTCCGCAGGTGCGGATGCCCGGACCCCCCAGACCCAGGAGGAAGACGAACCGGGCGGGATCGCGGACGTCGAGGTGGTGCCCGTCACACTCGCGCGCTCGGTCACGGAAGCGCTCGCCACGATCCGGGAAGACCTCGGCGACTGCACGCGGTGCAAGCTTCACACGCTCGGCCGGAAGCAGATTGTCTTCGGCGTGGGCAACCCATCGGCGGATCTCATGTTCGTCGGCGAGGCGCCGGGAGCGGACGAAGACGCGCAGGGGGAGCCGTTCGTCGGGCGGGCGGGGCAGCTCCTGACCAGGATGATCGAGGCGATGGGGCTGACCCGTGACGACGTGTATATCGCGAACGTGCTCAAGTGCCGGCCGCCGGGGAACCGCAACCCGGAGCCGGATGAGATCGCGACGTGCGAGCCGTTCCTCTTCCGGCAGCTTGCGTCGATCGATCCGAAGGTCGTGATCGCGCTGGGCGCCTTTGCGGCCCGTACGCTGCTCGAGACCCAGGATCCGATCTCCCGTCTGCGCGGCCGCGTCTACGACTATCGCGGCGCAAAGCTGATCGCTACATTCCATCCGTCGTTCCTGCTGCGCAGCCCCGGATACAAGCGCGAAGCGTGGGAAGACCTGAAGAAGGCGCTCGCGCTCCTCGGCAGGGACGTTCCCGGCGCAGCGCGATCCGCTCCTGCCGAGTAGGCGCCATGCGCCTCATTCGCGTCGCCGTTCCCGTCCCCTCGCTCGAGGCGCTGACGTACCTGGTGCCCGACGAGCTCGCAGACCCGGCGATCGGCGCGCGGGTCCTCGTGCCTCTTGGCAACCGTGTGTTGACCGGAGTGGTGATCGAGCCGGAATTCCGTCCTTCCACAGGCTCAGGACCCACCGATTCGGTAGCGCAGGCCTTCCGCCTTCGCGTGAAGCTTCGGCGGACCGCCGTAGCCTCGGCGGAGGTGGTTAGGCCTGCCTTAGGGGCTGTCGAGCCGCAGCCCCCGGACCCCGACTCGGTCAAGCCGATCATTGACATATTGGACGACGTCCCATTTCTGCCCGCGGACGTCGTGCGACTGGCTGCGTGGGTCTCCGACTACTATGCGTGCGGCGCCGGCGAAGCGATGGCGGCTGCGATGCCGCCGCGCGCGTGGATCGAGAGCGAGCGCCACGTGCAGATCACGGAGCCGGGGGAGGCAAGACGCCTCACCGAGCGTGGGGTCCGCCGGCAGATCCTCGATGTGCTCGAGGGTGGCAAGATCCTCCGGGTCGACTCGCTGGTGACCTCGGCACCGGAAGCGCGCGCGCAGGGTGGTGCCGCGCCACGCGCCGCACATGGCGCCCGCGGCGCGCATGCGGCGCTCGTTGGGCTCGAGCGCGACGGTCTCGTGCAGATCACGCGCCCCCTCAAAGGCACGGCGTCCGCCTACCGAACCGTTCGCGTCGCCACGTTGACCGCGCAGGGGCATGACGTTGTGTCCACCGAGGCAGGCCTGAAGGCCTGCGCTACGGAGGCAACGGACATCACTTCCGCGCCGGCAACCGACGCTGCATCCGTAGCGCAGCCCTTGAGGGCTGCCTCGACGGACTTTACGCCTGCCTCTACGGACGCCGGTCCGAGACTTGGGGCGCGGCAGCGCGAGGCGCTGGAACTGCTGAAGGGCAGTCCCGACGGCCTCGACGCGACGGAGCTCGGCGAGCGGGGCATCACCGCGTCCACGCTGAAGCGGCTCTCGTCGCTCGGGCTCGTCGCAATTTCGCGACGACGCATCGAACGCGATCCGTTCACCCAGGAGGAGCAGCTTCCGTCAGCGTCCCGGGCCCCACTCGCGCTGACCGAGGAGCAAGCCTCCGCATTCGCGCGCCTGCATGCGCTTGCTGCTGAACGCACGTTTCGGACGGTCCTCCTCCACGGCGTGACCGGGAGCGGCAAGACCGAGCTGTACCTGCGGCTCGCCGACGCCGTGCGGCTGAGCGGCCGGGGGGTTCTGCTGCTCGTGCCCGAGATCGCCCTGACCCCCGCGGTGGCCGCCATCTTCCGGTCGACCTTCGGCGACCGGGTCGCGATCCAGCACAGCGGCCTGTCCGACGGCGAGCGCCACGATCAATGGCAGCGCATTCGCCGCGGCGATGTGGACGTCGTCGTCGGCACACGCTCCGCCGTGTTCGCGCCGGTGCGCTCGCTCGGCCTCATCATCGTGGACGAGGAGCACGACGGGTCGTACAAACAGGAGGAAAGCCCTCGGTACCACGGCCGCGACGTGGCCATCGTCCGCGGCAGTCAGGCCGGCGCCCTCGTCGTCCTCGGATCGGCCACCCCCTCGATGGAGAGCTTCCACAACGCTCAGAACGGACGCTACACGCTGATTCAGCTCGAGCGGCGGGTCCTCGATCGGCCGATGGCGACGGTGCGCATCGTCGACATGCGCGAGGAGTACGCCGCGGCCGGTCCGGACGTGATCCTGAGCGGCACGTTGTGCGACGCGCTGAGCGACCGGCTCGAGCGGCGCGAGCAGTCGATCGTGCTGCTGAACCGCCGCGGGTTCGCGCGCGCGGTGTTCTGCCGCCAGTGCGCCTCCACCCTCGAGTGCCCGAACTGCAGCGTGTCTCTGACCGTGCATCGCGCCGCGCGGCGTGCGCGCTGCCACTACTGCAACTACGCGATGGCGATTCCACGGACCTGCGCCAACTGCGCCGGTCCGTACCTTGAGCAGATCGGCTTCGGCACGGAGCGGGTCGAGGCCGAGATCATCGAGAAGTACCCCGGCGTCCGGGTCGCGCGCGTGGACCGCGATACGATCAGGAAGCGCGGCGCTATTACCGCGCTCCTGTCCCGATTTGCTGCGGGGGAAATCGACGTCCTCGTCGGCACACAGATGATTGCCAAGGGGCACGACTTTCCGCGCGTGACGCTCGTCGGCGTCATCTCTGCGGATGTCGGCCTCGGCCTGGCGGATTTCCGCGCCGCGGAACGGACGTTCCAGCTCCTGACCCAGGTGGCCGGCCGGTCGGGACGCGGTGAAATGCGCGGGGAGGCGATCGTGCAGACGCTGTATCCCGGCCACTACAGCATCCGGCACGCGTGCCGGCAGGACTACGCGGCGTTCTACGCGGAGGAGATTACGTTCCGGCGCGGCATGCGGTACCCGCCGGCGGTCGCGCTGATCAACACCATCGTCAAGGCGCGGACCCGCGAGGCGGCCATGGCGGACGCGGGAGATCTCGTCAACGCGCTCAGGTCAGGAGGCGAACCCTACCGCGTCCTCGGCCCGGCGCCTGCGCCGCTCAACCGGCTGAAGGGAGAGCACCGCGCGCAGTTCTTCATCAAGGGGACTCACCGCCAGACGATGCGGCAGGCGCTCCTGGCCGTCCTCGCAGCGCGTCCGGAGATTCGGCGCAGGACAGTCGTGGACGTCGACCCGATGTC
>CAYZBZ010000073.1:11019-15751 GCA_964476725.1 uncultured Vicinamibacterales bacterium
TCGCAGCGCGTCCGGAGATTCGGCGCAGGACAGTCGTGGACGTCGACCCGATGTCTGTTCTCTGAAAGGCTGAAGCCTTCTAACTTCAGCCTTTCATCTTCCACCGACCAGGTCCTGCAGCTGAATCGGCACGGGCGTGAAGCACAGGATGAAGATGATGAGGGCGAGGACCGCGACGGCGTTTCGGCCGGCGCCGAGCGACTCGTGTTCGGAGATCACGCGCGGGTGGCGCGGGCCGAGCGCGAACAGCATCACGAGCATCATCACGGTCATCGCGAGCCAGCTGGCCGAGACGAACGTCATCGCGACGGCGGTCGCGACGGTGGCGATCGAGATCGGGGTCGACCAGCGGCCGAGCGTGGCGTAAGTGATGTGCCCGCCGTCGAGCTGGCCGAATGGCAGCAGGTTGAGCGCGGTCGCGAGCATCCCGAACCAGGCGGCAAACACCATCGGGTGCATGTTGACGGTGTAGCCGTCGCGGATCGTGCCGAACACGGCCTGCATGGCCCATTTGAAGAGCAGCGGCTCGCCCAGAAACAGGACGCTGCCCTCGGTTGGCGCCGGCACGACGTTCGACAGCGTCATCCCGCAGAACAGCGCCGGGACGAGCAGCACGAAGCCGGCAATGGGACCGCCCACGCCGATGTCGAACAGCACTTTCCGGCTCGGAAAGGCCTCCCGAATCTTGATGACGGCGCCGAGGGTTCCCGTCAGGAAGAAGGGCGGCGGCATCGGAATGAAGTAGGGAAGGCTCGCGTCGACGTTGTATCGTCGGCAGAGCAGGTAGTGCCCCATCTCGTGGGCGCCGAGGATGCCCAGCAGCGTGCCGCTGTACCAAAAGCCCTGCAGGAGCAGGCCCCAGCCAACCGGCTCCGGCCGCGCGCGAAACTCGGAAGCGAACGCGGCATAATGCGTGGCGCCGGCGATCGTCGTGCTGGCGACCGTCAGGACGAGCAACAGCACGTGCAACCACATGCGGCTTTGGAACTTGCGAGGCCGCGCCGGCACTACGAAGGAATCTTCGAACGGTTCGAGCGGAAACGAGACGCCGGGGTAGCCTGGCTCGTCGGCGGGATAGGACAATTACCCTCCGATGTTCTGGAGGTCTTTGCCGGGCTTGAAGCGAATGGTGCGTCCGGGAGGAATCCGCACCTCCTTGCCCGTCCGCGGGTTGCGGCCGATCCCGCGCTTGCGGGGCTTGACCTGGAAGACGCCGAATCCGCGCAGTTCGATTCGCTCACCGCGCTGCATCGAGAGGCGCATCGCGTCGAACACGGCGTCCACCGCCACCTCGGCCTTGACCTTGGTGATGTCGGCCATCTTGGACACCTCGTTGACGATGTCGACCTTGATCATGCTTAGGCGCTCCTGGGGATTTGTAACTACTATAAATATAGACACTTACGCTGTCAAGCTTGGTGCTAAATAGACTTCTGCATGCCATTGAAACGCGTCTCGAAGGGCCCAGCGGTCGTGCTGGTAGGCCGTCCAAACGTCGGAAAATCCACGCTCTTCAACCGGATCACCAATTCGCGGCGGTCGATCGTCACTGCGATCCCCGGGACGACGCGTGACGTGATCGCGCAGCCTGCTGAGTGGCAGGGCGTGACGTTCACGCTGGTGGATACAGGGGGGATGTTCGGCGCGCAGGAGGATCCGCTGCACGAGCTCGTGGTGATTGCCGGCCGCCGCGCAATCGAGACGGCCGACATCGTCGTCTTTGTCGTCGACGGCCGTGAAGGGCTCGTCCCCGGGGACCAGGAGATCGCCACCCGACTCCGGACGGCCACGGTGCCGGTCCTGATGGCGGTCAACAAGACCGACGACAAGCGGGCCCGTGGACGCGCGGTCGAGTTCTACCAGCTGGGGTTCGAGCCGGTCGTGGAGATGGCGGCCGAGCACGGCGAGGGGGTGGGCGACCTGCTGGACGAAATCATTCAGCGGCTGCCGGCACGGCTGGCCGCCGGGACGTCGCCCGACACGCCCGAAGAGACCGCCGTCGCGATCGTCGGCCGGCCGAACGTCGGCAAGTCGTCGCTGCTCAACCGCTTGCTCCACGAGGAGCGCTCCATCGTCAGCGAGACGCCCGGGACCACGAGGGACACGGTCGATGCGGTCCTGAAGTGGCATCACCGCACGTTCCGGATCGTGGACACTGCCGGAATCAGGCGCGCGGGGCGCGTGGCCCGGAGCGGGCAGCTCGAGTCGTTGAGCGTCATCCTCGCGCGGCGCGCTATCAGCAAAGCTGACGTGGCGGTGTTGCTCATCGACTCCACCGAAGGGGCCACCGATCAGGACGCGACGATCGCCGGCGAGGCCGAGAAGGCAGGCTGCGGCATCATCGTGGCCGCCAACAAGTGGGACCTGATGAAGGGGCGCGGCACCGATTTTTCCAAGACGTTCGACGACAAGCTGCGCCAGCAGATGAAGTTCCTGGAGTACGCGCCCATCCTGCACATCTCGGCGGCGACCGGCGAGCGTACGCCCAAGGTGCTCGAGACGATCGACAAGGTCGCCGAAGCGCGCACGAGGCGCATCCCCACGGGAGAGTTGAACCGGTTCATCCAGACCGTCACCACCGCGCATCCTCCGGCAAGCCCGGGCCGGAAGCACGTGCGCATCATGTATGCGACGCAGAAAGGAGTGGCCCCGCCGACCTTCGTGTTGTTCACCAACGTCGCGACGGACTTCCACTTCTCGTACGAGCGGTTTCTGGTGAACCAGCTCCGCGAGTCGTTCGGGTTCATCGGGACGCCGATCAGGCTGCAGGTCAGGCGCAGAGAAAAATGAGCGGCCCGGCCGGCGCCGTTCGAGGGCGGTGCGGCCCGGCAATTCTGGCCGAAGTCTCTGATATACTGAGCCCTGCTGCGCCCCTGATGCCCGTGTGACGACAGTCGACATCCCGAACCGATCGCTGTTCCGGCAGCCTGAGGTGTGTGAGCTTGCCCAGGTGCAGCCGTACGTACTGCGCTCCTGGGAAGCGGAGTTTCCGGATCTGGGGGTAACGAAGACCGAGGGGGCGCCGAGGGTGTATCGGCGCGTGGACCTCGAGTTCGTGCTGCGGATCAAGCACCTGCTGTTTGTCGAAGGGCTCACGCTTGCGGGCGCGCGGCGGAAGCTCATGGAGGAGCAGCCGAGCGCGGAGACCGATCGCGCGGGGTTTCAGGAGCTGAACGCGCTGCTCGGCCGCGACGCGCGCGAGCGAATCCTGCAGGTGAAGCGGGGCCTGCGGGAGATCGCGACGATGCTTGCGAAGTCGCCGGCGTCGGCACACGTCGCCGAGGCGCGCAGCCTGTTCGACCTCGCGGAGCCGAAGGCCGCACCGAGGAAGACGGCGAAGAGCAAGAAGAAATGATCTTGTAGCTTCCGCCTTGAGGCGGAAGCACAAGCCGTAGCCGGAAGGACAAGCGGTCCGCCTTCGCTCACGTGTCCAACCTGGGCTTCGGCGGGACGAAGTCTCGATTGATCGAGAAGATTTCGGGATGTGGCGCAGCCTGGTAGCGCACCTGACTGGGGGTCAGGGGGTCGCTGGTTCGAATCCAGTCATCCCGACCAATACACATGGGCCTGATCGGCAGATGCCGGTCAGGCCCGTTTCTGTATAGGTCACATATAGGTCACATCAGCCAGGCGAGTCACCCAACTCCGAATCATGTAATGGTGAGGAGCGGGACAGGCGCCCCATGTCGATCTCGACGGCAATCGCTCGGTTCGGGACCGAGGGGTCGGAGGCCCGAAACACGGCCTGGTTATTGGCCGCCATTCGGGGGCAAAATCTGGGATTTCCTAGAGTGTCAGAAATAGAGCTATAATTCTGACACTGAGTTTGTTTATGGAACCCCTATCGACACGAATCCTGGGAGAAGTGGCCGAGCTGCCGGAGGGAGCGCCGGTTTACGCAAAAGCTCTCCTCCACCTGGGGAGCCGTGCAGCGATTGACCAGGCGCTGTCTCGTCTTGTTCGGCGGGGCCGGCTCCTGCGTGCGGGCCGAGGGCTCTATGTGCGTCCGGTCGAGACGCGGTTTGGAACGCGAGCGCCCAGCGTGCCGGCTGTGCTCGAAGCCCTGACGGCTACGACTGGTGAGACGATCGCGGCGCATGGTGCTGCCGCGGCCAACTCGTTGGGGCTCACCACTCAAGTACCGGTCCGTACGGTCTACCTGACCTCGGGACCGAGCAGGCGTCTGAACTTCGGTGCCCAGACCGTCGAACTCCAGCACGCGCCTCGATGGCAACTCTCGCTGGCTGGACGACCGGCAGGAGATGCGATTCGCGCGCTGGCGTGGCTCGGGCGAGGGCAGAGCCGTGCGATGACCAGCAAGCTCGGACGGGCGCTCTCGGCTCAGACGCTCAAGGAGCTTTCGGCGGCGCGGGGACGACTGCCGACGTGGATGGCTCAGCAGATCAGTACGCTGGTCCAGCATGGCTGACGTTTTCTTCGCGCTCTCGCCGGCGGATCGGCGGGATGCGCTGGACGTGGCCGCGGCGCGGTCCGGTCGCGCCGTTCATCTGCTCGAGAAAGACGTGTGGGTCGTGTGGACGTTGAGCGTGCTGTTCGAGTCGGATTTCGCCGATGACTTGGTCTTCAAGGGCGGGACATCCTTATCCAAAGCGTACCAAGCGATCGGGCGGTTCTCGGAAGACGTCGATCTCACCTACGACATTCGCGCGATCGCGCAAGGGCTCGCTGCGATTCCGAAGCGCTCACGATAAGAACGTCCGATAAACAGTGC
>CAYZBZ010000074.1:0-15585 GCA_964476725.1 uncultured Vicinamibacterales bacterium
GATCGAGAGCGAGCTGTTCGGCCACATCAAGGGAGCGTTCACCGGGGCGGTCTCCGATCGCCGCGGCAAGTTCGAGGCGGCCGACGGCGGCACGCTGTTCCTCGACGAAATCGCCGACATGAGCCTGAAGACCCAGGCGAAGGTGCTGCGCGCGCTGCAGGAACAGGTCGTGGAGCCGGTCGGCGGCACGACGGGGGTCAAGGTCGACGTCCGCATCCTCGCCGCCACGAACAAGGATCTGCCCGGCGAGATCCGCGCCGGCCGCTTCCGCGAGGACCTGTACTTCCGGCTCAACGTCATTCCCATCTTCGTCCCCCCGCTGCGCGATCGGGACGCGGACATTCCGCTGCTGGCCGATCACTTCATGGCGGAGCTCGCGCGCGAGTACGGGCGGCGGCCGAAGCGCCTGGACCCCGGCGCGGCGACGCGCCTGCGCAGCTATCGATGGCCGGGGAACGTCCGCGAGCTGCGCAACGTGATCGAGCGCCTGATGATCATGGTTCCCGGCGAGACGATCGCGCTGGCGGATCTCGCGTTCCTCGAGGGGCCCACGGTTTCGCTCGTCGTGCCCGAGGGGGCCCCGCCGATGTCGCTGCACGACGCGCGCGAACGGTTCGAGCGCGACTACATCCTGCGCACCCTGGCGGCGCAGCGCGGGAACATCTCGCGCACCGCCGACACGCTCGGCGTCGAGCGCAGCAATCTGTACCGCAAGATGCGTGCGTTCGGCATCGCGCCGACACGCCGCGTCGAGGGGGAAGAGGAGCCGGTCTGACGGCCGCGTCAGGTAGCCCTCAAGGGCTGCGCTACGGAAGAACTAGGGCGGTGCTACAGCGGACTTTCGTAGCGCAGCCCTTCAGGGCTGCCTGTGCCGCGCTGCTCAGGGCTGCCGCAGCTTGTTCTCCAGGATCTGATCCGCCCCGAACCGTTCGAGCTGCAGGTAATACTCCGCGGACGACACGAGCGCGGCCGAGGGCACGAGCCCCACGATCTCGCTCTCCAGGACCGAGACCCCATACCGCTCCGCTTCCCGCTTCACCATCTCGAACACTCGGAACATCGGTGTCTGCTGAAAGTTGGTCAGGTTCATCGAGACCTGCGTGAGGTTGCGATCCTCGAGCCTGACCCCCATGGCCTTGACGTGTCGAAGCCCGCCCGTGCTGTGGCGCACGGCCGCAGCGATCTTCTTCGCGACGTCCAGCCTGTCGGTGTTGAGGTTGATGTTGTACGCGATGAGCGGCATCCGCGCGCCGATGACCGAGGCGCCGGCGGACGGATGGGGTTGCTCGGGTCCGAAGTCCGGCGCCCACGCCGCGTTCGCCATCTTCGCGGCGAGCCCCTCGAACTCTCCCCGCCGGATGTCCTCGAGGTTCCTGCGCGCTGGATTCGCGGAGGCTTCCTCGTAGAGATACACCGGCACGCCGAATCGCCCGGCCACCGCCGCGCCGACCTTCTTCGCCAGCGCCACGCACTCCGCCATCGTCACTCCGTCGATCGGCACGAACGGGACGACGTCCACCGCGCCCAGACGGGGATGTTCGCCCTGGTGCGTGCGGAGATCGATGGCTGAGATAGCCTCCTCGAAGAGCGCGAGCGTCGCCGTCTCGAGCGACGGGGCGTCGCCAACGAGCGTAAACACCGATCGGTTGTGCGAGGCGTCCGACGAATGGTCGAGCAGGCGGACGCCCGGGACGGCGCGGATTGCCTCGGCGATGCGGGCGACGACGTCCGCCCGGCGGCCTTCGCTGACGTTCGGGATGGATTCGATGATGGCCATCGGGAAGTTCTATCACGGCGCACCCCTCGTACCCTCTTGTGCCGGGCGCCCATTGGGCTCATAATCGCTCGAACTTCTTCTCGGACCGCTACTTCTGATGACAGATCCGCTCCGCTCCGACGCCTCGGCCGCGCAGGCGGCGGAAGTTGACCGCGATGCGCGCGTCGAAGAGCTGCTTCTGAGCGGCCTCAATCACTACTTCGCCGGACAGCACGAGCTCGCGATCAACGTGTGGACCCGCGTCCTTTTTCTGGACCGCGGGCACGCGCGTGCCCGCGCGTACATCGAACGCGCGCGCGGCGCCATCGCTGAGCGGCAGCGTGAGGGGGAAGAGCTGATCCACACCGGCGCGGAGGCCTTCCGGCGCGGCGAAGCGGACGCGGCGCGGCGGCTCCTCACGTCCGCAGTCGAACACGGCGCAGGCACCGAAGAAGCGCTGGCGCTGCTCGGTCGGCTCGATCGCCTCGAGGCCGCGGGCGTGCAACAGGAAAGCCGGGCGGAGCTGCGCGATTCCCCACGTCGCGGCCCTGCGGATGCGACAGCCCCGGGGATCGACCGATCGTGGATGGCGTGGACCGCCGCCGGCGCGGTCCTCGGGATCGCAGCGGTCGCGGTTGTCATCGCGATGCTCTGGGTGGGCGGCGACGCGTGGCTGCCGCTCGGCGGCACGGCGACCGGCGCGGCAGTTCGCGCGAGCGACGAGCCGCTGCCGGTTCCCTCCGCGTCCGAGGTGTGGCTTGCGCGCGCCCGCGCCCACTACGCCAGGGGCCGCCTGGGTGACGCCCTGGACGCACTCGATGCGATTCGACCCGGCGATCCGCTCAGCGCGCAGGCCGACGAACTGCGCGCGTCGATTCAGCTTCAGCTCCTCGCGGCCGCCCGCGCGGGGGAACCGGCTCTCGCGCAAAAGCCGGTGCCCCAGGACAACGAGCGCCAATGAGATGTCCGAAGTGCCACTACATCAGCTTCGACAGCAACGAGCGCTGCCGGAACTGCGGGTATGAGTTCTCGCTGTCGGTGGACAGCGAGACGGTGGACCTTCCCATCCAGACCGGCAACGAAGCCCTTGGCCCTCTCGCGGATTTCGCGCTGAGTGACGTCGATACGGAGCGACCCGCGTCGCGACAGTCCCCCGCAGGTCCGGCGTCCGAGCACGCCGTCGCACGGCAGCGTCCAGTCGCGTCTACGTTCGATCTGCCGCTATTCAAGGGCCGGCGGATCGACGATGACACTCCTCTCGTCACGCCACCTGCGGTGCCTCGCGTGCCGTTGTCGGTCCGCCGATCAACTCCTGTCGTCGCGCGGGGCGATAGCCGGATGTCGATCGACGAGCCCGGCCTCGACCTCGGGGCGCCCGAGACGATCGCCCCCCGGTGGACGCCGTTGCCGCACGCGCCGTCGCAGCCGGCCGTCGATCCGGCTGAGGCCTCGAGCGCGTCAGCCGGCGCCGTGCCGCGCCTGCTGGCGGCGTCCATGGACACCGTCATTCTTGGTTCGATCGGGGCGATCGTCGTGTACTTCACGCTGCAGGTGTGCGGCCTGCAGTTCAGCGAGCTGTCGATCGTGCCGCCAGTGCCGCTTGCCGCGTTCCTGCTGCTGGTGGGCGGCGGTTACTTCGTGCTCTTCACCGCGGCCGGCGGTCAGACGATTGGCAAGATGGCGGCGGGGATTAAAGTCGTGCCCGCTCAGACCGGCGGGCCGTGGAAGGATCGCGTTCCGCTCGGACATGCGGTTCTGCGCGCCGTCGGCTATCTGGTCTCCGTGCTGCCTGCGGGCCTGGGTCTGCTGCCGGCACTCTTCAGCGCCGACCGGCGCGCCGTTCACGATCGGCTCGCCGGCACCCGCGTCGTCAAAGCGTGACTCGCCTCGCGGTTTTCGTCGCCACCGGTGCTTACTGCGGATACGTCCCGATTGCTCCCGGCACCGTCGGGTCAGCGGCGGGACTGGTGTGCTACGCGTTTGTCTGGTGGACGGGTTCGCCGGTCGTCGAAGTCGGCTTGATCGCGGCCTTGTTTGCCATCGGCGTCTGGGCCGGCACGACCGCGGAGCGATACTTCGGCGGGATCGACCCGGGCCCGATCGTCATCGACGAAGTCGTCGGTATGCTGATCACGCTCGCGTTCATTCCGGTCGGATGGGCGGGCGCGCTGGTTGGATTCGTCCTGTTCAGGATCTTCGACGTGATCAAGCCGTACCCGGCGGGGCGGTTCGAGCGCCTGCATGGCGGACTGGGCATCATGGCTGACGACGCGATGGCCGCGGTCTACGCGAACCTGTCGCTGCGTCTGCTGACATGGCTGCTGCCGGCATGGATCGTCTGAGCTCCGGCGCGGCGTCTCTCGGCACAGCCGAAATCATTGCCGTCGGCAGCGAGCTGCTCGGCTCGAGTCGCATCGACACGAATTCGCTCTTTCTTGCCGGCCGTCTCGCATCGCTCGGCATCGAACTGCGGGCGAAGGCGGTTGTCGGCGATGACCGCGTCCGGCTGGCCTCGGTCTTCAAGACGGCGCTCGGGCGGGCGGATCTGGTGATTCTGACCGGCGGCCTCGGTCCGACGGATGACGACTTGACGCGCGAGGTGGTCGCCGCCGTCCTCGGCCTCGAGGCGCGCGAGGATCCGGCGATAGTCGCGCAGATCGAACAGCGATTCGCGCGGCGCGGGCTCCGCATGCCGCAGGTGAACCGGCGCCAGGCGATGGTGCCGGTCGGCGCGTCCGCGCTCGACAACCCGAACGGCACCGCCCCCGGGCTGTTCATCGAACACGACGGACGCGTGATCGTGCTGCTGCCGGGGCCGCCCCGCGAGCTGGAGCCGATGTTCGACGGGCTGTGCTCCGGCGCCCTGCGCGCCCGTGTCGGCAGCGCCCGCATCCGCACGGAGACGCTGTTCGTCGCCGGACGCGGCGAATCACACGTCGAGGAGATCGCGCAGCCGATCTACTCGCGATGGACGACCGAGACACGGCCGATCGAAACGACGATTCTGGCGATGCCGGGCCAGGTCGAGCTGCACCTGAGACTGCGATCGGACGACGAGGACTTCGCTTTCGCCGCGCCATCCGGCGCGGGGGCACGCCGGCTTCGCGAGGCGCGCGACGAGCTGGCGGCGGCGCTGGGCCGCGACGTATTCAGCACCGACGGCCGGTCGATGGAGGAGGTGGTCGGCGCGCTGTTGCGCCATTGCGGCCTGACCATCTCGGCGGCCGAATCGTGCACAGGCGGGCTGTTGCTGTCGCGATTGACCGACGTGCCCGGCAGTTCGGACTACGTGATCGGCGGCGCGGTGGCGTACAGCAACTCCGCAAAAACAGATTTCGCAGGCGTGCCGCCTGCGCTGATTGAGGCCCACGGGGCCGTGAGCGAGCCGGTGGCCGTCGCGCTGGCGGACGGCATCAGAGCACGCACCGGATCGCGCGTGGCGCTCGGCATCACAGGGATCGCCGGGCCGGGTGGCGGCACGCCTCTGAAGCCGGTCGGCACGGTGGTGATCGCGCTGACGGGGCGGGGGATCGCCGCGCAGGTTCGGACGTTCTCCTTCTTCGGGGGCCGGCCCCAGGTCAAGTTCCAGGCTACGCAGGCAGCGCTCGACATGGTCAGAAGGCACCTGCAGAGAGCCAAGCCACCGGAGTAGCAGAGAAACACTGCGGGGTACCGTCGTGCGGCTGTTTGTCGCGGTCGAGATCGATGAGCGCGTGCGGATTGCTGCGGTGGAGGCGGCCGAGCGTCTTCGAACAGGGCTCTCGCGTCAGCGCGTGCACCTCGATGCCCGCTGGGTGCCGGTCGACAATCTCCACATCACGCTGTGGTTCATCGGCGAGGTCGACCACGCGCGTACCGCGGCGATTGTGTCCGCGCTGCAGCCGCGGTTTTCACATGCGCCGTTCGATCTCGTCATGGGCGGATTGGGCGCTTTTCCCTCTTCCGGGTCGCCGCGCGCGGTCTGGCTGGGCGTGCGCTCGGGGCAGGGAGGCCTCGAGGCGTTGCATTCTGAGACCGGCGCGCGCCTCCGGCCGCTCGGCATCGAGCCCGAGCGGCGTCCCTACTCCGCCCACGTCACACTTGCACGAGTAAAGGATGCGCCCCGCGAGTCCGGCGCGGCGGTGCGTCGGGTGCTTTCGGAGAGGCTGGCGGAGGTGGGGACCAGCACGGTGTCGGCCGTCACGCTCTTTCGGAGCCGCGTCTCTTCCCAGGGGTCGGTGTACGAATCGGTTCTCCGAGTACCATTGAGGTGAGATCGGAATGCTTCAAGTGCTGCTCGGTTACCTCGCGGGGTCCGTCCCCTTTGCCTTTCTGCTCGCGCGGCGGGCCGGTATCGACGTGCGGGTCGCCGGCAGCGGCAACGTCGGGGCCGCCAACGTGCTGCGCACGACCGGCGCGTGGCGGGGCGTGGTCGTGATGGCGCTCGACGTGGCAAAAGGAGCGGCGGCCGTCCTGATCGTGCACCTCGCGGCCGGCGGAGCCTCGCTCGCCGCGCTCACGGGCGCCGCCGCGATCGTCGGCCACATTTATCCCGTGTGGCTGCGCTTCCACGGCGGCAAGGGGGTCGCGGTCGCAGCCGGCGTCTTCAGCGTGCTCGCGCCGCTCGCGACCGGCGTGGCGGCCGCGTTGTTCTTTGTCACGGTCTGGATCACGCGTTACGTGTCGCTCGGATCGATTGCCGCAACGCTGGCGCTGCCGCCGGTCGCCTGGTGGGCCGGCGCACCGCGCGCGGTCGTCCTCGCCGCCGCGGGCACCGGCGCCCTCATCCTGTTCCGGCACCGCGCGAACCTGCGACGGCTCCGGTCGGGTACCGAACGAAAGATGGGAGCGCGGGCATGAGCACGATGACCGTGCTCGGCGCCGGCAGTTGGGGCACTGCGCTGGCCGTCCATCTCGCGCGCGGGAGCCGGACCGTCCGGCTCTGGGCGCGCGACGCGCAACTCGTCGAGAGGATGGCAGCGACGCGGGCGAATCAGCGGTATCTCCCGGACGTGGCGCTGCCGGCGACGGTCATGCCGACGGCTTCGCTGGCGTCGGCGCTCGACGGCGCCGCGTTCGTGATCGTCGCGGTCCCGTCGCATGGCGTGCGAGCCGTCATGCGCGCCGCCGCGCCGCACGTTCATCCTGGAGCGATCGTCGTCAGCGCCACGAAAGGGATCGAGGTCGATTCGCTGGCCCGGATGTCCGAGGTGATCGAGGAAGAGACAAGGGCGCGCCTTCCGGTTGTCGTGCTGTCGGGTCCAAGCTTCGCCGCTGAAGTCGCGCGTGGTCTGCCGGCTGCCGTGCTGGCGGCCTCCTGCCACCCGGATGCGGCGGCACGCGTGCAGGAACAGTTCCGCGGGCGCGGCCTGCGGTTGTATGTCAGCGACGACGTGGCCGGCGTGGAGATCGGCGGCGCCCTCAAGAACGTGATCGCGATCGCGGCGGGGGTGGTGGACGGCCTCGGGCTTGGACACAGCGCGATGGCGGCGCTCATCACGCGCGGCCTTGCGGAGATCTCGCGACTGGCCAGCCTGGAAGGAGGTCGTCGCGACACGCTCGCGGGTCTCAGCGGGCTCGGCGATCTCGTGCTCACGTGCACCGGCAAGTTGAGCCGCAACCGTCATGTCGGCCTCGAGCTCGGCCGGGGCCGAAGCCTCGAGGAGATCCTCAGCGGCATGCACATGGTCGCGGAAGGCGTTCGCACCACCCGCGCCGCACTCGCTCTGGGCGCGCGACACGGCATAGAGCTGCCGATCGCGGCGCAGATGGCCGCCGTGCTCGACGGCCGATCTTCGCCCGCCGAAGCCGTCGAGACGCTCATGGGCCGCCGACAGCGCGCGGAGGTGGACGGAGTTTGATGGTGAAAGGCTGAAGGTTGAAGTTCGAATGCCTAAGTTCGCATGCTGAAGTTCGCATGCTGTAAAGTCAGATGGAGGCGGCGCGCGTCCGCCCGCAGACGCGCCGGCACCGGCGGCATTCAACATTCAGGCATTCGAACTTCAGCCTTCTAACTTCAGCCTTTCAGTATCAAACATGGGTGTCTTCGACAAGATCAGGCAATCCCTCACCCGGACCAAGCAGCAGTTCGTCGGGCGTATCGAGGAAGCCGTCAAGCGGGCGGACGAACCGGCGCGGCGCGGACAGCCTATCGACATCGAGACCGTCGAGGCGCTGGAAGAGGCGTTGATCTCCGCGGACGTCGGCGTCGCCGCGACCGAGGAGATCGTGCAGGCGGTCCGCGCGCGGCGCGTGCGCGGCGAGTCGCTGCGGGACCTCGTCAAGGAGGAGATCCGGCGGATCCTCCACGACGCCGACACGCCCGCGGGCAACGGCCACCGGCCCCACGTCGTGATGGTCGTCGGCGTCAATGGCACGGGAAAGACGACGACCGTCGGCAAGCTGGCGCGGCTGATCAAGGACTCGGGGAGGTCGCCGCTCATCTGCGCGGCCGATACGTTCCGCGCCGCGGCGGTCGAGCAGCTGGAGATCTGGGCCACGCGGGCCGGCGTGGACATCATCCGGGCGCGAACGGGGTCGGATCCCGCGGCGGTCGTCTTCGATGCCATTGTGGCGGGGAAGGCGCGCAACCGCGACGTCGTGCTCGTCGACACCGCCGGCCGGCTGCATACCCGCGTGAACCTGATGACGGAGCTCGACAAGATTCGCCGCGTCGCGGCGCGCGAAGTCGACGGCGCGCCGCACGAAGTGCTGCTCGTGCTCGACGCGACGGTCGGACAGAACGGCCTCGCCCAGGCGCGTGAGTTCATGAACGTCGCGGGCGTGAACGGGATCGTGCTCACCAAGCTCGACGGCACCGCCAAGGGAGGCATCGCCGTCGCGATCGCGCACGACCTCAAGCTGCCCATCCGCTACGTCGGCGTCGGCGAGGCGATCGACGATCTGATTCCGTTCTCGCCCGACGAGTACGTCGATGCGCTGTTCGAAGAGAACTGGTGAGTGAATCGCTAATCCTTGATCCCTCATCCCACATCCCTCATCCCAAGGATTGGAGATTGGGGATTAGGGATCAGGGATGAGGGATGAGGGATGAGAGATTGGGGCTTGAGTGACCGACCCCGACTACATGGCTCGCGCGCTCGCGCTCGCGGAGCGGGGACGAGGGCGCACGAGTCCCAACCCGATGGTCGGCGCGGTCGTGGTCGATCGCGAAGGGGTCGTCGTCGGGAGAGGCGCTCACCAATACGCGGGCGGTCCGCATGCCGAGGTCCACGCGCTGCAGGACGCCGGGGCCCGGGCGCAGGGCGCGACGCTGTATTGCACGCTTGAACCGTGCTCCCACGTCGGACGCACCGGCCCCTGCGCGCCGCGCGTTGCCGACGCGGGAATCGCACGCGTGGTCGTGGCGGTCGAAGATCCGAACCCGCTCGTGAACGGCGCCGGCCTGGCGCACCTGCGCGCGCGGGGCCTGGATGTCGCCGTCGGCGTGATGCGAGAGGATGCCCGCCGCCTGAATCGGCCGTTCTTTACGCTGATGCGACGCCGGCGACCGTTCGTCACCATGAAGGTGGCCCTGAGCCGCGACGGCCGCATGGCCGCGGCGCCAGGCGTGCGCACACCGTTGACCGGCGCGGCGGCCAACCGGGCGATCCACCGCGATCGTGCGGAGGTCGACTCGATTGCCGTCGGATCTGGAACGATCCTCGCGGATGACCCGGTTCTGACGGCGCGCGGCGCCTACCGCCACCGCCCGTTGACCCGAGTCGTCTTCGACTCGCGCCTGCGAACGCCCCCGTCAGCCAAACTGCTCTCGACGCTGGAAGCGGGGCCGGTCATAATCATCAGTACGCCTTCAGCCGCGGAATCCGCGCCCGATCGTGTCGCCGCATTGACCGAGGCGGGAGCGGAGATCCGGTGTGTCGCCGGAGACGCTCCTCTGCGCGTTGCGCTGGAAGCGCTGGCGGCGCTCGGAATCTTGTCCGTCATCGTCGAAGGAGGCGCAGCGCTGCACCGGGCGTTCTGGGACGCGGGGCTCGTGGATCGCGTCCAGATGTACATGACGCCGCGCACGCTCGGGCCAGGCGGCCTCGAGTGGCTGCCAACCTCGATCGTCTCCGGCGGCGACATGGTCGATGTGACTTCCAGGCCGCTTGGCGAGGATCAGTTGATCGAAGCCTATGTTCACCGGCCTGATTGAAGCCGTCGGCGAGGTCGCGGAGGTGAAACCGACCCAGGCGGGATTCCGGCTTCGTCTGACGACCGCTATCGCACCGGATCTCGCCGCGGGCGACAGCCTCTCCGTCAACGGCGTCTGCCTGACGGTGGTCTCAGCCGATGGGGACGGCGTCCACGCCGATGTCTCTCCCGAGACCGCCCGCGTCAGCACGCTCGGCTCGCTGCAGCGCGGCGCGCTGGTGAATCTCGAACGGCCGCTTCGCGCCGACGCCCGGCTGGGCGGGCACTTCGTGCAGGGACACGTCGATGCCACCGGCACCGTCGAAGACATCAGGCCGGACGGCGACTCGTTCTGGCTGACGATCAAGTTTCCGCAGCTTCTCGCCCCGTACATCGTGCGTAAAGGATCCATCGCGGTGAACGGGATCAGCCTCACGGTTGCAGGGGTCGACGATCGGCACTTCGACGTCCAGGTCATTCCATACACCTGGCAGCACACGAACATGCACCTTTCGAAGCAGGGAGAGCTCGTCAACATCGAGTGCGATATTCTGGGCAAGTACGTCGTCCGCGTGGCGGAGCTCGCCGGCATGACGACGAAGCCGAAGACGACGCACTGAGCAGGTCACGGTCTGGAAGGCAGGCAAGAGGGTTATGTCGAAGAAGCAGAAGGGCCGAAGGAAGTCACCGTTCGCCCTCATTGAGGACGCCATTCAGGCGATCCGCGACGGCCGCATGATCGTCGTCGTCGACGACGAAGACCGGGAGAACGAAGGGGACCTCACGATCGCCGCCGACAAGATCACCCCTGAGGCCATCAACTTCATGGCGAAGCACGGCCGCGGCCTGATCTGCATGCCGATGACCGAGGAGAGGCTCGCCGAGCTCGATCTTCCGCAGATGGTCGTGCAGAACACCGCGCGCTTCGACACGGCGTTCTGCGTGCCGATCGAGGCGAAGGGGGTGACGAGCACCGGCATCTCCGCCAGCGATCGCGCCGCGACCGTGCTGGCCGCCATCGATCCCCGGACGCGGCCGTCGGATCTCGCGCGTCCCGGCCACATGTTTCCGCTCAAAGCCAGGAAAGGCGGCGTCCTGGTGCGCGCGGGGCAGACGGAAGCGGCCGTGGACCTGGCGCGGATCGCGGGGCTGTACCCCGCCGGGGTCATCTGCGAAATCATGAACGAAGACGGCAGCATGGCGCGCGTGCCGGAGCTGACCAGGTTCGCCAGGCGGCACAAGCTGCTGATCATCACCGTCGCCGATCTGATCCGGTACCGCATGCGGACCGAGGTGCTCGTGCGTCGCGTCGCGTCGGCCGCGCTCCCGGCCCAGCACGGCGACTTCCGTGTCTTCGCGTTCGAAAGCGTCATCGACCGCGAGACGCACGTGGCGCTCGTGAAAGGGGACATCGGCGCCGGCGACGACGTGCTGGTGCGCGTCCACTCCCGGTGCCTGACCGGCGACGTGTTCCACTCGGCACGCTGCGACTGCGGTTCGCAGCTGGACGCCGCGTTGGAGCGGATCGCCGCCGAGGGGCGGGGCGTGCTTCTGTACCTGAACCAGGAGGGGCGGGGAATCGGCCTCGCGAACAAGATCCGGGCGTACGAGCTCCAGGATCAGGGGTTCGATACCGTCGAGGCGAACGAGCGGCTCGGCTTCAAGGCCGACCAGCGGGACTACGGGATCGGCGTCCAGATCCTGAAGGATCTCGGCGTGCAGTCGATGCGCCTCCTGTCCAACAATCCCCGTAAGCTCGTAGGAATAGAGGGGTATCAGCTCTCGGTCGTCGACTGGATTCCCCTCGAAATCCCAGCCTCGGATAACACGCGCCGCTACCTGAAGACGAAGAAGGAGAAGCTCGGACACAGGCTCACGAGCGTGTGAGCGCGGAATTGCCGCCGAAATCGAGGCAACCGGCACGATCTGCCCGCAATTCAGGCGATTGAGGCCCTGCGGCCGGTTTTGAAGATTGACGCGCGCGCCCCCCTCGGTTACGATAAACGTTTGCGTTTGAAGCTCTTAGGGGGCACCTTCAGCCGTCCCTGCCCGAGCCGACTGCGCAGCGCCGGTTCATAAGCCATGTTCGAATCTCTCAGCGACCGCCTTCAGGGGGTTTTCCGTTCGCTTCGCGGCGAAACCCGGCTGACGGAAGCGACCGTCGAAGCGGCGCTCCGCGAGATCCGGATGGCGCTGCTCGAGGCGGACGTCAACTTCAAGGTCGTCAAGGCGTTCATCGATCGGGTGCGCGACCGCGCGGTCGACCAGGACGTTCTGAAGAGCCTGACGCCCGTGCAGCAGGTGGTGCGGATCGTCCGCGACGAGATGCTGGCGCTGTTCGGCGAGACCGCCGGAGGATTGCCGCCCGCGCAGGCGCATCCCCGCGTCATCCTGCTGCTCGGGCTGCAGGGATCTGGCAAGACGACGACCGCGGGCAAGCTGGGGCGGTGGCTGACCAAACAGGGCCGGCACCCGCTGCTGGTGTCGACCGACGTGCGCCGGCCCGCGGCGATCGAGCAGCTGAACGTCGTCGGCAGGCAGGCGGGCGTGCGCGTGCACGATCCTGCGGGGGACCTCGATCCGGTGCGGCGCGCGAGCGGCGCGATGACCGAGGCGCGCAACAGCGGATTCGACACCGTCATCGTCGACACCGCGGGGCGGCTGCACATCGACGAGGAGTTGATGGACGAGCTGCAGGCGATCACGGCGGCGGTGCAGCCGACGGATCGGTTGTACGTCGCAGACGCCATGACGGGCCAGGACGCGATCAAGAGCGCCGGCGAGTTCAACCGTCGCGTCGGGATCAGCGGCGTGGTGCTGTCGAAGATGGACGGCGATGCGCGCGGCGGCGCGGCGCTGTCGGTCGTCGGCGTCGTGGGCGTGCCGATTGTGTTCGTGGGCAGCGGCGAGCGGCTGCAGGATCTCGAGCCGTTTCATCCCGACCGCGTTGTCTCGCGCGTGCTCGGCATGGGCGACGTGCTGTCGCTCATCGAGAAGGCCGAGGAGGCCGTCTCGATGGAAGACGCCGAGAAGCTCGAGCGCAAGCTGCGGATGGACGAGTTCACGCTCGAGGACTTCCGCGATCAGCTGCGCACGATCAAGAGGATGGGGCCGCTCGAGCAGATTCTCGGGATGCTGCCGGGGATGGGCAACATCACGGAGCTTGCGGCGAATCGCGACAAGATCGACGACAAGCAGCTTGGACGCGTGGAAGCCATCATCAACTCGATGACCCCGAAGGAACGGCGGAATCATCAGTTGATCAGCGGCAGCCGCCGGAAGCGCATCGCCAAAGGCAGCGGCACGTCGGTCGAGGAGATCAACCGCCTCCTCAAGCAGTTCGTGCAGATGAAGAAGATGCTGAAGGCGATGGGCGGCATGGCGGGGCTCGCCGGGAAGAAGCGCGGCGGGCTGGGGATGATGAAGTCGTTGATGAACAGGTGACTGGAGCAGGGCGACATGTTAGCAATTCGTCTGAGGCGTACGGGTTCCAAGAAGCGGCCGTTCTTCCGTGTGGTCGTGACCGATTCACGAGCGGCGCGGGACAGCAGCTTCGTCGAGGTGCTGGGACATTACAATCCCCGCACCAAGCCGGAGACGCTCGACATCAACCGCGAGCGGCTCGATCATTGGATCAAGACGGGCGCGGTGCCGTCCGACACGATCCGGACCCTCGTCGCCCGGATGCCGCCGGCGCCGGTCGCCGACCAGCCTCCGCCCGAAGGGCTACGGCGGTCCGCCGAAGCCTTGGCGAAGGCGGAACACACTGCGTCGTGAGCCGCTGCCGGGACGTCGTTGAGGTCGTCGCCCGCGCACTCGCTGATCACCCGGACGCGGTCCGCGTGACCGAGCGGGAGCACCGGGGGCAGACGCTCGTCGAGCTGTTCATGGCCCCGGGCGACCTGGGGCGCGCGATCGGCCGCCAGGGACGCACGGCCGCCGCGATGCGCACGCTGGTGAACGCGACGGCGGATCTGGAAGGCACGAAGGTGACGCTGGAGTTCCGGGACGACGCGGAGCGATCAGCGACGCAGCGCGGCAGCGCGACGTAATTCGCGCGGAAGCGCGATGTGATTAATGACGGATGAGGTCCTCGTGACCGACGATCTCCTTCTCGTGGGCCGGATCGCACGGGCGCACGGGATCCGCGGTCAGGTGATCGTGAACCCGGACACCGACTTCCTCGAAGACCGGTTCAGGGTCGGGCAGGTCCTGCTGGTGGGACCGGCCGATCGCGCGCAGGAACGGGAGATTCGGGACGTCAGGTTTCAGCAGGGACGGCCGGTTGTCTCGTTCGCCGGCATCGAGACCACGAACGACGCCGAGACGCTCGCCGGCGCCGAGCTGTGGCTGCCGGAATCGGCGCTGGGGCCGCTGCCGGAAGGCACGTTCTACCGTCACGACCTCGTCGGCTGTGAGGTGCGCGACACGCGGGACGAGGTGCTCGGGCGAGTGACGGCCGTGGAAGGCACGCGCGATCGCAGCTATCTGGTCATCGACGGCGACGTGATGGTTCCGCTCGTCGGCGACATCTGCCTGCGGGTGGATCTGCCGGCGCGGCGCGTCATCGTCAATCCGCCGGACGGGCTGATCGAGCTGTACCGAAAGCGCGCTGGTCAGCCGTGACCAGATGAACACGGATTGACACGGAAACGGATCGTTGAAGATAGACATTGTCACGATCTTTCCGAAGATGGTGGAGGGGCCGCTCGCCGAAGGGATTGTCGGCCGGGCCATCGATCGCGGGCTGCTGGACGTGCGGGTGCATGACCTGCGCGACCACACGACGGACCGGCACCGGGTAGTGGACGACATGCCGTTCGGCGGTGGGCCGGGCATGGTGCTGAAGGCGGAGCCGCTGTTTGCGGCGGTGGAGCACATCCGGGCGGAACAGGGATCGCCCGCGGCGGTGATTCTGACCTCGCCCGACGGCCGCCGGTTCACGCACGCCGATGCCGTTCGACTGAGCGGGCTTGGGCACATCGCGGTGCTGTGCGGGCGGTATGAAGGGGTCGACGAGCGCGTGCGCGCGCACCTCGCGACCGAAGCGATCTCGATCGGGGACTACGTGCTGTCGGGCGGGGAACTGCCCGCGCTCGTGATTGTCGACGCGGTCGCGCGGCTGGTGCCGGGCGTCGTCGGAGACGAGGAATCGGTGGCGCGCGATTCGTTCACGCGCGGGCTGCTCGACTATCCGCAGTACACGCGCCCCGCGGACTACCGCGGCATGGGGGTTCCGCCCGTGCTGCTGTCGGGACATCATCGGGACATCGAGCGGTGGCGGCGGCGCGAGGCGCTGGCGCGCACGCTCGAGTGGCGCCCGGATCTGCTGGCAGGCGTGACGCTGCATCCGGAGGACGAGGCGCTGCTGAAAGAACTGTTGGACGCGCGGCCGGAACGGAGCGAACGCGAGTGAAGGCCGCCAGGCGGGGTGCAGGGGTCCCCGCCGATACAAAAAGGAGCATTGTGATGAATGCGGTTGAGAGCGTCGAGCGCAGCAATATGGTGACGCGCCCGGCGATCAAGCCTGGCGATACGGTCCGCGTGCACGTGAAGGTGCGTGAAGGCGACAAGGAACGCATCCAGGTATTCGAAGGCATGGTGATCGGCATGCACCGCGGCGGGGCGCGCGCGACCTTCACGGTCCGCAAGGTGTCGTTCGGCCAGGGGGTCGAGCGCATCTTCCCGCTGCACTCGCCCATCATCGACAAGAT
>CAYZBZ010000075.1:0-15580 GCA_964476725.1 uncultured Vicinamibacterales bacterium
TCGTCAAGACCAATGCGGCGCTCGGTATCGAGACGGCCTTCATGTGAGCGCAGGCCCGTCATGCCCGCATGATTGGCAACAGAAGTGCCGGTCGCGGTGAGCCTTTCGAACAGCCGCCGCAGGCGAGCAGCCTGCGCCGACACGCACTGCTCAGAACCGGTACCCGATGCCCATCGTAAACAGCCCGGTCGTAAAGGAACGGCCATCTGCAAACGCCACCAGCGCCCGGAACTCCGGCCGGACGTACACGCGCGCGCTGACGTCCATGCGCACACCGCCGCCGACGCTGACCGCCGGATCTCCGAAGCTGTGCATGCCCCATCGTCCATCAGCCGGCACCTGCATGGTGCCCATCCGCTGGAGGTAGAACATCGGCATCTGGCTCACGTCCCAGGTCGGACCGGACCACGGCTCGGTCCACATGCCCGATCCCGTGTAGCCCTGCATCATCCCGACGCCGTGCATTCCGGCGACCGGCACGAGCTGACTTCCGGCGTACTGCGACCCCATCCCCCCGAAGAACCGGCGGTCGCCCATGTCGAACATCGCACGGTACAACCCTCCTCCGATTGCCGCGTAGGGCACGGCCTTTCGGTCGGCACGCGTCAGGTTGACGAGCAGCGAGGCGGTGACGGATCCGGCGTCGGCGCCGCTGCCCCGGCCGGCCCACGCGCCGGCCCCTTCGATGGCCACACGGTCGTTCAGATCGAACGTCAGACGGCCACCAACAGCAGGCCCGGTGCCCGTGGATCCGGCCGCAAGGCCGCCGTCGAAGGCCACCGAAACAGCACCGGGATCACGCATCGCCGTGGATTGCGCGAACGCCACGGATGATGGTCCAACCAGCGCTGCGAGGATCAGGATTGGGATTGTGCGCTTACACATGACAACTTCTCCTTTAGCGAGGACGATCGAGTGAATAAGACCTTCGTTCCATCTCACGCCGCTCCCGTGAATGAGTCTTTCTGGCGCGCCGGTGTTCGCGTCGCCGCCGACTCCACAAATGCGGCGTCATACTCGTGCACGGCGTGCAGGATGGCCGCAGCGGCCCGGCCGAGCTCTCCGCCCTCGGCGCGAGCGTCAGCAGCGTCAGTTGACATGAGCCGCGCCGCGACTGCGCCGATCCTTTTCACCTCGGGCTCTATGCGCAGGGTAAAGTGTTTCGAGACAAGTGCGAGAGCGGCCAGCCGTTCCGCGTGGAGCCCCTGGCCCACGAGCGCGTCGATCTCCGGCCCAAGCCGTTGAAAGTCTTCGTACAGAGATCCCAACTCGTCATCGCCGCCAGGGTCCACGGGGCCGCGCCACTGACCACGTTTCAGCCCGGCCAGGCGCTGCCGCATCAGCGCGACAGGCCGGAGGATCAGAAGATGGAGGACCACGTTGATGGTAAGTACGAGAATGGCGAGAAGGACACCGCCATAGACCAGGTGCATCCCCAAGCTTCGACGAGCAGCCGCGGCGGGCAGCGACCACGGGTCCATCGGGCCCGTCGGCGCGCCGACTCCGACCACGGAAGCGTGAGCGGCATGAGCTTCCATCAGCGTCGCGTACTCGTGGCGGTAGTCCGCCCAGACCATCATCGCAATGCCCAATGCGACAATCGGGACGACGACGAGGTTGAACTTCACACGGAGGCCAGGCTTTCTGCGCATCGGTCGCTCTCCGGCATCTGACTTACCGCACCTGTGGAAGACTTCCGAGCAATACGCGAACGGTCCGAACGCGTCGATCCCTCCATACCGCGAGATCGATCTCGGTACCAGGTGTGACGAGCCACACGCTTCCATGAATTCTGTTTGGCGGAATGGAACGACCGTTCAGGACAGCACCGACGAGGAGATCTCCGGTGACCAGGCCTGCCTGTGCGGCAGGACCATCGTCAGCGATCTCCAGGATCTCCAGCACTGCTGATGCCCCTGTCGGACTCGTTTTCTCTGGCGCACGCACTCCGCGCGCGGACACGCCCAGCCACCCATGCCGAACGGTGCCGGCGCGAAGCTGCGGCAGCAACGCTTTGATCACGTTGACAGGAATCGCGAAGTTCAGCCCCACGTTGCCGCCGCCTGGTGGCGCGAGAATGCCGGTGGTGATCCCTACGAGCCGACCCTGGAGGTCGAAGAGGCCGCCTCCGCTGCTGCCCGGGTTGACGGCGGCGTCGGTCTGAAGAAACTCCAGTCCGCTATCGTCCCGCCCGCGGGCTTTGGCGCTCAGAATGCCGGCCGTGACGGTGTGATGCAGCCCAAAGGGGCTGCCGATCGCGACCACAAACGCACCAGGCTCGATCCTGTCAGAGTCGCCGAACGTCACCGGGATCAGGTCGGGTGCTTCGCTGGCGCGAAGAAGAGCGAGATCCGACGCAGCGTCGCGGCCAATCACCGCGGCCTCGATCTCGAGGCCGTCGGTCGTGCGTACGTGCACTACCGCCGCGCCTTCTACGACATGTGCGTTGGTCAGGAGCAGACCGTCGCGGCCGACGACGACCGCCGATCCGAGGCCCTCCGACTGGTCGCCTGCCGCAGGACGCTCGACGGTATGGAGCGAGACGACCGATCGCGTCTGCGCCCGGGCGACCCGCACGATACTGTCACTGCGCAGCGCGACGGCAGCCCGGCTCTGCGCCGGCAGACGCGAGGGCGCCAATGCCAGCGCCAGCGCTATGAGGACCGACCATTTCGGGTCCATGAACACCTCCCATTCGGCAGAGCCGTTCTTTCTCCACCGTCGGCGACGTTAAGCTGACAACGAAGCCGTCGCGATCACGCCGTCGAGTACCCGACCGTCCTGCACGTGCACGATGCGATCGGCACGCGCGGCGACCGCCGCGTCGTGCGTGACGAGAAACACGGTGAGTCCGCCATCGCGCAGCTGATGGAACAGGTCGATGATGTCGCGGCCGGTTCTGCTGTCCAGGCAACCTGTCGGTTCGTCCGCGAGGAGCAGCGGGGGAGCATTGACGATCGCCCGCGCGATGGCGACCCGCTGCTGCTCGCCGCCAGATAGATCGCCCGGCAGCCGCACGGTTTTACCGGCGAGACCGACGCGCGTCAGCGCGTCAACCGCCATGTCGCGCTGGCGGCGGTTTGGGATCCGGGCGGCGGCGAGCGGCAGCATGACGTTCTCGAGTGCCGTCAGGTAGGGGACGAGGAACAACTGCTGGAACACGAAACCCAGGTACTCGCGGCGGAAATCGGCGAGCCGCTCGACGGACAGGCTGTAGATGTCCAGGCCGTCCACGGCGACGCGGCCGCTCGTCGGGGGGTTCATCGCGCCAAGAATGCTGAGAATCGTGCTCTTGCCCGAGCCACTTGGCCCCATCAGGGCGACGAACTCACGCTCTGCAATCTGCAGCGTCGCGTCCGCGAGCGCGCAGACCGGCGCCACGGAGTGGTTGTAAGTCTTCGACACGTTGTGCAGTTCCACAAGGGACATGGTCAGCTCCGTCGCGTCAGAGATGTCGCAGGGCCTGCGCCGGATCCATCCGCGCGGCGCGAATCGCCGGATAACTGCCGCCCGCTGCGCCGAGCACCAGAGCGGTCAGCACCGCCGCCGCACCGAGCGTGAAATCGAGTGGGATGGGCGTCGTCAACTGGGCCATCGCCGGGCCGAGCGCACGCGAGACCGCGAAGCCCAGGAGCCAGCCCGCGACGCCGCCCGCGAGATTCACCGCGAGCGCTTCGAACAAAATGATGCGCGCGACCTGCGTCCGCCGGTACCCGACCGCGCGCAGGATGCCGATTTCCTGCGTTCGTTCGGCCACCGAGGCCATCATCGTGGTCAGGACCACGACCGTCCCCACCAGCAGTACGATGCCTGAGACCGCGTACGCGAAGCGGGTGAACTGCAGGACGGCGCGTTCCCGGGCCGCGACGGCCTGCCGGATGGGCGCCACGCGTGCGTGCGGCAGCACCGTGGCCATCTGACTGACCATGTCTTCGATGGGACAGCCGCGGCACAGGGCGCTGACTTCGATCAGTGTGACCGCATCGGGTTTGCCGAGCGCCTGCTGCGCCACGCCGAGATCCGCCAGCACCGCCTGATCGTCGAACGACCCGTTCGGCGCGATCACGCCGACAATCTCCCGAGGTTCTCCCCCCAGCGTGATTCGGTCACCCGTCCTCTTACGCAGCGTCTGTGCTGCGTCGTGGCCCAGCATCACCTCGCCGGCGTTTCGTGCGAGCCGGCCCTCGATCTTCCACCAGCTCTTCACACCCCCCTCATCCCGAAAGCGGACCCCGATGAGGAGCGCACGCTGCCCCTCGATCTTGAGCGTCCCCACGAGTTTCGGCGCAACCGCGCTCACGTTCCGCTTGTTGGGTATGGTGCGGATCGCGTCAGCATCCTTCGTGTGCAGCTCCTGTGCATCCACCGTCAGGCCCGCGACGGCCACGCCGCCGTAGGCGATATCCAGCGACCGGCTCTTTGGCGTGATGACGATGTTGGCGCCGAAGCGGTCCAGCTCGTCGCCGACCTCCGCCCGCATGGCACGGGAGAGCGACACCAGCGCCACGACCGTCCCGATCCCTAGTGCCACGGCGGCGAGCGCAAACACGAAACGTCCGCGTCTGCGTTTCACACTCGCCCAGGCGATGTCTCTTAATTGCATGCCGGGTCTCCTTCTATGATTCTTCGCGTCAGAAGTAGGTCGTGCCGAGCTCGAGGGACCCCGCCCTCAGTACGAGCTGGTCACCCACAAGCGTGCGCTCCAGCGGGGCAGGATTGCAGCCGCCCTGCAGCACGTTGATGTCCACGGACCGGAACGTGCGGCCGCAGTTGTTGCACACCATCACATCGCCCTGCTGGTGATAGCCCTTCCGCTCGCGATAGCACGTGTCGCACGCATCGAAGGCGGCGCGCAGGACGCCGTCCGAGCTCTTCATGACGAAGAACTTCACCTCGCGGCCCGCGGCCGTGGTGTACCGATAGAAACGGGCCGCGCCGTCCGCAAACGTCGCGACGAGCAGGCTGACGTCCGAGCCTGTGCCTGCGATTTCGGTAATGGCCACCTGGCTGCTGGCCCGGCTTCCGGAGGCGATGAGGTAAACCAGGACACCGCCGAACAGAATCGACAGCGCGAGCATCAGCCCCGTCGGTGAAATGCTCCGGCGGCCCGGCGCCGCGCGCTCGAACTGCTCGCGACGCTGGTGAGAATGACTGTGTGACTTCTTGTGTTTGCTCATGATGACTGATCTCCTTCGGTCAACGGCCGGTGCGCGTTGGCGTGAGCGGTACCACCTTCGTCCAGCTCCCGATTCCGCTTGACGATCGCCAGGCTGCGCGTGGTGAACTGGCACTGGAAGTACGTCGCCTTCAGTTCGGCGTTCCACTACCGCGCCGGAGACCTCCGGCCGGATCGGGATCTCAGGAGCTGGAGTCAGTCGACGCCCCGCGAGGCGCAGTTAGATAAGGAAGGCGGAAAAGAGCGTGAAGAGGGGTCGCGTGTGGGTCCGGAAGACCGTCGCCTCAAGAACATGGTTCAATGGTTCCGTCGTCGGGGCAACAGCTGCGGCAACAGACATCATGACGCCGAACGAGCCTTCCGCGATGATTGTCGTCGCCGGCGTACTCGTCGGAACGGCGGCATTGTCGCAGCAGCACGAAAGGCTCGCGGCGGGCGCCTGCGATTCGCGGCATCCGTCGTGGGACGCCGGCTGCTGAGGCATCTCTGCTGCACAGCGAGCTTGTTTGCCTTCGGATGCACAAAGCGCCAACGGCAGCGTCGTGGAGCCGAAGAGCAGCACGACGAGGACCAGCGCTGTTGACGACCGAACACGTGCAGAGAGGTGCATGTGCTTCAGCGTAGAGCACGGACCGTGCCGCCGGGCCACATGTCCAGAACACTGGGTTTTCGGTGCAAAGAGGCTGCTCTCATTCGACAGGACAGCTGGAGTGCGGGATTTCAGGCACCCCGGCTGCCGGATTTCCCGCAGCGTGGCGCTCCGCCTGACGTGCCGCGCCACAGGTAACCGAGCGCCGGTGGCGTCTTCTTACCTCTTCTTCTTCTTTTACATCGCCTGCGGTTCCGCCCTTGCAAGAGTGGGTTCGATTGGCCGGCCGCGGGCGGCGCTCGAACCTTTTCGGGACGCCACCGGGTCTTACGAGATGAATTCCGAAAAGCCGCCCCGGAACCCGCCCCGAGGGAACCGGAGAGACCGTCGCAGCGGTTTGACCGGCGCACTGTCGAGACGTTCACTCCAAGGAGCAACTACGACAATCAGGAACATCGTGAAGGCGGCGCTGCTGGGCTGCGTGGCGGTTGGGCTCTCGGCGAGCCCCCGTCAGCGAGATGGTCGCGCAGCGCAAGACCATGCACGACGGGATGATGAAGATGCAGCCGGGCATGATGGCCCACATGATGGAGCACATGCAGGAGGGCAAGGACTCGATGGCGATGTGCCCCATGATGAAGATGATGAAGTCGAAGCCGATGGGCGGCATGCAGCACTAACCGCTTGGAGGTTCGGGGCAGGAGCAACCACGGCGCCACATCTCGAGACGATGAGACCGGACAGCCTGCCCCGCTTCCTACGACGGATTCAGTAACCGAAGTGAGCAAAGTGAAGAAAGTATTCGCAGGGGTATTGTTGGCCTCGTTCGCGGCCGCATGCGGCGGCAACTCTTCGATGTCGCCGTCCGCACCGACGGCACCGATGTCCGTGGCGGGGGCATGGGCCGGCATTGGGTCGGATTCGAGCAGTTCGATGGGCGCGGGCAGCATGATGGGGCAGGCCGACATGGGCACGATGACGTGGCAGCTCACGCAGAACGGGTCCACAGTGACGGGCCCGATGAGCTTCTCCGACTCTGGCATGCAGGGCCGGACGCCTGGGTCCTTCCAGGGCACCATGTCCGGCGACGACATGACCTTCACGATGGACATGGCGACAGGCAGCATGATGTCGTCCGGGTGTTGGTCGAAAGCCACCGGCACTGCGCACGTCAATCGAATGACGATGCCGATGACGATGACCGGCACGTACAATGGCACGAACTCGTGCTCCGGCGCGTTCACGGGCGGCCAGATGACCATGACCCGCCGCTGAGCGAGGTCGGCGTTGAAGGGTTGACGTATGCGCACTCCGATCGCTCGCCGGGAGTTCCTTCAGCAGACGCTCGGCGCCGCCGTGCTGGCAGTGGTTCCGCTGCCGCTGCTGCGACCGCTCCAGGTCCCGGTCCGCGAGTTCTCACTGGTGCCAGCGCGCTGACCGTCACGCGCGGCGAGCGCGTGAAGCTGCGCATCATCAACGCCAGCAGCGCCCCGACGCACCGGGTTGGCCTCGACGGGCATCAGCTCGTCGTCACGCACGCCGACGGCCAGGCCGTTCGTCCGGTCGCGGTCGATACGCTCGTCATCGGCATGGGCGAGCGGTACGACGTCGTCGTGCAGGCGATGAACCCCGGCATGTGGCCGCTGCTGGCCGGGCCGGTGGACTCCGTCGTCCCGGGGGTGGTCGTGCCGTTCGCGCCGATGCAGCAGGTCGAGATTCATGAACCCACCACTCACGGGTTCGCGTCTGTCACCGGCGCGGCGGTGACGTCACCACCAGCCGGCCTGCCGCCGCTTTGCGAAGATCCAGCGTCGGGGGGTTCACCCGCGCCCATAAGGCTTCGTAGAACCCTTCCGGCAACTCGGTCTTGACCTGGAACGTGAACCTGCGGGTCTCGCCGCTTCCGCCCTCGTAGGCCAGCACTTCCAGCCGGTAGCGATCGAGCTGCAGGATGGCGAAGACGTCAGCCAGCCGCCAATATCGCGCGTGGCCCTCGGCCTCGGTGAGATACACGAGGCCCTCTTCATGGAGCAGCAGCGTGCCGTCGCTGCCCCGCCCCCCGCGCTCGTACTTCACCGGGACTCGATACAACGGCGGCGTCGAGGACGCAGGCGGCATCACGGCGGTCACGACCGGTTGCGGGCTCCGGTCGAACAGGAAGGCGACGAGCTCTGGCGGGACGGCGCCCTCCACGACTTCGAACCGGAAGGTCCGATCCGCGCCCAGCTTCAGCCGACCCTGGTCCTCGTAGGTGAACACCGCGATCCGCGTCGGCGCCAGAATCTGGACCTGCTTGACGTCCGGATACTTCCACCTCCGCGCGTCGTCTTTGTCGGCCGTCCTGTATTCGACGCTCTCGGCGTCGAACACAAGCGTGCCTTTGCTCGAGCCGAAGAGATGGTCCTTCTTCACCGCGAGCTCGAACGGGGGACCGGCGGCAGAGGCCGCGGCCACCGGGCCCATCATCACGAGGCCGACCAACAGGCTGGGAAGCGTACGCGTATGCCACATGGTTGAATCCCTCTACTGCCTGGCCTGCGCCAGCGCTGGTTTGACCTCGCTATGCCACTTCCAGATAGTGAAGATCACGGGGTAGATGAGCAGTTCGAGCGCGAACGAGCTGATCACGCCGCCGACCATCGGCGCCGCGATGCGCTTCATCACGTCGGCGCCCGCACCGTGCCCCCACATGATCGGCAGCAGGCCGAGCAGGATTGCCATGACGGTCATCATCTTCGGACGGATCCGCTTGACCGCCCCCTCCTCGACCGCCTCCTGCAGGTCGGCGAGACTGTTCATCCGTCCCTCGCGCTTGAAACGGTCGAAGGCGTGATCGAGATACAGGAGCATCACGACGCCGGTCTCGGCGTCGACGCCGGCGAGGGCGATGATGCCCACCCAGACTGCCACGCTCAGGTTGTAGCCGAGCAGGTAGATCAGCCAGAACGCGCCGATGAGTGAGAACGGCACCGCGAGCAGCACGATCGCGACCTTGGTGAGGTTCTGGGTGTTGAAGTAGAGCAGCACGATGACGAAGAGCAGCGTGACGGGAATGACGATCTTCAGGCGCTCTCTTGCGCGCATCATGTACTCGTACTGCCCGCTCCATTCGAGGTAATATCCCTCGGGCAGCTTCACCATGTCGCCGACGACGCGCTTGGCCTCGTCCACATAGCCGCCGATGTCGCGGCCGGCGATGTCGATGTACACGTAGCCAAGGAGCTGCGCCTGCTCGGTCCGGATGACCGTCGGGCCGCTGGTCAACGAAATCGTCGCGACCTGCTCGATGGGGATCTGCGCCCCGGTCGGGGTCGAGATGAGCGTGCGCTTGAGCGTGTTCACATCGCTCCGGTAATAGCGCTGGTAGCGCACGTTCACGGGGAACCGTTCGCGACCCTCGATCGTGGTCGTGATGTTGGCGCCGCCGATCGCCGACTCGATCACCATCTCGACGTCCTGAACGGTGAGCCCGTAGCGGGCGATCTGGTCGCGCCTGATCGTGAAATCCACGTAGTAGCCACCCGTCACGCGTTCGGCAAACACGTTGCGGGTGCCGCGCACCGATCCGATCGCGCCTTCGACTTGGGCACCAATGTCGTTGATGGTGTCCAGCTTCGGCCCGAAGATCTTGATGCCTACGGGCGTACGAATGCCGGTCGAGAGCATGTCGACGCGTGCCTTGATCGGCATGGTCCACGCGTTGACGACGCCGGGCAGCCGGACGAGCCGGTCCAGCTCCGCTTCGAGCTTCTCGGGCGTCATGCCGGGCCGCCACTGATCTTCCGGCTTCAAGTTGATCACCGTCTCGATCATCTCGAGCGGCGCCGGATCGGTGGCCGTAATGGCCCGGCCGGCCTTGCCGAAGACCGACTCCACTTCGGGCACGCCCATGATGATCTTGTCCTGCATCGCCAGCACCTGCTGGGCGGTCTGGACGGACGCCCCGGGCAGCGTGATCGGCATATACAGCAGCGTTCCCTCGTACAGCGGGGGCATGAACTCCGAGCCGAGCCGCATGAACACCGGGACCGTGCTCATCATCAGCAGCAGCGCGGCGATGAGCGTCACGGCGCGGTGCCGCAGCACGAACTTGACGAACGGGTGATACGCCCAGATCAGGAACCGGTTGACCGGGTTCTTCTCTTCCTTCGGAATCCGGCCGCGGATGAAGAGCACCATCAGGAACGGTACGACCAGCACCGACGTCAGCGCCGCGAATCCCATGGCGAAGGTCTTGGTGAACGCGAGCGGCTTGAACAGCCGGCCCTCCTGCCCTTCAAGGGTAAAGATGGGCAGGAACGAGACGGTGATGATCAGCAGCGAGAAGAACAGCGGCCGCCCCACTTCCTGCGCCGCCTCGATCAACACCTCGCGCCGCGGCCTCGCCCCTGAGTCGTGCTCCAGGTGCTTGTGCGCGTTCTCGATCATGATGATGGCCGCGTCGATCATCGCGCCGATGGCAATCGCGATCCCGCCAAGGCTCATGATGTTCGAGCCGAGGCCGATATACTTCATCGCCATGAACGACAGCAGAATCGCCAGCGGCAGCGTCAGGATGGCGACGAGCGCACTGCGGAAGTGCCAGAGGAACACCACGCAGACGAGCGAGACGATAATCGCCTCTTCAATCAGCTTTTCCTTGAGGTTGGCAATCGACCGCTCGATGAGGGCCGAGCGATCGTACGTGGTCACGAACTCGACTCCCTTCGGCAGGCTCGGCTGAATCTTTTCCGCCACGGCCTTCTTGATGTTCTCGATCACGCCGTAGGTGTCCACGCCATAACGGATGACGACGATGCCGCCGGCGACGTCGCCCTCGCCGTTCAGCTCCGCGACGCCGCGGCGCATGTCCGGCCCGAGGTGCACGCGCGCGATATCACTGACCAGGATCGGCGTGCCGTCGGGTCTGGCGCCGAGGCTCACCTGCTCGATGTCGCTGACGCTCTGGATGTAGCCGCGGCCGCGCACCATGTATTCGCGGCCGGTCCACTCGACCACGCGGCCGCCAACGTCGTTGTTGCTCTTACGGACCGCGGCGATCACCATGTCGATCGGCATGTTGTAGGCGACGAGCGCGTTCGGGTCGACCTCGATCTGGTACTGCTTGACGTACCCGCCGACCGGCGCGACCTCCGCCACGCCGGTCACGCTGCGCAGCAGGTACTGGACGTACCAGTCGTTCAGCGTCCGGAGCCGTGACAGGTCGTACGTGCCGGTCCGATCGACCAGCGCATATTCGAACCCCCATCCCACGCCCGTGGCGTCGGGGCCGAGCACCGGCGTCACGCCCGCCGGCAACCTGCCCTGCAGGCCGTTGACATATTCCAGGACGCGGCTGCGCGCCCAGTACGGGTCCGTGCCGTCTTGAAAGATGACGTAGACGAACGACACGTCGAAGTACGAGAACCCCCGCACGACCTTCACATTTGGCGCCGAGATGAGCGCCGTCACGATCGGGTACGTGACCTGGTCCTCGACGAGCGTCGGACTGCGCCCTTCCCAGTTCGCCGTGATGATGACCTGCACGTCTGAGAGGTCGGGAATGGCATCGATGGGCGTGTTGCGAATCGCCCACACGCCGCCGCCGACGATTCCGAGCATCAGCAGGATCACGATGAAGGCGTTGCGGGCGCTGAAGGCGATGATTTTCTCAATCATGAGATGTCCGTATCAGCTCTCGGAAGGCAGACTGCGTCCCTACTGCTTGTGCTCCTTGTGGTCGCCTGGCGCCTTCCCCGGCGGTTGCGGCTTCGGCGCCGGCGGCTTCTGCTCGGGCATCTCCATGCCCTCATGCCCGCCGCCGCCCATGTCCATGCCGGGCATGCTCATCGACATCGCCTGCATCGCCGCCTTGAGATTCGTCTCCGAATCGATCAGGAACTGCGCCGACGTCACGACCTTGTCCCCGCTCTCGAGGCCCCGCAGCACCGGATAGTAGTCGTCCACCGGGTCGCCGACCTCCACCTCCCTGGGCTCGAAGTAGCCGTTGGGCTGCGCCAGGAGGGCGTATCGCTTCGCGCCCGTATCGATCAGGGCTTCCTTGGGGATCGCGAGCTGATGCCCGCCGCTCGTGCGAAGGAGCACGGTCACGTAGCTTTCGGGCTTGAACTCGAAGCCCGGGTTCGGGAACTCGACGCGAATTCTGACGCGCCGTGTCTGCGGATCGATCCCGGGGTAGATGAACGTGATCTTCCCCTTGAGTCGTCGCGCCGACTGCCCGTACGGAAACTCGATCTCGGCCTCCTGGCCCAACTTCACCATCCGCGTCTCGTACTCGAAGACCTGGCCGACGACCCAGACGGTGGAGAGGTCGGCAATCTTGAAGGTGCTCGTTTCGGGCGTGATGTACTGGCCCGCGAAGATATTACGTTCGAGCACGATGCCGTTGAAAGGCGAGTACAGCGTCAGCGTCCGGCGCGCCTGCCCCGTGCGTTCGAGCTCCTCAACCTGCGCGTCGGTGATGTCCCACAATCTGAGTCGGTCCCGCGTTGCCGCGAGCAGCGACACGGCTCCGGCCCGTGTTTCTGGAAACGCGCTGTCCGCGAATTGCCGCTGCGCTTTCAGCGCGATCAGATACTCGTTCTGCGTGGAGACGAGTTCGGGGCTATAGATGGTAAACAGCGGCTGGCCGCGCCGCACGCTCTTGCCGACGTAGTCGACGAAGACGCGCTCGATCCAGCCGGCGATCTTCGCGTGGATCTGCGTGACGCGCGTCTCATCGTACGCGAGCGTGCCGACTGTGCGGATCGTGGTATCGAGCGCCCGGTGCTCGACGGCGGCCGTTCGCACTCCAATGAGTTGCTGGCGGGCCGGCGAGATGTACACCGCCGTGCTCTCGCCAGAAGCCGCCTTACCTGGCTCGGCTGTGGCCTCAGCTTGCGGCGCGCCGCTGTGCGCGGCGTGCTGCGGTCCCGACGTCGCGGTTGCTTCGGCCGACGCACTCGGCTGCTGCGCCCCAGGCATGTAGCGGAGTGCCAGCAGGGTGCCACCAACGCCCGTGGCCAACGCGAGGAGGCCGACAAGAACATAGCCTGTAACAGGGGAACGATGTCGTCCCGCGGCCGCCCATCCTCGCCGGGCCGATTCGGCCGGCGTCGACGCCGCTTGCGTCGCCGGATTCTCCTCGGCCGGCCGTCGCACACCCGCTGTGCTGGCTTCGTTCTCTGGTTCGGTCTTGTCGTTCATGATGACGTCCTTCCGCTATCGCACGAGCTCGAGGGCGACGAGCGGCTCGAGCCGCGCGAGCGCCTGGCGCATCCGCGCGTTCCGTTCCTCGTAGCTCAGCTCGTAGTCGAGGACCGTGATGAAATTCGTCAGTACCGTCAGGAAGTCAACGCCGCCCACCTGGTAAGAGGCGAGCGACGATTCGAGCGCGAGACGCGCCTGAGGCAGCACGCTGTCGCCGTACAACGTGACCAGACGCTGGTTCGTCGTGGCTTCCAGGTAGCCTTCGGTCACCTGGGCCGTCGCCGTCGCGAGCGTGTTGTCGCGCATCTGTCTTCCACTTTCGAGCGCGGCCGCCGCCTCGGCGATCATCGGGCGTTGCTTCCGCTGCCAGTAGAGCGGCACCTTCACCATGACATCGACGCCGTACATCCAGGGCATGCCCCCGACGAACTTCTGCGAGGTGACGTTGACCGCGAAGTCGGGGAGCACTTCCTTCCTTGCGAGCGCCAGCGCCTGCTGTCCGCGGTCGATGCCGCGCTCGTCGCGCTTGAGCGCCGGATAGTGCTCTCTCGCGAGGGCGCGCAGTTCGTCCAGGCCGTAGGGAAGAGGCGGGCGCTCGGCCACCTCGGCCGGACCGAAGGGGGTGTCTGGCGCGCGAAACAGCAGGCCGTTGAGACGGGCCTGCAGCGCGCGGCGTTGCTGCTCGAGAACGGCGAGGCGCTCCAGCAGCAGCGAGATCTCGACCTGCGCCTTGATGACGTCCTGCTGCACCGCCTTGCCCACTCGGAACCGGGCCTCGGCGATCTGGCGGAACTGATCCAGCCGTTCCTTGTTCCGCTGCACGATGGTGAGACTGCGGTCCACGTAGGCGTACTCGAAATACGCATTCTTCAGGTCGCCGATCAGCCCACGTCTCGTGGTCTCGTAGTTCCAGCGTTCGGCGTCCGCTTCGGTCGACGCAATCTGCGTCCGCAGCCGCAGCTTGCCGGGGTACGGGAGCTCCTGCGAGGCGCCGAACTGCCGGAAGCTGCCGGGCGCGCTGGCCGACGGGAAAAACGGAGCCCGTGCCAGGCCGCCCATATAGCCGATACTCAGCGTCGGATCGGGCAGGGCACCCGCAGGGGAGATGCGGGCGACCCGCATGTCGACTTCCCGCCGCGCCGCCTTGAGTTCCGGGTTGTTCTGTTCGAGCTCGGCGACGAGCGCGGCGAGCGAAACGGGCGCCGCGGCATCACCGGATGTCGGCGCCACCGCGCTGGTGGAGGCCGTCGCCGCGGTCTCCAGCCGACCGACCGGTTGCGCGCTGGCGGCTGCCGCCGTCGCAATGCCTTGCAGCACGAGAAAGAGGGTCGTGAACGGTTTCATCATGAGAGCCCGGTGCGTGGTGCGACAGAGTACGGATGCGAGCCCGCGAGTCGGCATTGGGGCGATCACCGTTTGCCTCTTGCGACCTCGCATGTGGCGAGTCCGTGCTTGTGCATCCGATAAATCAGGGCGCTCCTCGACAGGCCGAGAAACCGAGCCGCGCGCGTGCGATTGCCGTCGCTCGACGCAAGGGCAAAAACAATCAGCGCGCGCTCGACGGCTTCGAGGGCGACGCCGGACGCCGGCACGGCCACCATCGCGCCCGACGTGCGGTCGTGCTCGGCAAACGCCACGGCGACCGCCGTGGAGTCGTGCTCGCGCGCGCTCGTCAGCTTCACGCCATCCACCAGGGCAACCCGGATGCCACGGGTCGCGGACGCCCATTCAGCTCGTGGCCTCGCCTTTTGTGAAGAATTTTCGCCAGAGCTGCCACCCCCTGGCGGTGGGCCCCGACTGTTTTCGTGCAGCGGGATGCGCGATTGTCTGAAAACAGACAGCCGCGGAGTGGCACGAGGAAGAGGCTGTGCGGACTCAGCTAGCCTAGGGAACAGCTGACGAAGCCGCTCGCGGTGTCGATTGTCGCAAAAGGCGCGAAGATCGACGAGGCGCGCGGAAGGGGCGAGCAGGCGCCGCCCTACCTGGACTGCGAGGCGTACTTCTCGGGATTCTTGTCGAAGGCCGCCTTACACGCCGAGCTGCAGAAGTAATAGGTTTTTCCGCCGTAGTCGATCTTCGCCGGTGCCGACGCTTCGTTGACCTGCATCCCGCAAACAGGGTCTTTCGCCATAGCTCACCTCCATTGTTTACCGGCTGTCACGCCGGAGACTCGTACGAATGTTGCCTCCCGACGGCGCACGCGATCTGCTCTGTGGCGTCGTACTAGCGCCGTCCGTCCCGAGACAGCAGTTCATCAGCGGCAGACGGCCCGACAGAGCCCGCAGCGTAGTTGGGGAAGTCCGATGGTCGCTCCGCCGCCCACTGCGTGATGGCCGGGTCCACGATGGCCCACGCCGCTTCCGCTTCATCGGCTCGCGCAAAGAAGGTCGGATCGCCACGTAGACTATCGAGCAGCAGATGTTCATCGGTCATGGGACTCCGGGCGTAGCCGATCACGCGACACGCCGGCGAGAGCAGTCCTCGCCGCATCAGGCGAAAGATCGCCGGCATCACCATCCGTTGGGTCAGGTCACCAGAGGCGCCGAAGAGCACCAGTGTGCACGGGTCCACTATGTCGACTCCTACAGGTACGGGCAGTGCAGCCCCGCCGCGGTCCAGAGCGCATG
>CAYZBZ010000076.1:0-15494 GCA_964476725.1 uncultured Vicinamibacterales bacterium
GCCGCCGCACCTCGCTCGGCGGGCGATGCGGGGAGTGCGAGATGAACGGCCACTGTGGGGGCTGCCGCGCCCGGGCCTACGGGATGACCGGCGATCTGATGGCCGAAGACCCCCTCTGCACCCACACCCCCGGCACGTTCGCCGGGTCCCCCCTTCTCGCCATCCGCGGCCGTGCGTCCGTCGCGGGGGCGCAGGGGACGCCCGCGATCGAGTACGGCCCCGAGTCGCCGACGACGATCGCGTGGGACGATGCGGCCGCCGCGCGCATGAAGAAGATCCCCGCGTTCGTCCGGGGGATGGTCGTCACGGCCGTCGAGGAGTCCTGCCGCAAGGGCGGCCTCGACCGCGTGACCGTCGAAGAGCTCGACCGGATCCGCTCGCGGATGCCGACCCCGAAGATCTTCGGGTAGGTTGAGGTTCAAACCCGGAACCCGTTCCGGGGCCGGGTGAGGCGACCCACCACGCGGGGGCTCCTGCTTGAGCAGAATCGAACGGCCTTCGTGACGCCTGGGCTGACGCCGCGTCGAGATACGGATGCGGAGGGGGCTCGCCTGGCACACCGATGCGTTCTTTTCGGCAGCCGGTCCCCCGATTCCGGCGCTCGGCAATCCGGGACACGGCGTGTGGAACAAGGTGGGTGCTCGCAAGTATGTCTCCACCCACGTGCAGCTGACGTTCGACGAGACGCTGCAGCTCAACGGATCGCTGGGGCTCTCGCAGCAGATTACTCTGGACGGGAAGGACAGCTATACGTCGGTCAACACGGCCACGATTTTCGGCCTCGACGGCAACGAGATCGTCACGTTTCACGGGCTCGATCGAGAAGGGCACACGACTCAAGGTCCAGGCGGTGCACTGATTCGGACACGCGGCGGCTATCCTCCCGGCGCCGGATCGTGCTCCGGGAGGATGCCACCCCGCATCTCAGGAGCACCGGTAACAGGGGGAGCGCCCTCTAAGTACAATCCACGGCCGAGACCGCTTCGTAGTACCGATATGGCCACCGGGAGGATAGGAAGCATTAAGGAAGCATTAGAAGGGGCACGTCAACATAACGCCCGCTATCGGACCCCCCAACCAACCGGCCACAGCGCAGATTGGCGATGCGATCGCGGCCTGATTACGGCCTGCCCACTACGGCGCAGATTGCCCCCCTGCGACTGCTCCATCGTATCGAGCGACACTACGAGTACTCGTACCGCGTGACGAGCACGATCAACGTCGCGACCCGCATTCGCTGATGTCTACCAGCCCGTGCGATCGAAGAACGCATTCGGGCCGAGTCCCTCCAGCCGTTTGACGATCGCATCACGTCGCGCGAGGATTGCGTCGATCTGAAACGTCGTCAGGTACTTGCCGGTCTCTTTCGTCAGGGTCGCCTTGTCGAGCGCCTTCATGCGTTCGACTATGGCCCGATCAGCCCTGGTGACGTTCGCGGGGGTCTTGAGTTCCTTATTGGTGCGGAACGCGCGCGTGTGATCGATCGGCCAGAGCCGCCAGTCCTTCGTGATCATGAGGTTGCCGAGGTTGCGGTCGATGTTGGCGATGAGCTGATCGAACGTCCGCACCATCTGCATCTGCTGATTCCACACCTCGATGTCCGGCGGTTCCGCGGTCGCACTCTTGTCTTTTGACTTCTTGCGCTCCAATCGTTCCTGCTCGTCCATCAACACGTCGTCCAGCCACCAGGTAAACGCGGCCTCGCTATAACCATGGCGCCGCGCCACCGAGACGGGCACCGTGTTCATCCCGATCAGCCTGTCGATCTTGTAACCCGCGATGTTGAAGGTCCAGCTGTCGCGGAAGTCGAATTCCACGCCGCCGGTTGCTCCGGTGAACTGCTGCTTTCGTTCGTCAATGGTCTGGATGTGAGCGTCGTGGGTCAGCTTGCCGTCGCTCAGGGTCGCCTGCAGGGAGCCCGTGACTCCCTTCTTGGTCGAGCGCGTCTTGCCGACTTTGGCCTTGAGCAGGAACTCTTCGATTTGCGCATCGGAGAGAACCGGCGCCGTCTTGACCGATGGGGCTGCTTGTGCCGGCATCGGAGGGGGCGCCGGTTGCTGGGCGAGCAACGTGGCTGAAACCAGGGCGGCGCTGAATCCGGCGAATAGTGAGGAGGATCGCATGTTCCACAGTTCCTGAAAATGGCTTGGCGCAATGGGGGCGGGCGTGCCGGCACCACTCTAGCCTGACTCGGCCGTTTCGGGAGCGGGTATTTTGGTTGTCCGACCGGGCGGATTGAAGGACAGTAGACTGAAGGACAATGCCTGTCTCGGGAGTCGAAATCGCACCTGGCGCCGTGCACCTGGCGCACTACCTGACGCTAAGACGAGCAGCGGGACGTCGCGGCGCGTTGCCTGGAACTCGGCGCCGGGCAGGCCGGCTTTTACACCCCGATCGTGCGCGGCGGACACCCGATGAGCGTGCGCATGTTGTGCCTGGGTTGGCACTGGAACGCCCGTACCTACGCGTACGAGGACGTGCGGTCGGATATCGACGGGCGTCCTGCCCCGATGCTGCCTGAGGAGTTCGTGCGCCTGGCCGCGCGCGCGGCCGCGGAGGCCGGCTTCGGTTTCATACCGGACATGTGCATCGTGAACTGGTACAGCGCGGCAAGCAGGATGGGACTTCACCAGGACAAGGACGAGAGTCCCGAGTCCATCGCGCAGGGCTTTCCTGTCGTGTCGTTCTCAATTGGAGATACCGCGCGATTTCTGTTTGGCGGCCTTCGCCGGCGCGATCCTGTCGAAAAGATCCTGCTGGAATCAGGCGACGCGTTCGTGTTCGGCGGTCCTGCCCGCCTGCGCTACCACGGCTTGACCCGCATCCTGACCGATACGGCCCCGGCGGGGCTGTCCTTTGAAGGGCGATTGAACCTGACTTTTCGAAAGTTCTGAGCGGCCGCTCAGGACCGGAGCGGGGCTCGGGGAAGTTTGAAAATGTGCAGCGACTGATCTCTCTTGCTGCAGCGCTTCGCGTGGTGGCCCTTGCAGAGGTCCGATACCATCACGAAACTACTAGGCGAGAGCCAGAACAGTCCTTCGAGGGTGCAGTACTTGGGCTTTCCCTTCTTCGTGAGGGGAAAATCGTAAATCGTTCCCTTCCCGGCAACAGTCCAGTCTCGGAATCGAAGCGTCCCGATCCACATCCGGGAGGTTTGCTGCGACACGACGGCGATCCGTGAGCCGCGAAGTGCAACGGCGGCATAGTCCTCGAACTTGACGCTGGGGGGGACCGCGATACGGGCCACCGATTTCCACACGGTGCCCGCACGCTGGAGCACATGGATCCGCCCGCCGCCAGGCCTCTTCCCTTTACGTCCACCGCGGCAGCGATTGCCTTCGCAGAGCGCGAGGAGATAATCCCGCCCCTTCCACCGCACAGCGCTCAACCCTTCGAAGCCCGTATTCCGTTTCTCGAAGGGAAAATCCACCCAGCGGCGCCGTTTGTAATTCGCATGCTCGTCGCATTCGTCGATGAGAGCCTTGTAGGTGCCGTCGGGATGTTTCTCGGCTTCGATCAAGAGATAAAAGCGGCGGGTATATGGGCTGAAGGCGATGTCTTCGTAGCCGTCCCCCTCGCGTGCGCGCCCGAACCACGCATGGTGTTGAGAGCCTGGCCGCAAATGGCGATGGATCCGCGCGATCCGGCGGACGTTGTCGAACACGACATAGTAGTAGCCGTTCTTCGCCAGCACGCCGCTGGCTTCGACCACCCCGCTCCCTTTGGGGGGCTCGACAAAGTCCGACAGCTTTCGTTCCGTCACGAGCCTCATGACGGGGCGCGATCGACTGGCCATGCGGGGATTGTAGTCCTCTCGTTCCTTTGTGGCCTCTACTTCCTCTGGACAAAGCTGAAGCTGTATTCGAGCTTGATGGTGTCGTCCACGCTCAGCACCATCATCACGCGGGGCTTCGTCATCCCATAGTCGGTGAAGAGAAACGACGTCGTCGCGGTGCCAGCGAGGCCGCCATCCTTCGGCGTGGCGGTCACCTGCCATATCGAGGACTTCGTGACGCCATGGACCGTGAGGTCCCCGACGAGCTCGAACTTCAACTCGCCGGACGCCGGGAGCGGATACTTCAGCCCGCGCAGTTCCTTGACGGCCAGCTCAACTTTGGGAAACTGGTCCGTCTGCAGCACGTTCCGTTGAATGAACCGATCCCGCCGCTGTTGATCGCTCTCCAAGCCGGTGATCTCGACCACGATCGTCGACTGCGCGGCAATAACCTTCCCGGCAGGATCGAGCACGATGGCACCGCTGATTGCAGAGGTGACGCCCACCGCGTCATTGGGAAGATCGACGCCGGCGAGCTGCTCGCGGACACGGTAACGTGCCTCGTTGCCCGCAGCCAGCTCGAAGCGCACGCCCGTCTGTTGGGCGCGCACCACGTGCGGAACGATCTGTATCAACGCGATCGTGGCCACGAGCGCCGCGAGCTTCGCTCGCTTGCCAGGAACACCCTTCATTTGCTGCCTCCCGTGTGAAAACGACTTTTAGGAGCCATTACGGCAGTCGGCCACCCGGTGCTGCATGTTGGCGCCGATGTCACGAAAACGTCACAGAAGAAAGAGCCATCGCACGCCTGAATTGTAATCACACGGCGCATTCTGTGGGCAACGTGTCCGACTCCAGCGCGAAACACTTCGAGCTCCGTCAATCTTCGATCGGAACGGGAATTGCGAGACGCTCTGCTCTCGACTTTACAAACTGGAGGCGTACATGGACCAGCCCGCGGAGATTGGCGCGTCGATTGTCATCAAGGGCGATCTGACCGCGCGTGAGGACATCGTGATCAGCGGCCGCGTGGAGGGCTCGATCACGGTCGAAGATCATTCAGTCACGATAAAACCCGGAGCGGAACTCGTGGCGGACATCGAGGCGCGCGCGATCGTCATCGGCGGACAGGTGATGGGGGCGTTGAGCGCGGCCGAATCGATCGAGCTCCAGCCGACCGCAGACGTCGAAGGGGAGTTGATGGCGTCCGTCCTGCGCCTGTCCGATGGCGCAGTGTTCAACGGAAAAGCAGAGACGACCAAGGATCGGTCCGCGGCGAAGCTCCAGCTCGCGTCCTAATCCACCACCTCACGGGCGTGCGATCACCTCCCGGATGATCGCGTCGCGCACCGCCGTATCGACCTGCCGCGTGGTGAGGATAGGAAGCATTAGAAGGGGCACGTCAACATAACGCCCGCTATCGGACCCCCCAACCAACCGGCCACACAGATTGGCCCGAGGAGAGGCTGATTATAGGTCGCCCGGGAACAACCCTCGCCTGGTTCCCGAGAAGAGCGCGAGGTCTCCCGGCAGATCTGCGGATAGCGCTTGACACTAATTAGCAGTTTAGCTAATTATTCCGCCAGCTATGGTGGTGAATCGAGCTTTCCGCGCCCTCGCCGATCCCACCCGACGCCACATCCTGCGGCTGCTGAGGGAACGGCGGCATACGTCGGGCGAAATCGCCGAGGCGTTCCCCAGCAGCTGGCCGACGATTTCGCGGCATCTGGCTGTCCTGCGTTCGGCGGGCCTGATCGTGCGTGAGCGCAAGGGGCAATTCATCGAGTACGACGTGAACACCACAGTCCTCCAGGAGGTGGTCGAGTTTCTCCTGGACTCCGTGCCTGACCGGAGGAGCCGATGGCGATCGAACATCGTGCGGTCTTTGCCCTCTCCATCGCGTACGCCGCATCGATAGCCGCGTACCCCAACTTCGCCCCAGACATCTTCGAGCCGATGTCCGTCGCGTTTCTTCTGCCGATCGCCGCGACCGTCATCTGGTGGCTGCTTGGCAGGTTGCACCGCAGCGCCGTCCGGGACGGGCCGGGATCGCACTCGTGTTCAGAGCACATGGGTCCGGCAACGGTCCTGTTTCTGTCGGCGTTTCACATCACGATGCTCATTGCTCTCCTCGGGACGCATCTGTGGGTCGGCCGGATTCTGGGGCTCATCGTAGGCGTCTTCCTGATCGCAACCGGCAATGAGCTGCCGCGCTTACGGCCGAATCCTTTCCAGGGATTCCGCACTCCGCAGCCACTCGGCGGCGATTGCGCGTGGAGGCGGGTCCATCGTCTGCGCGGATACGTCCGCGTGATCATGGGCAGTGCGGTGTGCCTGACCTCGCTATCGGGCCTCCGCGGATTCGCGCAGCTTATCGTCGTCGCGGTCTTGGTGGAAAGTGTCGTGGGCCTCGGTGCAGCCACACTCCTGTCGCGACAGAAGCGTGGGACGTTGTCCGGTCTGTACACAGGGTTGTGACGCGATGCTGGAAGCGCGCGGACTGACGAAGCGATACGGCGCGTTCCTCGCGCTCGATCGCGTTGACTTCGAGGTGCGCCGCGGCGAAATCCTCGGGTATCTTGGTCCGAACGGATCCGGCAAGAGCACAACCGTCAACATCGTCGTCGGCCTCATCGAGCCGAGCGCGGGTTCGCTGTGGCTCGACGGACTGCGCATGTCGAACGATCCGGCCGCCTACAAGCGCCGCGTAGGATATGTCCCCGAGGAACCGCACCTTTATACGCATCTGACCGCGCCGGAGTATCTGATGCTGGTGGGCCGTCTTCGCGGTCTCACGGAACGGACGCTGGCGGAGAAGGTGCCGGCCCTCCTGCATCTCCTGCTGCTGTGGGACAGCCGCTACGGCACCCTGGCTGCGTTCTCCAAAGGCATGCGCCAGCGCGTGCTGCTGGCGGCCGCGCTGTTGCACAACCCTGATCTGCTCGTGCTCGACGAGCCGTTCTCCGGCCTGGACGTGTCGGCAGGCCTGCTGTTCCGCACGCTGCTCCGCATGTTCGCCGCCGGCGATCGCATGGTCCTCTTCAGCACTCACCGCTTCGACATTGTCGAACAGCTCTGCTCGCGCGTCATGATCCTCTCCGGCGGCCACATCGTGGCCGAGCACGATGTGGCATCGTTCCGGGATGCGGGCTCGCCATCTCTCGAGCAAGTATTCATCCGCGTGACGCGCCAGGACGATTTCACTCCGGTGGCCCGGCAAATCCTCGACGTCATGCAGCTGGTATGACCGCTCCTGTGGCGAATCGGTTCGAGCGATGGCGACTTGCCCTGAGCGCGCGGTGACCACAGTCGAAGGGCGTTCCCGGGGGACAGTTGACAGGGTCGCCGGGCGGCTGCGAGACCGCGCGGAGTGGCGCCTCACCGAGCACTTCTTCCGTGCGATGTTCGACTTCGGCATCCTCACGGAGACGGGCGCCGACTCGTTCAAGCACATGCTGTTGGGGGGAATCGGTGTTTTCTATGGCGCGGGCTTTCTGCTGACACGCATCTATGCCGGCAAGTACGCCGTCCTTGCGGGCGCCTCCTCTGCAGAGCCGTACCGACGTGCGCTTCTCGGCGACGACCTGCTGATCATCGGCCTGCCGATGCTCCTCGTCGCGTTCGTGACGCTGCTGGTCGGCCACTCGCTGTTTCCCGACGAGCGCGACTTTCGAATCCTTGGACCGCTGCCGGTGCACAAGGCGGTCGTCTTCGGCGCGAAGCTGGCCGGGCTGCTCCTGTTCACCGGTTTGTTCGTCGCCGTGGCACACGTGTCGCTCGTCCCGCTGGTGCTGCTCACGTCGATGAATCCGTGGGCGGAGCACGCCATCTTGTCGCGGCTGGTTGCGTGGGGGATCGCAAGCGTGAGCGCCTCGGCGTTTGCCGTGTTCGCCGTCGCGGCCGTCATCGGTGTGCTGGTGCTGGCGCTCTCGCGCAGCGGGTTGCACGCGCTGACCGCGATCATGAGGAGCACAATACTCACGGTGCTCGTGTTGTGTGTGCCACTCGTATTCCACTTGCCGGGGCTTGGCGCCTCTTTCGCGACGGGCTCGGCCTGGCTGGCACTCCTGCCGCCGGCCTGGTTTGTCGGCCTCCAACGAGTGCTGCTCGGCAGCGTCGATACGTGGTTCGTGCAGCTGGCCGGCATCGCGATCGCGGCTGTGGCCGCCGCAGCCATGGTCGTGGCTGTGACCTACACACGGCTGTTCAGGCAATTCGAACGGCTCATGCTCCGCTCTGCCGTGACGTCGGCGCCTTGGTTCAAGGCGGATCGTCGAACCAGACGGACGCACGCGAGGCCCCTCGACCGCGCTCGGGACGGCGTGAGCAAAGGTGAAGGGCCGGCGGCGTTTCGCGCTGTGCACGGGTTCACCATCGCAACGTTCCGCCGCAGCCAGCTGCATCAAGGCGTGCTCGTCGGCCTCTCGGCCTGTGGTGCAGGCATCGCGATGAACAGTCTCATTGGCGCGGATCTCGACGGCTGGTTCGGAGCTGGCGGCGCGCCCCCATCCGCTCTGGTTAGCGCTGCGATATGGACGCCATTTGTCCTTATGCTCGCGTGCGGGCTTGGTGTACGGGGAGCGCTGGCGTTGCCGATGGAACACCGCGCGAACTGGATCTTTCGACTGACGGAGAACGAGGGAACGCGCCGCGATCAGCTGCGCGCCGTGGACCAGGCGGTCACGATGTACGTGGTCGGGGTGCCGGTCGCAGCAGCAATCCCCGTCTTGTGGGTGACGCTGGGGCGGACGGGGATGATAGCCGCTGCCGTCGTCGCCCTGGTCGGGCTCGTGTTCGTCCACGCGGTGCTGCTGGACTGGCGCCGCATCCCGTTCACGTGCTCGTACTTGCCAGGCAAGCGGCTGGTCGCGCACAGCCTCGTGTTTGGATTTGTCGCGTACGTGATTTTCACGCTCACGGGAGGGATTCTCGTGCGCGCGGCAACCGCAGACCCGAGGCAGGCCCTGCTGATTGCCGCAGTCCTGTTCCTTGTCGCGTGGCTCCTCAGGCGGCGACGGCTCGCCACCTGGAGCGAGACGCCGCTCATGTTCGAGGACGAATTCCCCGACCAGCCGGTCCAACTACGGTTGTAACGGCACCGGTTTATCCCTCCGGGTGGAGGGGACCGCTCAATTGTGCGGGGGGACTAATCCCGCAGCAATGTTTCCGGCTCAGATCCTGCGTCTGTAGAAGAATCCTCCGCCGCCCAGCAGCAACACTACGAGGACAATGACGAGCAACGTGGTAGTGTCCATTTTCTCTCCTGTATGTTTGGCCTGGCGCGGCCCTGCGTCATGGCGTCCGTTGACGCGCGTGACGAAGATCGGTGATCCCGCCGCGGTCAGCGGCGCGCGCCTACTCCACTGTCCAGGCTAGCGGAGGCGCAGGCCAGTTGTCTGTCGCCTTTTGAACACTGCCGGCCCCTCAGCGACCTTGAGGGCCGCGGCGGCGGCGCCCGCCGCGCCGTCCGACCAGTTCTTCTGGCGGCCCCTCGGATTGAACCGTTCCCCTGCCCGGGCCTGCCACTTCTGCCCCGTCGCACAACCGAGGACCTTCTTGAGACTCGCGGCTGTGACCCTGACGACAGGCAGGCCGTTCCCAGCCGCGGCAAGTTCGGTGACAGCTTCGGCCTTGATTGCTTCGAGGGAAGACTTGAATCGGCCCGACGACGATCCAAGGAGGGCGATGGTCGCGCGTCGGCTCTTGCCGCCGCGCTCGAATACGACCACAAGACGTTGCAGGAGCTCTCTCAGATCGTCTCCGGACCGCGTCTGGAACGGAATCGACTTGATCGACTTGATCACGAAAGTCTCGCCCGAGCCCGTGGTTTGGGCGATGACGACTGCGTCCCGCGTCGGGCTCACTCCGAAGATCATGGGCGAATCCTCGCAGAAGTCCGGGGAAGGGTAAAGCCCCGAGCCCTACACCCACTGTCTGAGCCACGCCCATGCTTCGGTCTGCATGTCGAGGTTGAACTCGTGCGGCGCATCGTAGAGCCGGCAGCGGGAACGGCCAGGCGCACCGGCCTTGACATAGCAGCGAGCGATCTTGTCAAACGCGGTCTGTACGCCGTCGGGCGCAAACAGACTATCCTGCGACCCGTTGATGACGAGCACAGCGCGAGGCGCGACGAGCGCAGCCAGATCGGGCATGTCCATATAGCGATACAGCCCGTTGATGTGGAAGGAGAGGCCTACGGTGTGGATCACGTGTTGTTTGATCTGCGACCCGAAGGAGGTCATCCAACCGACGTCCACAGCCGCCTTGATCCGCTCGTCGAGGGCTGCCAACAGAAAACTCCGGTAGCCGCCCACTGAGAGGCCGACACAGCCAAGCCTGTTGCGATCGACGTCCGGCCGCGTCGCCAGGTAGTCCAAGGTCCTGATGTCATCCCACAACACGACGCCGGGCCAGGTAATGCCGGCGGTGAACAGACTGCGAGCGACGAGCGACTCGTCCTGCGACGCGCGCTGGTTGAACGCGCGGATCTCCTGCTCGGTCATGGCAAGGGGGCGCTCCCGATACGAGGATGGGTCATCGTCCAGGACCATGCGCCGTTCGCCCCAATAGAACATGTCGATCGCAATCACCACGTAACCCCGACGAGCCAACTCGGCAGCGGTGCTCTTCCCCCCATAGCTCCGCTGCTTGAGCGCGGTCAGGTATGGATGCTCCTGTTCGTTCTCGACGACCTTCTCCTTGCCCCACAGGTAAATGCCGTCATGACTGTGCAGCACAACGACACCCGGAGCGGGCAGCTGAGTCTTCTTCGGAACCAGCACGTACGCGGGCACGCGCAGGTCGGATGTCGTCTGGAAGGTCAAGTACTCCTCGACGTAGTCACCCTTGTCCGTCCGCCGGATCAATTGCGGTTGCGGGTCGACGCGTGGCGGCGCGTAAAAGAGATGTTCGAAAACCTTGGCTCGCGCCGCCTGCTGCCACCGCCGAAGGTTTGTGAACTCGGGGCGGAGAAACGAAAGTTCGAACGTCGAGCGTTCGGCTTGCCTTTGAACAAAGGGGTAAAGGTTGCCGAGGTGCGAGCCGATGCCCGTCGGTGTGGGTCCTTGAAGCCGCGGCCCAGTATCGACGCGAACGCGAGCCGCGGTCGGAGCCAGCCCCCCGCCAGCCATCACACTTGCGCAAAACCGCCGTCGCGAAATCGCCATCTGTAATCCTCCGCGGGCTGAGTCTCCGCGGTGCTGACGCACTCTGTCAACTACGCTGCACTGGACCCTTTCGCCCTGCCCGGGTACTGAGGAGTCCGCGCCGCCGCATCAGGTAGCCTTCGGTCCCCGGATCGACCGGTCGATCTGCCGGATGGCGCCCAGATGATACGCAAGGTGCGCGACGCTGGCGATGACGCTGTTGAGTTCCGAGGCCGACATCCTGCGCGGCGTCTGCAAGGCTGTGTGCCAGCGTCGCATTTCGCCGCGAAGCTGCTCGCGCAGGACGGCCCACTGCTCCTCGTTGACCGAGGTGCGGCGCCAGCTCGCCGTCCAGTCGGCGCCGGTCCACGGGTCGGACTCCCCTTCGCCCCAGCGGTTCATCAGCTGGAGCCCAGAGCGCACGTGATCCACATGCGCCGCGATCGACGCGCCGCCAGACCCGGGTGCCGAGGAGGCCGCCGCAGCTGAGAGACCATCGAGCGAACGCAGCAGTCCGGGATCCGTACCGTTCAACATGTAAGCCGCCTCAGGCGACGGCCCGTCAATCAGCTCGGCGAAGAGCACGGCGAGAGATGCGTGAAGCGCTTTCATGGTGCCTCGTAGGGCTTACTCCGAAGATCATGTGCGAATCCTCGCGGAAGTCCGGGGAAGCCTAAAGAGTAGTGAGAATGTGTACTGAAGTGAACAGTGACCTGAGACCGGAGCAGCGTACGGGTGATGCCTTCAAGAGGATAGGAAGCATTAGAAGGGGCACGTCAACATAACGCCCGCTATCGGACCCCCCAAACCCCCAACCAACCGGCCACAGCACGTCGATGGGCGAAGGGGGGCTGAACACGACGGTCGCTGCGTGGTACGGCGTGCCGGTCGTCCTGGTCACCGGCGACGATGTGGCGGTGAAACAGGTCGCCGAGATCGCGACGGGCGCCAGGACGGTGGCGGTCAAACGCGCCATCAACCCGCGCGCCGTCGAACTCCGCGGCTTCAAGGAGGTTCACGCCGAGATCGAGCGCGCGGCGCGCGAGGGAGTGTCCGGGGCGAAGAAGTTCCCGCCCCGCCGCGATGCCGGCTACCGCGTCGAAGTCCAGTTCCAGGACGTGTCGATCCCGGAGGTCGCCGAGAGCCTGCCGGGAATGCAGCGGCCCGCGCCGGACACGATCGCGTTCACGCAGGACACGATGCCGAAGGCCTACACGCTCATCCGCCTGCTCTACCGCTACATCAACCCGGACTGATCCTCCGCGCACGTCCACCCCTTCGACCTGTACAGCCCGTCGGGTGTTCGAGCGACCAGTCCGAGCATTGATGGATTGCCGGGTTGACACGCGCCGCCGGCATGTGTTACTAAAGTCGCAGAGGTGTTATAAAACTCGCATGGCAGCCAAACGCACGCAGACTCTCCTCACCAAGCGCGAGCGTCAGATCATGGACGTGCTGTACCGTCTCGGCCGGGCCACCGCCGCCGAGATCATGGACGGCGTCGCCGGCGCGCCGGGGTATTCCACCGTGCGCACCCAGCTTCGCGTCCTCGAAACGAAGGGACATGTGAGGCACGAGGAAGAGGGGCTTCGCTATGTCTATATGCCGACGGTCCGGCGACACGCCGCGCGGAAGTCGGCCTTGAAACATCTCGTCGACACCTTCTTCGATGGATCGAGCGCGAAGGCGGTCGCCGCGCTGCTCGGGGGAGAGGCCGCCCGGGTGTCGGACGAGGAGCTGGAGCGGATTGCCGAGCTGGTCAACGACGCCCGGAGCGACGCGCGATGAGCCTCGGTGTCGACCTGGCGATTCGGTCGTCCATCATCCTGTTCATCGGTCTCGCAGTCGCGGCCGCGCTGAAGAATCGATCCGCCGCCCTGCGTCACTGCGTGCTCGCGCTTGCGATTTTCGCGGCCGCCGCCGTCATGCCTTTCAGCCTGGTCTTGCCGGCCTGGGAGGTTGGGCTGCCCGCGCCGTTGCCGCGTTCGGCCTCGCCGGCGTCTGAGGCGCCCGCGGGTGCCGCAGCCACGCGGACTGCTGCCGCGACGGTCCCCCGCACCGCCGCCAGCGTGTCCCCTGCCGCCATCGTGTGGTTCGCGGGTTTCCTCGTGGCCGCCGCGATGCTGCTGACGGGAGTGGTGAGACTGAGACGGATCGCTGCCCGCGCCGAGCGCGTGCAGGGCGTCCGATGGGCTCGCATAGCGAAGCAGGTGGCGGACGGATATGGGATCAGGCGCGAGGTGGTCGTCGTTCAAACCGACACGCCGGACTTGCTCGCCACGTGGGGAATGCTGCGGCCGCGCGTACTGCTCCCCACGCACGCTGGAGAGTGGTCCGACGGCCGCGTTCACGTGGTCTTGTGCCATGAGCTCGCGCACATCTGCCGCCACGACTGGTTCGTACAGATCAGCGCGGAAGCACTGCGAACGCTCCTCTGGTTCAATCCGCTCATGTGGATCGCGTGCACGCGCCTGCGGCGCGAAAGCGAACAGGCGTGCGACGACGCGGTGCTCGGAAAGGGTGTATCCGCGCGCGAGTATGCCTCGCATCTGTTGGAACTGGCCAGGAAGTGCCGCCGACCCGATGCCACGTGGGGACCGGCGATGCCGATGGCCCACCCGTCAACGCTGGGAAGGAGAATCGCTGCGATGTTGAACCCTCGACTCGGCCGCCAGGCGCTTTCGCGCCGTGCCATTGTCACCACGACCCTGCTTCTTCTTGCGATCACGCTGCCGACGGCAGCGATTCGGGCTGGCCAGACGACTCCGGCGCCACTTTCTGGATCGGTCTATGACCCCACCGGCGGCGTTCTGCCGGGTGTGGAGCTGACGCTCGAAGACGCCAACGAGCTCAAGTGGCCCGCGATATCGGATGCCTCCGGGCGCTTCGAGTTCCCCCGCGTTCCACCCGGCCGCTATGTGCTCGCGGCATCGCTCCCGGGCTTCCGCGCCCTGCGCCACGAGTTCGAACTGCGCAACGCACGCGATTGGGATCGCGCGATCACGCTGCAGGTGGGCACCGTGCAGGAAAGCATCACGGTTAGAGCCAGCCGGATGGCTGCGCCGCCACAGGCGTCTCAGCCCCAGGGCGCGGGACCGATCCGGGTCGGTGGCAACATCCGGCGGCCGCGAAAGGAGCTCGACGTGCGCCCGACGTACCCCGCCGCGATGCGCGCCGCCGGGCGCGAAGGGGTCGTCCCGATCGAAGCCATCATCGGCCGGGACGGCACCGTGGCCTCTGTGCGCGTGCTCAGTGCCCAGGTGCATCCGGACTTCGCGATCGCCGCCGTCGATGCCGTGCGGCAGTGGCGCTTCACGCCTACGCTCCTGAATGGCGTGGCCGTCGAGGTGGTCATGACGGTCTCGGTGACGTTCGGCCTGTCCGACTAGCCTTGAGTCGCAAAAGAGTTCACCACAGAGGTATCGGAGAAAACAGAGGAGCGCGCAGGTCTCGATCCGCCGCTGCGCGTCGTCCCGCTATTTGAAACCGACCGCGACCTGCGCGCGGCGGGCAGCATGATCGAACGGCTCATGTCCATCCCGTGGTACCAGGAGTGCCTGGCCCGGGCGGGGGGACGGCAGGAGGTGATGGTCGGCTACTCGGACTCCGCGAAGGACGTGGGACGCGTGGGCCGCGGCGGCGGCCCGACGTACCTCGCCATCCAGTCGCAGCCTCCGGGATCGGTGGGAGGATAGGAAGCATTAGAAGGGGCACGTCAACATAACGCCCGCTATCGGACCCCCCAACCCCAACCCCAACCCGGCCACAGCGCAGATTGGCGATGCGATCGCGGTCTGATTACGGCCTGCCGTCCACTAGCTCGCGATTCACGCAAGATGCGCGGTGACGGTCCGTTCGTCTTCGCGCAGGTGATCCATGGCATCGGCGTCACCGAGATCGCCGATCACCTCAAGAGGAGCTGGAGCCGCGCCATCGCCTCCGCCCACGCCGGCTGAAGCGGCCTTCGACGCGAAGGCCAGCTCCGACACGCCGACCTGACGGTCGGCTCAACATGTGGGACGGTGGTGCTACGGGTCTTGCGCTGGCGGTCGAGGGGCAACAGGCTCGAAGCGATAGCCGATGTCCCGAAGCGTGTGGATGTAGGTGGGCTTGCGCGGGTCCGGCTCGACCTTCGCCCGCAGCGTGGTGACGCACCGGTCGATGCTGCGCGCCGTCACGAAGACGGAGTTGCCCCACACGGCGTTCAGGATGGTGTCGCGTGACAGCGCGCGTCCGGGTTTCTCCAGGAAGAACGCCAGCAGCCCGAACTCTTTTGCGGTGAGCGCCACCGAATGGCCGCCACGCCGTATGGTGCGCGCGTCGAGATCGACCTCGCAATCGCCGAACTTGTGGGTCGTCTGTGGCGGCACGCGGCGGCGAAGGAAGGCCTTCGCGCGCGCGATCAATTCGCCGATCTTGAAGGGCTTGGTGATGTAGTCGTCGGCGCCGAGGTTCAGCCCGAGGATGATGTCCTCCTCCTGCCCCTTTGCCGTGAGCATCAGGATCGGGACATCGAGACCCTGATCGCGGATCGCCCGGCAGATCTCGTATCCGTTCATCCGCGGCAGCATGAT
>CAYZBZ010000077.1:0-3013 GCA_964476725.1 uncultured Vicinamibacterales bacterium
CGGGATCCGGCTGCCCCGCGGTGTAGAGGAACTCGCTGAACCGCATCTCGTCGAGCTCGTCGGGGCGGACGCCGGCGGCGATCATCCGGCGGGCCGCTTCGACGATTTCAGCGCGCCCCCCGTAGTTGAGCGCGATATTGAAGAGCATGCCCCTGTTGCCGGCCGTCTTCTCCTCGGCCATCTTCAACTCGCGGCGCACGTCAGGCGCCAGCTCCTCCTCGCGCCCGATCACTCTGAACCGGATGTCGTTGCGCAGGAGCGTGTTCAGCTCCAGCCGCAGGTAGCGCTTGAGGAGCGTCATCAACATCGACACTTCGCTGACGGGGCGCTTCCAGTTCTCCACCGAGAACGCGTACAGGGTGAGAACCTTGATGCCCAGCCTCGCGGAGCCCTCGACCACCTCGCGCACCGACTCGATGCCGGCGCGATGACCCTCGACACGCGGCAGCTGGCGCTGCGCGGCCCATCGGCCGTTGCCGTCCATGATCACCGCGACGTGCACGGGCAGGCGATCGAAGTTCACCTGTCGCGCAAGCGCCTCCTCGGGCGAGCCGGCCGGGACGACGGAGAGGATGTCTTGGAGCGACATGACAACGGGCAATCTTAAACCTCGATGATACCGGCTGTTACGGGGACGAACAAGGGGGGCGGATATCGGTATATTCTTGCGTCGGAACGCGCGCGTGCCGAACATTTCTTCGTCCGTGGTCCGCCGGCTCGCCCGCACGGCGGCATCGCTGCTCCCCGCGGTCGCCCTCCGGAGGCTCGCCGCCTACCGCTTTGGTTATACCCAGGAGGGGCGTCACTTCGCGTTCGTCCAGCAGGAAGGACCGGCTGGGCCGATCGCGCTCATCGACGGCCGCCTCACCCTCCAGTCGACGGCGGACTTCATGCCCGACCTGCGGTTTCACTTCGTGGAGAACGGCCAAAGCCGCGACGAAATCGGCGCGTTCCTCGACATCGCGCCGACGCTTCCGTCGGGCTCCGTGCTCTTCGATGTCGGGGCCCATCGCGGGCTCTTCTCTCTCGTCTATTGCGCGTTGTCGCCGGATCGGCGCGCCGTGCTGTTCGAGCCGTCGACGTCGCTGACGAAGGACGCGGGCCGGCTGATCGCGCTCAACGGGTTCGAACGGCGCGCGGAAGTGCGCGTCTGCGGCGTCGGCGACCGTGCCGGGCACCGGGACATCGTGGAGGACGCGCTTGGCTTCGCGAGAGAAGCAGGCTCCGGCGCGGCAGGAGCCGAGCCGATCGCCTTCACGACGCTGGACGATGAGTGGCGGCGGACCGGCGTCGCGCCGGCGATCGTGAAGATTGACGTCGAAGGGGCCGAGGCGGAAGTGATCCGCGGCGCGGCGGCGCTGCTGCGGGACGTGCGCCCGATCCTCTTCCTCGAGCTCCACATGGACGAGCTCGAGCGGCGCGGGGAGTCTACGAAGGCGCTCCTGGCGCAGCTCACCTCGGCGGGGTATCGCTTCGCCGAGCCTGACGGCCGGCCGCGGTCCGCGCGGGCTCTGACACGCTCCCTCCGCGCGATCATCCGCATCGTCGCCAGGGCGGATAGTGTCCGCCAGTAACCGGCCTTGTAGCGCAGCCCTTCAGGGCTGCCTCGGGGCGGCAGCCACTAGTACTAGTACTAGTACTAGTAGACGACGCGGACGAGAAACAGGCCCTGCGCGGGGGCGGTCGGTCCCGCCTGAGTCCGGTCGCGGGACGCCAGTATCTCGCCGACGCGGCACGCGGGCCATCGGCCCACGCCGACCTCGACGAGCGTCCCCACGATGTTGCGCACCATGTGGCGAAGAAAGCCGTCTCCTTCGATTCGCATCACGAGCGGGCGGTCGTGCCCGCCGCCATCCTCCCATTCGATCGACCGCACGGTGCGAACCGTCGAGGCGACCGTCGAGCCGGATCCCTGGAATGCGGCGAAGTCGTGCGCCCCGGCCAGCATCCCGGCCGCCTCGCGGATCGCATCGACATCCAGCGGCTGTCCGATGTGCCAGACGTAGCGGTGCAGAAACGGCGACACGAGCGGCGCGCTGACGATGCGATACTCGTAGACCTTGCCGATCGCGCTGAATCGCGCGTGGAATCCCGGATCGACTTCCTCAGCATCGAGCACGCGGACATCGGGCGGCAGCACGGCATTCAGCGCGCGCGCCAGGATGGAGGGGGAGAGCGTCGCGGTGAGCGCGACGGTGGCAGCCTGGGCCAGCGCGTGCACGCCCGCGTCCGTGCGCCCGGCGCCGTGCACGACGACAGGCGATCCTTCTATTTGCTCGAGCGCGTCTTCCAGCAGCGACTGGATCGACACGCCGATGTCCTGCCGCTGCCAGCCGACGTACGCGGTCCCGTCGTACTGGAGGGTGATCTTGAGCTTTCGCATGTCACGAGGTTCAGGGTTCAGCCTCAGCTCCTGGATCCCGGCTTGGAAAGCGGCACCTTCCTCGCGCAGAGCGGACACGTCTCCGGCGGATACGCCGGGACATCGAGCTGAGCGAGCGCGAAGAGCGGCAGGCTCAGTCGCGCCGGATCGTGGCCGCGGTCGATGATGGCGGCGGCGCCGAGCACACGCGCGCCGGCAGCGGAGGCGACGTCGATGGTCTCGCGGGTCGAGCCGCCGGTCGTGATCACGTCCTCGACGACGAGCACGCGATCCTCGTCCGACAGCGAGAAGCCGCGGCGCAGCATGAGCGCCCCCCCCTGCCGCTCGGCGAAGATCGCGCGGACGCCGAGCGCGCGTCCCGCTTCCTGTCCGATGACAATCCCCCCTAGCGCGGGAGACAGCACGACCGTCGGCTGCAGGTGGCGCGTGCGCGCCGCGACGGCGTCGCCAAGCGCCGCCGCGAATTCCGGGAACTGCAGCACCAGCGCGCTCTGGAGATACCCCTCGCTGTGCAATCCGGATGACAGCTTGAAGTGCCCCTCCAGGAGCCCCCCGGACCTGCGGAAGAGATCGAGTACGTCGGCCTGCTGCATATGCTGTCTAAACGTTAGAACTTTAGAACGTTAGAAC
>CAYZBZ010000077.1:3113-15486 GCA_964476725.1 uncultured Vicinamibacterales bacterium
CCCGGACTGGAGGGGAGCTGAAACTGAGCGCAGGCACGCTGTACCGATCGATCCAGCGGATGCTCGAGCAGGGGCTGATCGTCGAGACCCACGAGCGTCCCGCTCCGGAGCTCGATGACGAGCGGCGGAGGTACTACCGGATCACGCCATTCGGCACGGCGGTCGCGAAGGCCGAGGCGCGACGGCTCGCGCAACTGGTGAAGATGGCGAGGGCCAGAGGGCTTGCGCCGGAGAGATCGTGATGCGCGCCTACAGGGCATTGCTCCACCTCTATCCAGCATCGTTCCGCGCCGAATACGGCGCGGAGATGTGCGCGATGTTCGCGCGCCGCAGGCGGGCAATCAGCGGTCCGCTCGCGGTCGTTGCACTGTGGGCCGAGACCTGCGGCGAGGTGGTCTTCAACGCCGCCGCAGGTCACTGGGACATCCTGCGCCAGGACTTGCGCTACACGGCACGAACGCTCCGTCGTGCATGGGGTTTCGCGCTCACGGCGATTGCGATCGTCGCCCTTGGCGTCGGCGCAAACACCGCGGCATTCTCGGTCACGGATTTTGTGCTGCTCCGGCCGCTGCCGTTTCCGGAATCCGAGCGGCTGGTCAAGCTGTGGCAGCGCGCGGGAGACTACGCACGCACGGAGCTGTCTCCCGCGAACTACCGGGACTGGAAGCGCCTGAGCACCTCGTTCGAGCAGATGGGGGCGTTCACCCCTATCGCGGCGAACCTGGTCGGGCAGACGGAGCCGCAGCGGATCGAAGGGGCGGCCGTCACGGCCGATCTGCTTCCCGCGCTCGGAGCCGTGCCGGCGCTCGGACGGCTCTTCACCGCCGCCGACGACCGCGAAGGGGCGCCGGGGACGCTGCTCGTGAGTCATCGCTTCTGGCAGGCTGCCTACGCTGGAGACGCGCGAGTGCTCGGAAGGCACGTGACGCTCGACGATCAACAGTACGTGATCATCGGCGTCATGCCGCGGGGCTTCCAGTTCCCAACCCGTGCGGCCGACATCTGGCGCACGACACGCTTTGGCGAGCAGGACTTCGAAAGCCGCACGGACACCTACCTGCAGGCCGTCGGACGGCTGAAGCCAGGCGTGTCGATCGCACAGGCGCGCGCGGAAATGGAGGTCGTGGCCGCTCAACTGGCCCGCCAGTATCCCAAAGAGAACGAGCACATCGGCGCCACGGTCATCGGCCTGCGCGACGAGCTGCCGCGACAATCACGGCTGTTGCTGCTGGCGTTGACCGGCGCCGCGCTGTGCGTGCTGTTGATCGCCTGCGCCAACCTGGCGAGTCTTCTACTGGCACGCGCGCTCGGGCGTCGGCAGGAGCTGGCCGTGCGGACGGCCTTGGGCGCCGGCCGCGAGCGCCTCGTCCGACAGCTGGCGACCGAAAGCCTGACGATCGCCATCCTGGGTGGCGCACTCGGCGTCGCGGTGGCCGTCGCGGTCGTGCCGCTGCTCGCGCGACTGGTGCCCTCCGCGCTGCCGATCGCTCAGACACCGTCGGTGGACCTGCGGGTGCTGACGTTCGCCGGCCTGCTGACCGCGCTCACCGGTGTCGCGTTCGGCATGGTGCCAATTCTGCGCGGGGGGGGTGAGGCGGATCTCGGCGGGCTGCGTGAAGGCATGCGCGCCGGCGGTGGGCGAAAAGAGCGGCTCCGCTCTGCGCTGGTCGTCGCCGAAGTCATGGCGTCGGTCGTACTGCTGGTGGCATCGGGCCTGCTGATTCGCGCCCTGTGGAGCATTCAGGCGATCGATCCCGGCTTTCGCGCCGACGGCGTCGTCACGGTTCGCACCGCGCTGCCGTGGCCGAAGTATGAGAGCACCGCGAAGCGGGAGACGTTCTACACGAACGTGCTGGCGAACGTCCGGACGCTGCCGGGCGTATCGAGTGCGGCGTACGCCACTTCTCTGCCGATGGTCTGGCGCGGCGGAATCTGGACGGTTGGTCTCGACGGCATGCCGCCGGACCGCCGGGAAGATCGCTCCGTCAGCCTGCGGTTCGTCACGCCTGGATTCTTCGCGACGCTCGGCATTCCCGTCCACGCCGGCCGCGACGTCAGCGAGTCCGACACCTTCGACGCGCAATTCGCGGCGGTCGTCAGCGAGTCGTTCGGCCGTCGATTCTGGCCGGGCCGCAGTTCGTTAGGCAGACGCTTTCAGGTAGCGCGTCGCGATCGGGTGGTCGTCGGAGTGGTCGGCGACATCCGCGTTCGCGGTCTCGAGCAGGACAGCGAGCCGCAGGTCTATCTGCCCTACAAACAGGTGCCTGACGCGTCTCTGATCGGCTACACGCCGAAAGATCTCGTGATAAAGACCTCAACGCCTCCGGAGAATCTGGTCCCCGCGATACGCAGCATCGTCCGGCAGGCGGACGTCCAGCAGCCGATCTCCAATGTGCGCACGCTGGCGGAGATCGTCGACATGGAAACGGCCTCGCGGTCCGTGCAGGTGCGTGTGCTGGGTGCGTTTGCCGCGATCGCGTTTCTGCTCGCCGGCATCGGCATTCACGGGCTGCTCTCGTTCGCCGTCTCGCAGCGGACATCCGAATTCGGCGTTCGCATCGCGCTTGGTGCGCAGCGAGGCGACATCGTGTCGATGGTGCTGCGCCAGGGTGCGCTGCTGGCCGCCGCGGGGATCGTGCCGGGTATCGTTCTGGCGTACGCCGCTGGCAGGGCGATGGAGGCGCTGCTCGCCGGCGTGAAGCCCACCGACGGCGTCACGTTCCTGAGCGCGACCGGCCTGTGCCTCGTCATGACCGTGGCCGGCAGTCTGCTGCCGGCGCTGCGCGCGCTGTGGATCGATCCCGTCAGGGCGATTCGCGCCCAGTAGAGGTTCCGGGTTCCAAAGTTCCGGGTTCCGGCAGGTTGCCAAAGTTCCTGGTTCTGAACCCGGAACCCGGAACCAACCAGGCTCAGGAGTCTCCGCGCCGTCGCGCGCCAGGGCGCAGGGTCCGGTGAGGAGCCCGAGCTCCTGCCTGAGCCGGCGAGTCGTATACATTTCTGAAACACCCGTTTCGGCCAATCCGTCCATTAACCACGCGGGCCCTGGCGCCCTCGGCAGGGATCGCGCCCGGTTTTTGCTATTCCTGACCCGTCAGACTCTTCCGTTCCTGTATCTGGAGACACGTGCAATGCGTTTCGAGCAACGAATATCGGCATCTTTGAGGCCTGCGGCGACCGCTGCGCTGGCACTCGTGCTGTTCGCTTCCGGCCGTCCGGTGTTCGCTTCCGAACAGAGCCCGGCCTCACCGGCCCCGACAGCTCAGGCGACGGCCGCGACCACGTCCCAGGGGCCGCAGCTCCGAATCACGGCCGACGACGCCGTGCGGATGGCGATCGAAAACAACCTCGGGATCCAGTCGCAGCGTCTGTCGCCACAGATTGAATCGCTCGGCGTCGCGCAGGCTCGCGCCGCGTACGCCCCGAGCCTGATTTCGACGACGACGAAGCGCAGCGCCGCGAATCCGACGGGGGACTTCCTCAGCGGCACGGGAGACGTCATCACCGACGCGAGCCTCCGGACGAACGCGGGACTGCAGCAGCTGCTTCCGTGGGGGGGTGGCAGTTATCAGTTCACGCTGGACGCATCGAAATCCACGACGACCCGGTTTACGAACTACAACCCACAGCTGGGGTCGAACCTCAACGCCTCGTACAGGCAACCGCTGCTGCGGGATTTCCGGATCGACAGCTTCCGGCAGCAGCTGCTCCTCAGCAAAAAGCTGGAGCAGATCGCCGACATCCAGCTGCGCCAGCAGCTCACGGTGACCTCGCGCAACGTGCGCAGCGCGTACTACGACCTGGTTGGCGCGATCGCGGGGCTGAAGGTGGCCAAGCAGTCGCTGGATCTCGCGAACGAATCGCTGAGGAACAACCAGCGCAAGGTGGAAGTGGGCACCATGGCGCCCATCGACATCATCGAGGCGCAGGCGGAAGTGTCGCGCAACGAAGAACAGGTCATCGTTCAGGAAGGTCAGATTCGATCGTTCGAGGATCGCCTGCGGACGCTCATCATGAATCCCTCACAGCCGGACTTCTGGACCGTGGGGATCGACCCGACGGAACAGCCCACGCTCACGCCGAGAGCGGTCGATGTCGAAGCGGCCGTCGCCAACGCGCTCGCCAATCGCACCGACCTCGCGCAGGTGCGCAGGCAGCTCGAGTCGACCGGCATCAACCTGCAGTACGCAAGGAACCAGAAGCTGCCGGCCGTCGACCTCGTGGCCAACTACGGCCTCGTCGGGTTGGCCGGCACCCAGTTCCAGTACGGTTCCGGCTTTCCGCCGCCGGTCACCAACCAGTCGCAGCGGAGCTTCGGCGAGGCGCTCCGCGACGTCTTCGGCAACGAGTTCAAGACGTGGAGCCTGCAGCTCCAGGTCAGCTACCCGATTGGCACGAGCCCCGCTGAGGCCGGGCTGGCGGCCACGCGTCTTCGGCAACAGCAGCAGAACACCGACATTCGCGAGCTGGAGATGCAGATCGCGACGGCGGTTCGTGACGTCGCCCGGCAGGTGAACACGAGCCTCAAGCGGGTCGATGCGACCACCAAGGCCCGCGGGTTCGCCGAGCGCCGCTACGAAGCCGCGCAGAAACAGATGTCGGTCGGACTGGCCACGACGTTCCAGTTGTTCCAGGCGCAGCGCGACCTCTCGTTTCAGCTCCAGGCGGAGCTGAACGCGATCATCGCGTACAACCGCGCGCTGATCGACTTCGAAGCCGTGCAGATTGCGCCGGTCGGGGGGCGCTGACGTACGAGGGTTCAGGGGAACCCTCCTGATATACACTCCGTCGCGTGAAGCTGACCGTGACGGTCATCACGCGGAACGAATCGGCCCACATCTCCGCGGTCCTGCGGTCCGTCGCCTGGGCGGACGAGATCATCGTCGTCGATTCCCACAGCACCGACGACACCGTGGCGATCGCGCGGCAGCACGCGACGCGTGTCGAGCTGCGCGACTGGCCCGGCTACAGCGCCCAGAAGAATTACGCGGCGGAGCTTGCCGCCAACGACTGGATTCTGTCGCTCGACGCCGACGAGCGCGTGACGCCCGAACTGGGTGCGGAAATCAGGGAGCTGCTCGAGCGTGAACCGCCCGCGCGCGGGTATCGCGTGCCGCGCGTGACGTGGTATCTGGGACGTTGGATCCGATCCACCGACTGGTACCCCGACTACCAGCTGCGTCTGTACGACCGGCGGGCGGGGCGCTGGAACGGCCGCCGCGTGCACGAATCCGTCGATCTGCAGGGGCAGCCCGGCCTGCTGCGCCACGACCTGCAGCACTACGCCTATCGTGACCTCTCGCATCATCTCTCCACGATCGACCGCTATACGACGCTCGCCGCCGAGCAATGGCTCGCCGAGGGACGCCGTACGAACGCGTTCGAAGCCGCAATCCACCCGCCGCTTGCGTTCCTCCGGAACTACATCCTTCGCCGCGGTCTCACCGACGGCGGCCCCGGGCTGCTGGTGTCGGCGCTCAACTCGTACTATGTCTTCCTGAAGCTGGCGAAGCTCTGGGAGCTGCAGAGCGCTCGCGACTCGCGGGAGGCAGCTCGCGACTCGCGAATCGCGGACCGCGGATCGCGAGAGTGATGTTCTCCCTCCACATCGACACGGCCCGGACCTGGCGTGGCGGACAGAATCAGGTGCTCGTGACGGTGATGGGCCTTCGCGCACTCGGGCACAGGACGCTGCTCGTCGCCCACTCGGGAGGGGAGCTGCGCCAGCGCGCAGAGGAGGGGCTCGACCTGGTGCCGCTGGCGCCGAAGACGGAAATGGATCTCAGCGCCGCGTGGAGGCTCTCGCGCGTCATCAAGCAGCTCAAGCCCGACATCGTCCATGCCCACGATCCGCACGGCGTCGCGATGGCGGCGCTCGCGCTGTCGATGAGCACGCAGCTCGCGAAACCGCCGCTCGTCGCGTCGCGTCGCGTGGACTTCCACCTGCGCGGCAGCTCGCTGTCGCGCTGGAAATACCGCCAGGTGGACTGCTTCATCTGCGCCTCCGAGGCCATCCGGCAGATGCTGGTCGGCGACGGCGTCCCGGACGCGCGGGCGGTCACGGTCCATGAAGGGATCGACCTGGGGCGGGTGGAGGCGGCCCCCCCCGCACAGCTGCACGAGGAGCTCTGGCTGCCGCATCACGCCCCGATCGTCGGCAACGTCGCCGCGCTGGTGCCTCACAAGGGGCAGCGCCATCTGATCGAGGCGGCGCTGCTCGTCCTCCGGCAAGTGCCCGATGCGCGCTTCGTCATCGCCGGCGAGGGGGAACTGCGGCCGGCGCTCGAGCGGCAGATCAAGGAGCACCACCTCGAAAAGCACGTGCTGCTTGCCGGCTTCCGGCCCGACGTCCTGTCGCTGCACCAGGCGTTCGACATCTTCGTGATGAGCTCGGTGACCGAAGGGCTGGGGACATCGCTGCTCGATGCGATGGCGGCCGCGAAGCCGATCGTCGCGACAACGGCCGGGGGCATTCCTGAAGTGGTCGTCGACGGGGAGACCGGTTTCCTGGTCGCGCCTCGCGATCACGAAGCGATGGCGCGGGCGCTCGTGTCGCTGTTGAAGGACGAGGGGCTGCGGCGGCGGATGGGAGAGGCGGGCCGGGCGCGCGCCCGCGAGCTCTTCAGCGCCGAGCGCATGGTGCAGGGGACGCTTCGCGTGTACGAACGCGTTGCCATGCATCCGCACCAGGAGGAGTGAGCAGGCTCTGACCTTTCAGCGTACTGCTGCCAAGCCCGACTTGCATCCTGAGCGGCCGCGCGGACAATCGTCGAACGTCACCGCCGCGCCGTTCTGGGAAAACGTAATGCCACGTACGAATCGAGAGGTCGGCGTGCCGTCCGGCTCGATCAGGTTCACCTGCCCCACCTGTCTCCGGCTCTCGGCGTCGAAGATGCGCAACTGGTAGCCATTGATGACGAAGCCGACGCGGTAACCGTCCTTCGCCCAGGCGATCTCCTCGCAGCGCTCGCTGCCGGGCGTCAGCGCCGCAACCTGCACCGCATCTTCGCGCGTGTGGCCGAACCAGATCGCTTCGCACCATCCGCCGGCGCAGGGCTGCTTCTTGAGGATCGCGATGCGGCGCGCTTCGGCGGGGACCGCTGACATCAGCTCCTGCACGGCGCCCGCACGCTTCCCCGCCAGATAGGCCGCGGCGATCGCCGCCAGCGCGACCGCGAGAAGGCACGCCGCCTTCAGCTTCGGGGTCGCCGCACGCGCGGGTGGCACAGCCCTTTGAGCGGACATTGCGTATCTCCCTGTTTCCTTCCGAAGCCGCAGGCGTTCATCATGCCCACGTGACACAGTGAAAAGTCGAATCGCACGGGATCGACCGGATTCAGCTTCCGCAGCGACGCGGTGATGTCGGCCGCCATCTTCCAGCCCGGGCTCGTGTACCGCGTGAGCCGAAGGCAGCGCCCGAGGCGGATCACGTGCGTATCGAGCGGGACTATCAGCTTCCCGGCCAGCTTCCCGGCCGGCACGTGCGTCCAGACGCCGAGATCCACTTCATCCGACCTCGTCATCCAGCGAAGAAACAGGTTCAGCCGTTTGCACGCGCTGCCGGCCGACGGCCGCGGAAAGAAATAGCACACACCCGGCCGTCGCGGCACGCGCCCGTACGCGCGTCGGATGTCGAGGGCGAGGGCCCGCGTCGAAAAACTATCGAGCGCCGCGCCGATGTCATCGTGATCGTCGCGATAGCCTTCCAGGAAGAAGCCCTCGACCGACCCCGCGCGCTCCAGCATCTGACGCAGGATCCAGAGCAGCGCGACGACGTCGTCCCCGCGGATCCACCGGTGGACCATCGCGCGGAGCTCGGGCGGCGCCGCCTCGGGATCGAACCGCCGCACGAACGCCGCCGGGCTCGGGCCCATCACGGCCAACAGCGTGTCGATTGAGTTGAGGACGCTCGCGACCCGCCCGAACGCCAGCGCACCCGCGCAGAAGCCGGCGATTTCACGATCGGCCGGATCGCGGAACGGCCTGACTTTCTGAATGGGATCGCTCGCCGAGTCGACGCGGTTGTAGTCGTGATACAGCGCGTCGAGGCGCTCCGACAGGCTCACGCTGGCTCCTCGTGGACGCTGGTGTAATGCGGCTTGTCCGAAGTTCCTTAGAACGTCGTAACCGGCTCCCCCGCGGCGCACATCGGGCACTCCGCTGCCGGGTAATTCTCCGGCGCCGGATACTCGGCGAGCGCGTAGTTGGGAACGCCGGCGTCCACGATCGCTTCCATCCGGTCGCAGATCTCCACCGTGGCGAGCACCGTGCCCCCCGCCTGCGCCACGAGCTCGGCGCAACGCTGGAACGTCTTCCCGGTATTGCGCACGTCGTCCGCGATGAGGACGCGCTGCCCCGCCATCTGCCTGGCGTAGAAGCCGCGGAGGACGAACCCGTCGTCGCCGTACGTGAAGGGGGCGAAGCTGCACGGAGGATGCGTCAAGGCGCGGCGGCCGTCGAGCAGCCCGGCCAGCGTGTGGGCCAGCAGCGCGCCGCCGGTCGCCGGGCCCGCGACGACGTCCGTCCGGGCCAGCAGCTCTCCTGGAAGCACGTCGAGGAGGTCCTGCGCCAGGCGCCAGATCGTCGAGGGATGACGGAACAACTGATGCGGATTCAGGTACACGCGCCCGTGGAAGCCGTTGCCGTAGTCGAAGTGCCCGTGGCGCATCAGCACCTCGAGCTCCTGCAGCTTCTTGAGCGCCTGCAGGCGCAAGTCGTCCTGGCGCGTCACGTGATGAGGCCTCGTTTCAACGACCGTGCGCATTTCGGAATACAGCCCTTCCCCCGACGATGGTTGCGACGACGCCCCCTGTGAACTGCCAGCGATCGAACGGCGTGTTCTTCGATCTGGATCTGAGCGCAGCGGCATCGACCGTCACCGGCATGTCCGGCGCAAGGATGGTGATGTCCGCGGCGGCCCCTTCGCTGAGCGTCCCGCCGGCGACGTTGATGAGGCGGGCGGGGTTCACCGAGAGCAGCTCGATCATGCGGGCGAGCGAGATGCGCCCGGTGTGCACGAGCCGGTCGAGGACGATTGACACGGCGGTCTCGAGACCGACGATCCCGAACGGGGCCCGGTCGAACTCCACCATCTTCTCGTCGGCGTGATGGGGCGCGTGGTCGGTCGCGATGACGTCGACCGTGCCATCGACGATGCCCTGGATCATGGCGTCGCGGTCTTCGCCGGCGCGCAGCGGCGGGTTCATCTTCAGGTTCGTGTCGTACTTCACCGGCCCGTCGAGGGCCTCGTCGGTCAGGGTGAAATGGTGCGGCGCCACTTCGCACGTGACGCGGACCCCGCGATCCTTGCCGGCGCTGACGGCGCGCAGCGACTGCCGCGCGCTCATGTGCGCGATGTGGACGTGGGCGCCCGCCAGCTCCGCGAGCGACACGTCGCGCTCGACCATGATCGACTCCGCTTCCCCCGGGATCCCGCGCAGCCCGAGCTGCGCGGCAAAGTACCCTTCGTGCGCGACCCCGTCCCCCTTGAGCGAGGGATCCTCGCAGTGGTCGATGACGGGGACGCCGAGCATCCCGGCGTACTCGAGCGCGCGGCGCATCAGCAGCGCCGTCGACACCGGCCTCCCGTCGTCGGTGAACGCCACGCACCCGGCGGCCTTCTGTTCGCCGAGCTCTGCGAGCTGATCGCCGCGGGACCCGACGGACACCGCGCCAATCGGATACACGCGCGCCAGCTGCGCCTCGGCCGCCTTCTTCAGGATGAACTGCGTGATGCCCGCGTGATCGTTCACGGGATCCGTGTTCGGCATGCAGGCGACCGCGGTAAACCCGCCCGCGACCGCGGCGGCCGTTCCCGTGGCGACCGTCTCCTTGTGCTCCTGACCCGGCTCGCGGAGATGGACGTGAATGTCCACGAGGCCGGGGGCGACGATCCAGCCCCGGCGCACCTCGAACACCTCGGCGCCGTCGACCGGCAGATCCCTGGCGACGCGCGTGATCCGGCCGTCCTCGATGAGCACGTCGAACGCGCCGTCGCGCCCGTTGGCGGGATCGATGACTCGGCCGCCCTTCAGAATGGTTTTCATGGAGCCGTTTGCCCTCAAGGCTCGTCGAGCGCTTCGTTCGGGTCGCGGCCGGACAGCAGATAGAGCACGGCCATGCGGACGGCGACGCCGTTCGAGACCTGCTCGAGAATGACGGAGAACGGACCGTCGGCCACCGCGGAGTCGATCTCGACGCCGCGGTTCATCGGTCCCGGGTGCATGACGATCACGTCGCTCGCCGCCCGCTGCATCCGCTCCGGCGTGAGGCCGAACAGCGTGAAGTACTCGCGCACCGAGGGGATGAAGTGGCCGCGCATCCGCTCGTGCTGGATGCGCAGCATCATGACGACGTCGGCGCCGTCGATCGCCTCTTCCACCGACGTCGTGGCGCGCACGCCGAACCGCCCGAACTCCGCGGGCATCAGCGTGGCCGGACCGCACGCCCAGACCTCGGCCCCCATCGTCTTCAACAGCAGCACGTTCGACCGCAGCACGCGGCTGTGCAGCAGATCGCCGACGATGGCGATCTTCAGCCCGGCAAGCCGCCCCTTGTGATCGCGAATGGTGAACGCGTCGAGCAGCGCCTGCGTGGGGTGCTCGTGCATGCCGTCTCCGGCATTGATGATCGCGGACCGGCACGTCCGCGCGAGCAGGTGCGGCGCGCCGGACGACGCGTGCCGCATGACGATCATGTCGGGCGACATCGCCTCGAGGTTGCGGACGGTATCGAGGAGCGTCTCCCCCTTCGTCACGCTCGACGTCGCGGTGGCGATGCTGAGCGTATCGGCGCTCAGCCGTTTTTCCGCGATCTCGAACGACGTGCGGGTGCGCGTGCTCGGCTCGAAGAACAGGTTGACGACCGTCCGCCCGCGAAGCGTCGGTACCTTCTTGATCGCGCGGCCGCCGATCTCCTTCATCGCTTCGGCGGTGTCCAGAATGAGCGTGATCTCGTCCGCCTCGAGCCCCGCGATCCCGAGCAGGTGCCGCGACTTCAGCGTCACGGCAGCGGCCGGCGCCTCTGTACTCGTCATGCTTCCCCCTCGAGGACCACTTCGTCCGCGCCGTCGATTTCCTGCAGCCGTACCTGGATGCTCTGTTTCAGCGACGTCGGCAGGTTCTTGCCGACGTAGTCCGCCTTGATCGGCAGCTCGCGATGGCCGCGGTCGACGAGCACGACGAGCTGAATCGCGCGCGGCCGGCCGAAATCGATGAGCGCATCGAGCGCCGCGCGGATCGTCCGGCCCGTGTACAGGACGTCATCCACCAGCAGGATCTTGCGATCGTCGATGGAAAACGGGATTTCCGTGCGCCGCACGACCGGCTGGGGGCCGACCGGGTGCCGCATGAGGTCGTCGCGATAGAGCGTGATGTCGAGCGCGCCGGTCGGGACGGCGTCGCCATTGATCTCCTGCAGCGCCCGCGCGAGCCGCCGCGCGAGCGGAACGCCGCGCGTGCGGATCCCGACCAGGGCGATCTCGTCCAGGCCGCGGTTGCGCTCGAGAATCTCGTGCGCGATACGCGTCAGCGCCCGCGACACGCGGTCCGCGTCCATCACCTGGGGCATGGACTCCTCCGGTCGCGGCAGCCGACGAGATGCGCAGGGAACACGGACCGCGACGGACGCCGCGGCAACGGTGACATGAAGACGTTCACACGTTCACCTCTTGGCGTCCTCGCTGGGACGCCGTTAAAGAGTTCGCGATATGGTAACACAGCTCCCAGTTCCCAGTTCCCAAAATCTCTCAGCTGGAAACTGGAAACCGGAAACTGAGTCTCAGCGGCTGTAACTGGGTATAAACACGATCGGCCGCTCGGCCTTGAAGGCGCGGGTGAAGAGATCCGCGCGCGCGTAGCCGTCCATGTCACGGGCGACCGGCAGGCCGAGGAAATACAACAGCGTCGGCGCGACGTCGACGATCGACCCCCGCTCGCGGCGGCCCGGCTCGGCGGCGGCGCCATAGGCGAGCAGAAACCCGTCGGGGGCCCGTTCGTGTGTGCCGCTGAAGTCCGGATCGCCGAGCAGGCGGCCGATCGCCTGCTTGACCGGGTTCAGCGGCTGCATCCCGAAGCCCGACACGATCACGAGCAGGTCGCCCGGCGCCATGGTGTCGAGGACGGCGCCGATCTCCGCGTCGATGAAGGCGTAATACCGATCGAGCACCTGCGAGAACCGCCGGCGTTCCTCTTCCGGCACGTCGCGAAACGTCCGGGGCCGGGTATAGCGCAGGTAGTAGTGCCCGACGACGTCGAGCCCGTCATAGCGGAGCGCGACGAGCCGCGGATCCATCTGAGCGGCCAGCTCGTGCATGGCCCGGCTGTACAGTCGATCCCGCTGCATGGCGGACGACTCCGGCGACGCGCCCCCGTCCGGG
>CAYZBZ010000078.1:0-4958 GCA_964476725.1 uncultured Vicinamibacterales bacterium
GAGGCCAGGGGCGTGGCGGCGGCGCCCCTCGCGGCGCCGCGCCGCTCAACTTCGAGGACCGGACAGGCTTCGAGCAGCTCTTCGACGGCGTCAGCATGAAGAACTGGGACGGGGACCCCGCGTATTGGAGGGCCGAGAACGGCGCGCTCGTCGGCGAGAGCACGGCGGCCAACGCCGTGAAGGAGAACACGTTCGTGATCTGGCGCGGCGGCGAGCCGGCCGACTTCGAGCTGAAGCTCGAGTACCGGATGAGCTCGACCAACAGCGGCATCCAGTTTCGAAGCACCCACGTGCCTCCCGGCGGGGAAGGGCGCGGCGCAGTGACGGGCAAATGGGTCCTGAAGGGCTACCAGGCGGACATCGACTTCGCCAATCAGTACACGGGGATGATCTACGAAGAGCGCGGCCGCGGCTTCCTCATGCAGCGGGGCCAGGCGGTGGAGATCGGACCCGACGGCGTCTCGCGAATGATCGGCAATCTCGAGCGGAACGCCGACGAGCTCAAGGCGCTCATCAAGCCCGGCGACTGGAACACCGTGCACCTCATCGCTCGCGGCAACATGATCATGAACATCGTCAACGGTCACGTCACCGCCTTCATCGTCGACGACGACGTGAAGGGGCGCGAGCTGAAAGGTCTTCTCGGCTTCCAGATCCACGTGGGCCCGCCGATGAAGATCGAGTTCCGGAACATCTATCTCAAGAAGCTCTGAGCGCCGGAGCCCAAAGCCTAGGGCCCAAAGCCAAAGAAAAAGGGCCGCCGGGGGATAACCCCAGCGGCCCTTTTTGCTCTCTTGGTCCCTAGCGAGCCGGACGCGGCGGCGCGCTGCCCGCCGCGTCGATATGCACCGGCTTGTACCCGCCGATGGCTTTGAAGTAGAGGAACAACAGCAGGTAGATGGCGGCCATCGCGGCCGGGATGAACGCATCCGCCTTGAGCGTCTCACGGTCGCCGATGATGCTGGCTTCAGCCACGACCTGTTGCTCCGGGGTCTTGGTTGCAGCCGTCTGCGCTGCCGACAGCTTCGTGCCGTCGAGTCCCGTCACTTCGTCGAGGAAGAGGAACTTGCTCGGCGCCGGCGCCTTGTATTGCTCGTAGATCGCCGGGGCGGTCACCATGAGGTGCTCGGCGGTGAAGCGGTCCTTGGCGTAGCCAAGGCCGGGGCCGCCGAGGAGGCCGGCCGACATCATGCCGATGCCACCCATGATCGACATCGCGACCGCTCCGGTGCGCGGGAAACGGTCTCCGACCACAGCCAGCATGGTGGGCCAGAAGAACGTCTTGCCGACCGCGTACACGGCGAGCGCGATCATCGCACCGGCGAAGGTCTCGATGCCGCTGACCATACGCAGACCGATGAACCCCAGCACAGCGCAGATGAAGAGCAGGCCGATCGGAGACACCTTGAGGTTCTTCTCGATGAAGTGGGCGCAGAAGCGCAGGGAGAACATGAGCAGTGACGTGAACACGAAGAGGATTTTGCCCTGGGCCGGCGTCAGGATGTTGCCGGTGATGTTTTGAATCCAGCCGTCGGTCCCGAGCTCGACCGCACCGACGAGGGCGTGGGTCACGAACAGCACGAACAAGAGCATTGATCCGATGGAAAAGTTGGTCTTGACGGCAACGACCAGCAAAAGACCAAAGGCGACGGCCCAGGCGAGGTAGCCCCAGGCCGCAGAGGCAAAAAACGCATTCCCGGTGAAGAAAACGAGAATGCCACCCAGTTGGTCTTTGAAGAACAGGCCCACCAGCACGCACGCCACGAGCGCCCCCAGGATCCCCACTTCTTGAAGCATCTGACCAATGCTGAGGCCCTTGGCCGACGCCTCGGACTTCGGGAAATGCTGACCGAAGAACGCGACGCCGTACAGCGCGGTCGGCACGAGGAAGAGTCCGAGCTGCAGCTTCCAGCTCACGTGCATGCCCTCCCCGAGAATCCAGCCGACGAGACCACCGAGCACGAGGCCGGCCGGCCAGCTCGCGTGAAGGATGTTCAAGTAATGCGTGCGGTTATTGGGGAAGAGCGTGGAAACGAGCGGGTTGGCCACCGCTTCGAGTGTGCCGTTCGCCAGGGCAAAAACGAATGTTCCTATGTACAGAAACATATACGCCGTGGCCTGGGCTTGTCCCTCGGTCGCGGCAAACGTGATGAAGGCCGAGAGCACATGGAACAGGAACGCCGCGACGACCAGCTTGCCGTAGCCGATCTTGTCCACGACCACGCCGCCGATGATGATGCCGAAGCAGAAGCCGGTGAAACCGGCTCCGCCGATGGCGCCGAGCTGCGCACCGGTGAAGCCGAAGTCAGCGGCCCAGTTGGCAAGGATGCCGCCGCGGATTCCGAAGCCGATGCCGGCGGCGAGAATGGCCAGGAAGCCGGCCCATAGCAGGCGCTTGGCATTCGGCGCGATGGCTTCGTCGCGAACAGTTGCATTGCTCATAGTTTTCTCTTTATGAGGCCCGCCTTCGCGCCGGCTGCACCCAACGCTCCGGCGAGGCAGGCCCTATCGCTTGTTTGCCCGTTGTGCCGGGCCTTTCGTGAGGTTCTCGACGAGGAAGAGCCCGCTCTTGCCGGGACAGACTATATCGAGATCGCCGTCGCCGTCGATATCTACCACCGGAATCTGCATGCCGCCGCCCATCCGGCCGCCGTAGTCGATGACGTGGCGGATCCATTCGACGGGTCGCCCTTGGCCCGCCGAAGCGTTGGGCGAAGCTGGCGCGAAAGCGAATTCATACCAATAGACGCCGAGCGGCTCCTTTTCGCCGGGATCGCTGCCGTTGTGGGCCATGAAGCGCTTGCCAGTCACGAAATCCTTGCGTCCGTCGCCGTTCAGATCGACGAGCGTGGAGGCGTGCGCCTGCGACCAGGCGCTGTCGATGGTCCGGCGCGTCCACTGGCCGTTGTCCCGTTGTTCGAACCAGAACACGCCGTAATTGTGCCCGGCGCCTGCTATGACGTCGTTGCGGCCGTCGCCGTTGACATCGGCGACGTGCATGAAACCGAGCTCGAGGACGCGCGGGGCGGGTGCGGGGGCGTTCGCCGGAGCCGGCGCCGCAGGCGCCCCATCGGCCGGCAGGGCCACGTTGATGGATTCCCAGTCCGGATGGAAGGTCCAGGTGCCGGCGCGAGGATCGACCGGCGCCTCGAGCCATCCCCGCGGCGTCAGGATGTCGTTGCGGCCGTCGCCGTTCACGTCTCCCGCGCCGATGCCGTGTCCGTAGCTGCGATCGCTGACGACGTGTTTCGACCAGGCGCCGTTCTTCGCCTCGTACCATGACTGCGGCGTGCCGTTTTCCTGCGCGACGACTTCGTTCGGTTTCCCGTCGTTGTCCATGTCGGCGAGGATGGCGAACTCGATGTTGAAGCCAGTATGAATGTCGGCTTCGGTCCAGTACTCACTGCTCGCGGGGCCCCACCCCCGCTCGCTCGCGCTGCGGCGCTCGAAGACTCGCTCTCCTCGCGCGGGCCGCGGGCGCTTCTCACTGCTCCCGGGGCCCTCTGCGCGCCCCGGGTTCTTCCACCACGAGATTTTCTTGGCGAACCAGGTCACTCGGACCAGGTCTGAGTAGCCGTCGCCATCGACGTCCACAGGCAGGTCGCTGAAATTGTCGTAGTAGTTGCTCGTGTAGTTCAGATCGCGGAACTTGTGTTTCGTCCAGCCTGGGGCCTGGTACCAGTTCTCGCCCGAGATGATGTCGAGCCTGCCGTCGTTGTTGACGTCGGCCACGGCAGCCGTTTCGCTGGCCCCGTGATCGATCATCCGGGCCGTGAACGGGATGTCGGGGGATCGCGTCGCCGCGAGCGAGAGTACCGCACATGCGAGGACGAGGGATGAACACCGCATGGGAACCGCGCTCCTGTTTCCTGCGACCGAAACGGCCGCTGACGCGGCGCTATTGTGTCACAGACGGCACGGACCCGCCGCCCAGGACGCGCTGCACGTTGACGGCCGTGTGACCCTCTGTTATGGTCGGCCTTTTCCTGGGTTCCGGGTTCCACGTTTCCACGTTCCGGGTTCGGTTCCACGTTCCAGGTTCCGCGTTTCCGGATCCGAACTTGGAACACGGAACCTGAACCTGGAACCCGGAACCCAGGAACGTGGAACCGAGTGGGGGCGCGGTTTTGACTTTGATCCGGAGTTGAATCATGGCGCAGATAGGCGTGAACGCGTGGGTCTGGACGTCGCCGGTGACGACGGAGGAGTTCGGGCGGCTCGCGCCGCTCGTCGCTCGAATGGGCTTCGACCTGATCGAGGTCGGGATCGAGGGCACGAGCGATCTCGATTACCGCCGCGCGGCGGTAATCGCGAAGGCGAACGGGCTCGCGGTGAGCGTCTGCGCGGCGATGGGGCCCGACCGCGATCTCATCCACTCGGACGAGAGCATCCGGACCAACGCCATGGGCTATCTGCGGCACTGCATCGACGCGGCGCAGACGCTGGGTGCGACCAACGTCTGCGGCCCGCTCTACAGCGCGGTCGGCCGAACGTGGCAGGCGACGGATGACGAACGGAAGCGCGACGTCGACCTTCTGGTCCAGGAGTTGCGCGAGCTGGCGAAGTACGCGGGGGAACGCGGTGTGTGGCTCGGCGTCGAGCCGCTGAACCGGTTCGAAACGAGCTTCATCAATCTGGCGTCACAGGCGATCGAAGTCGCCGACCGTGTGGATCATCCGGCGTGCGGCGTCATGCTCGACACGTTCCACATGAACATCGAGGAGCGGTCGATTGGCGACGCGATCCGCGCGGCCGGCAAGCGGATGCGGCACCTGCATTCGTGCGAAAACGATCGGGGCGCGCCGGGGTCCGGACACGTGCCCTGGGACGAGGTCGCGAAGGCCTGCCGTGACATCGGGTTCAATGGCCCCTTCGTCATCGAGTCCTTCACGAACAAGGTGAAGTCGATCGCGAAAGCCGCGGCCATCTGGCGGAAGTTCGCGGACTCGCAGGACGCG
>CAYZBZ010000078.1:5058-15314 GCA_964476725.1 uncultured Vicinamibacterales bacterium
AGTTTGCTAGTACGTTCACCTCCGCAGTACGTCCACCGTCAGGATCTTCCCCCGACGAGGGGTTGTGCCGGGTAGCTCGAGGAGGATTCCATGTCCAGACTGAGGTCGGGAGCGCTCCGCTGTCTCCATGTGGCTGTCGTCGCGGCTGTTCTGCTGCCTTGCCCCGCGCCCGCCCAGACCGTCACGGGGACGATTTCCGGCACGGTCGTCGACCCGCAGGGGCAGGTGATTCCAGGCGCCACGGCGACGGTCGTCAACGAGGCAACCAGCGACACCCGCGTCGCGGTGAGTGACGCGCGAGGCGATTTCCAGGTCACCAACCTGCAGCCCGGCATGTACACGCTGAAGATCTCACTGGAGAGCTTCCGCACGCTCGAGCGGAAGAACATCGTCCTCAGCGCCGGCGAGCGGCTGGCGGTCGCGAACCTGGCGCTCGAGGTCGGCAGCGTGGGGGAGACCATCACCGTCGAGGCACTCGGGAGCCAGGTCAACACCGCGGAGACCCAGCATAGCGGGGTGATCACATCCACTCAGATCGAGCAGGTCTCGGTGATGGGCCGGGACGTCACGTCGATCATGCGACTGCTGCCAGGCGTGCGCTACCAGAACACCGTGGACTCGCTGGGCATGAGCTTTGGCACCGACGTGCCGAACGTGGGCGGGGCGCGGGCCGACTGGAGCAACGTGATCGTGGACGGCGTGGTCGCGAATGAGGTCGGCGCCAGCCAGCTCATGGCGCAGCAGATCAACCTCGATGCCATCTCCGAGGTCCGGGTGCTGCTGAACTCGTACCGCGCGGAGTATGGTCGCGCCGGGGGCGGTCAGGTCCAGATCGTCAGCAAGGGCGGCACCTCGAAGTACCGCGGCAACATCTACCATTACGTCCGCAACGAGGCGTTCAACGCCAACGATTTCTTCACCAACCGGGCCGGCATCAAGAAGCCGCGGTACCGCTTCAACACCTTCGGCGCCAACCTGGGCGGACCCATCCCGGGCCTGAACGGTCAAGACAAGAAGTTCTTCTTCTTTTACTCGCTCGAAGCTCCGATCGTGAACCGTCCCGGCCCGGCGCGGAACTGGACGATGCCGACCGATGCGGAGATGCGGGGTGATTTCTCGCAGACCCTCGACAGCCAGGGGCGGCTGATCTTCATCAGGGATCCGCTCGCAACGGGCACGTGCAATGCCGTGACGGGCGGCACCGCGTGCTTCCCCGGCAATATCATTCAGGCCGACCGCATCAACACGAACGGCCGGGCGCTCCTGAACATGCTGCCGCGCGCCAACAATTTCAACCGTGCGTTCACGCAGGGACAGTTCAACTACACCACGCAGGAGAACGCCGAGAACCCGAAGATGAACAACATAGTCCGCGTGGACTGGAGACCGTCGGCGAGCGACAGCTTCTATTTCACGTTCAAGGACTGGTACTCCGACCAGCGCGGCAGCGAGGTCACGGCTGGACCGAACAAGTGGGGCTTCTTCAACACGCACTACCTCAACACCGATCGCGGCGTCAGCGCGAACTACACCAAAATCCTGCGTTCGAACCTCGTCCTCGACACCGACGCCGGCACCCGCCAGCAGACCGAGCAGTTCTATCCGCTGACGGAAGGCGACTGGGATCACATCAATCGCGCGAATGTCGGATTCAACCTGGGCCAGTTCCATCCGGAGCTGAACCCGCGCAACGTCATTCCCAAAGTCAACTTCAACGTCCCCAATTCTCCGAACTTCACGTTCGACAATCGGCTGGTCGATCAGGGAGTCGCGCGGCTGTCATCGATCCGGTCCAACCTGACGTGGATCAAGGGAAGCCACTCGGTCAAGGGGGGCTACTATTTCGAGCTGTCGCAGAACTCGGAAGGGAGTGGCGGAGTCGGCGCAGGGCCGTGGGCCGGACAGTTCAACTTCAGCACCGACACGGCCAACCCCGGCGACGCGAATTACAGCTACGCGAATGCCCTGCTCGGCACATTCCGCGATTACACCGAGATCGACGCCTTTTCCGAAGTCGTCGGGAAGCGGTACATCTCTGAGTTCTACGTGCAGGACACGTGGAAGGCCGCAAAGCGCCTGACGCTCGACTACGGCGTGCGCTTCCTCTGGTACACACCCTGGTACTCGACGCAGCCCGCCGCGGTCTTCGTACCCGAACGGTACGATGCGGCGAAGGCGCCGCGGCTCTACCAGCCGGCAGTGGTCAACGGCGCAAACGTCGCGCTCGACCCGCTGACCGGGCAAACCCTTGCGAACGTGTTCGTCGGCTCGTTCGTTCCCGGTACGGGCGATCGCTACAACGGCATGGTGAGCAGCAGCGATCCCAACTACCCGAAGGGATTCCGCGACATCCAGGGCATCGAGCCGGAGCCGCGGGTCGGCCTGGCCTGGGACCTGACCGGCGACTCGAAGACCGCGATTCATGCGAGTGCCGGCATCTATCACAACCCCCATGTCAACGCGAACGGGCTCGACGCGATGGCGCGCAATCCACCCGCGCAGAACACGCCCAGCATTTTCTATGGCACGATGGACACCCTTCTGGCCGTCGGCGCGCAGGGGGCGTTCTCGAATCGCCCCAGCAACGTGTTCGGTATCGAACGGGACGCGAAGACGCCGAAGAGCTACAACTACTCGGCCGGCGTGCAGCGGGAGCTCGGCTGGGGCACGGTGGTTGATGTGACGTATGCCGGCTTCCAGATGCGGGACGCGGAGATGAATGTCAGCATCAACTCGGTGCCGGACGCCGCGCGGTTCCTCGACGTCAACCCGCAGAATAGGAATCCGCAGAACGCGAACAATCCGAAGCCGAATGAATTCCTGCGTCCCTACTCGGGCTATCAGGACATCACCATCCGCTCGCACTTCGGCACCGGCTCGTACAACTCCCTGCAGGTGCAGCTCAATCGTCGCTACATTCGGGGACTGCAGTTCGCCGTCGCCTACACGCTGGCGAAGACGATCAGCGATGGGACGAACTTCAACACGCTTCGGCAGGGGACGGCGTGGAACGAAGGCCCCACCAGCTCGACCCAGCTCCATAATCTCGTGGTCAACTACACATGGGACGTGCCCGGCGGGAGCCGGCTCTGGAACAACATGTTGATGCGCGGGCTGTTCGACGGCTGGCAGTTCTCCGGCGATACGGCGCTCGTGAGCGGCGACTGGTCGGGTCTCAGCAGTTCCACCACCACGGACAACTTCGACTTCACGGGCGGTGACGGCGGCACGCGGGCCCGGATCAGCGGCAGCGTGCTCTGCACGAGCGGCAATTGCGACCTGACGCCTGGCAGCGCGGGGAGCTATCTGAACGCCGCGGCATTCAGCCGGCTGACGGGACGCGGCGATATCGGCAACGCGGGGGTCGCGGTCTTCCGGTTGCCCAAGATCGTGCTGTCGAACATGGCTGCCTTCAAGAACTTCCAGATCGGCGGCGGGCGCCGGATGCAGGTCCGGTGGGAAGCGTATAACGTGTTCAACCAGGTCAACTGGTCGGCCGTCAACACCACCGCGCAGTTCAACCCGGCGGGTGAACAGGTCAACGCGAACTTCGGCAAGGCGACCGCGGCCCGCCCCGCGCGGGTCATGCAGGGGGCGATCCGGTTCACCTTCTGAGAGAATGACGCCCGTGGCGCGCAGCTGAAGCCGCGCGCTACGGGCGTCCGCGTCGGCGACGCATGCGGGGGAAATCGCGGAGTACCAATGACCAAACGTGCGCTTCTCTCCATTGCGTGCCTCGGATTCCTGATTCTTCCCGCGCTCGCCGCCGCGCAGAATCCGCATCTTGTCGCCTACCAAGGTGACAAAGGCCCCGGCCACGGCAAGCACATCGTCTTTCTCGCCGGAGACCACGAGTACCGCTCGGAGGAATCGCTGCCGGCGCTGGCGCGGATTCTCGCGAAGCATTACGGATTCACGTGCAGCGTATTCTTCACGACGGACCCCAAGACCGGGTTCATCGAGCCCGGCAGCTCGAACATCTCGGGGCTCGAGGCGCTGCGGACGGCCGACCTCCTGGTCGTCTTCCTCCGCTTCCAGGATTTTCCCGACGACCAGATGCAGCACATCGTCGACTATCTCGACCGCGGCGGCCCGGTCGTGGGCTTTCGCACGGCGACCCATGCGTTTCAGATCCTGCGGCCCGATGCGAAGTTCCTGAAGTACACTTGGAAGGGTGCCGAGGGATATGCGGGCGGCTTCGGACGCCAGATCCTCGGCGAGACCTGGGTCACGCACTACGGCAGGAACCACGCGCAAAGCTCCCGGCTGCTGCTGCAGGCCGACCAGTCAGGGCATCCGATCCTGCGTGGCGTCAAGGACGTGTGGGTGCAGTCGGGCGGTTACACCGCGAATCCCATCGAGGGGAGCCACATCCTGGCGAAGGGGCGGATTCTGGACGGCATGACGCCGGATTCTCCTCCCGCCAGGGACAAGCAGGAAATGCCCGTGGCCTGGTATCGCACCTACACCACGCCGTCCGGCAAGTCGGGCCGCGTCTTCGCGACGACCCACGGGGCCTCCGAGGATCTCCTCAACGAGGGCTTTCGACGGATGGCCGTCAACGCCTGCCTGTGGGGCGCAGGCCTCGAGGCGAGCATCCGGCCCGCGACCGACATCACCTTCGTCGGTCCGTACCAGCCTTCGACGTTCAGCTTCGGCGGACACGTCAAGGGCGTGAAGCCCGCGGATCTGGCGGCGTGGGATTCGCCGATCCTGCCGAAAGCGCAGAAGTAGCGTCCCCCAATTCCGGTATCGTGGAGCACTTGAAATGACGAACACACGCAGGTTGCTGGCGGCGTTGGGGGCGGGGCTCGCGATCATCTGGACGGTTCCCGCGACAGGGAAAGCGGCAGGGACGTTCCAGCTTCGAGAAAAAGACCACATCAGCATCATCGGCAACACGCTGGCCGAGCGGATGCAGTACGACGGCTGGCTGGAGACGATGCTCCACGCGCGTTTTCCGAAGCACGAACTGGTCATCCGCAATCTCGGGTTCAGCGGCGACGACATCACCACGCGGTTGCGCTCGAAGAACTTCGGCACGCCGGACGAGTGGCTCAGCGGACAGGCGGCGCCGATCGGCGGCTATGAAGAGAATCGCCTCGACGGGACCAACACGAAGGCGGACGTCATCTTCGCGTTTTTCGGCTACAACGAATCCTACGCCGGACAAGAGGGGCTGGCGGCATTCAAGCAGCAACTGGGCGACTGGATTGCGCACACGCTCGCGCAGAAGTACAACGGCAAGTCTGCTCCGCGCGTCGTGCTCTTTTCTCCGATCGCTCATGAGGACCTGGGCAATCCGGACCTGCCGGACGGGCGCGAGAACAACCGGCGGCTGGGGCTCTACACGCGGGCGATGGCGGAAGTCGCCAAGGCTCGTGGCGTGACGTTCGTCGACCTGTTCACGCCCAGCGCGCAGCTGTACGCGTCTGTCAAAGCGCCGCTGACCATCCAGGGCGTCCACTTGAACAGCGGAGGCAACCGGCGCATCAGCCAGATCATCGACCGGGCCCTCTTCGGCGAGCCGCGTGCGCACGAGCAGTCGTATCTCGAACGGGTGCGGCAGGCGGTGATGGACAAGGACTTTCACTGGTTCAACCGCTATCGCACGACGGATGGTTTTGCGACCTACGGCGACCGGGCGTTCCTCACGTTCATCCGCGGGAATCCGCGCAACGTCAATCCGGATCAGGCGGCGAAAGCTGGCAGAGACGCCGTCCTTCCGACCAACTATGAGGTGCTGGAGCGAGAGGTGTCGGTGCTGGATGTGATGACCGGCAACCGCGACCGGCGCATCTGGGCCGTCGCGCGCGGTTCGGATGCGAAGGTGGACGACTCCAACACCCCGCCGCCCATCGATGCCCAGACCAACGAGCCCGGACGTGGGCCGAAGGGTGCGCACATCTTCCTCGACGGCCAGGAGGCCGTGCAGAAGATGACGATCGGCAAGGGACTGAAGGTCGAGCTCTTTGCTTCGGAGAAGGAGTTCCCGGAGCTGGTCAATCCGGTTCAGATGGCCTTCGATACGAAGGGAAGACTCTGGGTGGCTGCGTGGAAGAACTACCCGCACTGGCAGCCGAAGACGCCGATGGACGACAAGCTGCTGATCCTCGAAGACACGAACGGGGACGGCAAGGCCGACAAGAGCACGGTGTTTGCGGGGGACCTCAACAACCCCACGGGCTTCGAGTTCTGGAACGGCGGCGTGATCCTCGCTCAGGCGCCGAATCTGGTCTTCCTCAAGGACACCAACGGCGACGATCGCTACGACACGAAGGAGACGCTCCTTCACGGCTTCGACACGGCCGACACCCACCACACGATCAACAGCTTCACGTTCGATCCGGGTGGGGCGCTGTACATGGGGGAAGGCATCTTCCACCGGACGCAGGTCGAAACCCCCTGGGCGCCGGCCACGCGGCTGGCCGACGGCGGCGTGTTCCGGTTCGAGCCGCGGACGTGGAAGTTCGAGGTCTACATTCCGTTCAACTTCCCCAATCCCCACGGGCACGTGTTCGACACGTGGGGCCGCGACATCGTGTTCGACGCGACGGGCGGCCAGCCATACTATGGCCCGTCGTTCTCGACGAAGAAGTACTACCCGAACGCTGAAACGAAGGCCGCTCCCAAGCCGGGCACGGTGAAAACACGCCCGGTAGGGGGAGCGGAGATTCTTTCAAGCCGCCACTTCCCCGAAGAGATGCAGGGCAACCTGATCGTGCTCAACACGATTGGCTTCAGGGGGCTTCTCAACTACAAGCTGAATGAAGAGGGCGCCGGTCTCAAGTCGACGGAAGTGGATCCGATTCTTCAGTCCGCCGACGAGAACTTCCGCCCGGTTGACGCCGAGGTCGGTGCCGATGGCGCGCTGTATGTCGCCGACTGGCACAACCCCATCGTCGGGCACATGCAGCACAACCTGCGCGACACGTCCCGCGATCGGCTGCATGGCCGAATCTATCGTGTGACCTACCCGGGCCGCCCCCTGCTTCAGCCGGCGAAGATCGCGGGCCAGCCCATCGAGCGCCTGCTGGACCTGCTGAAGGAGCCCGAGGATCGCGTTCGCTATCGGGCGAAGATTGAACTGAGCGCCCGCGACACCAAAGAGGTCCTGGCGGCGCTTCAGGTCTGGACGGACGGCCTCGATCCGAAGAACGAGAAGTACGAGCATCACATGCTCGAGGCGCTCTGGGTGCAGCAGTGGAACAACCGGGTCAGCGAGACGCTGCTGAAGCGCATGCTGCGCTCCAGCGACCCCTGGGCCCGCGCCGCCGCCACTCGCGTGCTGTGCTACTGGAGGGACCGCGTCGCAAATCCTCTGGCCCTGTTGAAGGTGCAGGCCAACGATGCGCATCCCGCCGTGCGGCTGGAGGCCGTGCGCGCCGCAAGCTTCTTCCAGTCGTCCGACGCCGCGGCGGTCGCGCTGGAGTCGCTGAATCATCCACAGGATCGCTTTCTCGAGTACACGCTCGACCAGACGATGAAGACCCTGAAGCCCTTCATGCGGTGATGTCCACACTGCTCCTCAAGGCCGTGATAGGAGCGATGCTCCTGTCGCCCGTGGGGTCGCCGCCGCGACCTCGAGAAACCGGCGCGCATCCGGCCTTGGCCGCCGAAGCGGCGCGTGCTCTTGCCGCGAAGGAGGCGCATCCAACCTATCAAGAAGGTGTGCCCCGGATTCTCTTCGATCAGTCGCCTCGCGCGGTCGAGTATCAGCTCGGCCGCTTGAGCAACGATGAGCTCGTCCGCGTGGAACGCAGGGACAGCGACGTCAAGTACCGGCCCGTGTACTTCACCATGCTTACGCGCAGGGGCATGACGCGGCCGTTTCGTGACGAGGCTCTTGCGGCGCTGGTCAAGATGGATGGCACCAGCCCGACCCGGGTGTTGCTCGACGCGTTGGCAAAGGTCTCCGCCGAAGGCACGGAGAACGCCGACATCCTGCTCGGCATCCTGCTCGGCCAGCCGGCCGACATCCTGCGGCAGCAGCGGGAGACATTCTTGAAAGTTTCCGGGGCGCAGGCGACTGCTTCGGCCAGCCAGCCGCTGGTGCTGCGAGGCGCGTACGGGGGCATGATGATCGCCGACGGCGATCCGGCGCCGTCATGGCAGGCCGCGGCGAAGCACGAAGGCCACCTGGTGGAGCTGCTCCGAAGCGTGCCCCATCTCGGGAAGTCAGACGAGCTGCGCGCCAGGCTGTTCAAGCCTGTCGCGGCGCTGCTCGACGAGACGAAGGATGCGGCCACGCGCGCGGTCGCCATAGCGGCGCTGGGGTGGACGCGTCGCGACACCGCGACCTTCGACCTGCTGGCGCGCGAGATCCTCAAGGGTTCCGATGCCGACTCACGCGCCGCTGCCATTCGGTCCGTGCAACTGATCCCCGAGCAAGCCTGGACGCCGGCGACGATTGAGCCCCTGGCCAAAGCGATCGTGGCGATGGTCAAGGCGACGCCCCCCGATCTTCGGTTGGAGGCTTCGATGATTGAGGCGCTTCAGTTGGGGGAAAAACTGGCCGCCGCACTGTCGGGGGAGCCAAGGCTCGGCGTTCGCCGCGATCTGCGCGCCCTGGGTGTGCAGGTCGTGCGAATTCAAGCCGTGCCCGAGCAGCTGATCTTCGATCTCAAATGGTTCGTCGTCGAGGCGGGCAAGCCCGTGCAGATCGTCCTCGAGAACCCCGACGCGATGCAGCACAACCTGGTCGTCAGCCAGCCTGGGTCGCTGCAGGAGGTCGGGACGAAGGGGGCGATGATGCCGCTGCCGACAGACCCCGACGTGAAGCCCTACGTTCCAGACACGCCCCTCGTGCTCTACGCTAGCCGCCTTCTCAACGGCGGAGAGACGGAGCGGCTCAACTTCACGGCGCCCGCGAAGCCGGGCGAGTACGTGTACCTCTGCACGTTTCCCGGGCACTGGGTGCGCATGTACGGCGTGATGCTGGTGGTCGAAAACCTGGAAGCGTGGGAAGCGAAGCCGACCGTGCCGACCGACCCGATCACGAACAAGCCCTTCACATCGCAGCGGAACTGACCGCTGCGTCCCGGGTTCTCCGTAGCTGGGAGCTGGCAGCCGTCCTATTGCCTGGTTCTGGCGATCTCGACCGCATACACGTGCCGCTGGCCGGGGACGAACTGGCCGGTAAAGACGACCCACTTCTTGTCGGGCGTGATGTGGACGTTCGGCTCGACTCCGCCGCGACCGGTCACGTAGTTGTGCCGCGCCATGTTGACCAGCTTCTCGCGCGTCACCGTCTGGTCCGCCTGCACGCGGAAGAGATTGATCCACTTGCCGTCGGTCGAGTACGCGACCTGTGACGCGTCGCCGCCATCGCTGGCAAAGAGCGTGTCGTCCCGCGAGCTGTTGAAGTGCACGCCCCACCAGTCGCGCTCGACGTGGTAGCGGACGGCCTTCCCGGTCTCGACGTTCACGCCGGCGATCCAGAAGACCTGGCTGCGCGGCGTCTGCAGATCGAACCACACCGTCCTGCCGTCCCAGCTCCACCACTCGTGGCCGTTGATTTCCATGTCCATGGTGCGCTTATGGACGAGCCGTATCTGTCTGCCGTCGGTCCGGATGGTCCACGTGCGGTCCAGCTCGTGCCACGTGCCTTCGTGGCAGTACAGCAGCAGGTTGGGATCGACGGGATTGAACTGCAGGTGATTCAGGTCGCCGTACTGGAAGCCGGTCTCACGCGAGCCGCCTGTTTTGAGATCCGTGAACACGAACGACTGGAGGCCTGGATTGAGCGCGCGACCCGCGAGCCCGTCTTCCTTGGTGACGGAGTACTGCTGATCGGGCGTGAGATCTTCCATCTTCCTGCCTGGGAACATGCGCTGCACCTGCGGAACGGCGAGGCGGGTCGGCGGGCGCGGGTACTTCCCGTCGGGATCAGCGGCCCTGGGGTTCTTGACGACCGACAGGCTCTCGTCCGCGTTCACCAATCCGCGCGCGTGGGTGACCTCGCGGATCTGCCTCGTGTCCACGTTCACGGCCCTCACCGGCCCAGCCCCACGTCGACTGGAGTTGCCGGCCGCGCTGAAGTAAATCTCCCGCGTCCGCCTGGCAAAGTACCCGCCGCGGCCGGCGGAGGCCACGATCTCGGGCTTACCGGCGTCCGCGCCGATTTTCGCGACGTCGATGACGGCAATGCCATTCGGGGTGTTGAACATCAGCTTGTCCCCCTTGGGGGAAAAGGCATTGTCGTGGAAGTACAGCGTCGAGCCCCCGGCAGCGTCGGTCAGCCGGACCACGCGATG
>CAYZBZ010000079.1:0-15253 GCA_964476725.1 uncultured Vicinamibacterales bacterium
CCGGAAGCCGCTCCGTTCTCGGCGGGCGCTCATCGGACCACATCCGGAACTCCATCGTTGCCGAGCCCATGTCAATCAGATCGCGATCGACGAGTTTGTAAGGGGACCCGAGCTTCCTGCTTCTGACGAACGTGCCGTTGCTGCTGCCGAGATCCTCGAGCGTCACGTCGCGAAGCTGCACCGAGGTCAGGCGGAATCCGCCATCGACGAAATGGACGTGCGAGTCGATGAAGCCGGGGACCACGAACCGGCCCGCGAGATCCACGACCTCCGCCCCGGCGGCATGCGAGCGGATCTCGGCGGTGCGGCCGACTTCGATGATGCGATCGCCCGCGATCGCGACCGCTTCGGCTTCGGGCTGTGAGGGGTTGCCAGTCCAGATGTGGCCGTTGACGAGCGCCAGGCTGATCACGGGACCTCCGGCGGCCGGCGGCGCCGGCTCGCTGCCGCGGCAGCCGGCCACGGCGAATGCAATAACGAGAAGGCATGCGGCTCGGTGCATCCGGGCACTCTACCGCAGGTCAGGTCCCTGGCGAGGGACGAGGGATAGAATAGGAGCACATGGCAGGCCTGATTGAAGCGATCGCGATCAAGCGGAAGATGTTCTTCGAGTACGAAGACGCGCCCTACCACTGCCTGGACGTCGAGGTGTCCAAACCGACGGCCAGGGGCGGCCAGACCCTGGTGCGCATCAAGATGCGGAATCTGCTCACCCGCGCGGTGTTCGATCGGACCTTCAAAGCCGGCGAGAAGTTCAGGGAGCCGGACCTCGCTGTGGTGCCCGCCTCCTACTTGTACGCCGGCAGCGACGGCTACAACTTCATGGACCAGGAGACCTTTGAGACGCTGACTCTTGGCGCCGACATGATCGGCGACGATCGGCAGCTCCTCGTGGACAACGTCATCGTCCAGATCCAGAAGTTCAACGGCAATCCCATCGGCCTGCAGTTCCCGCCGCACGTGGAACTGACCGTGACGTCAACCGAGCCCGGCGTCAGGGGGGACACCGCCAGCGGCGCCGTCACGAAGCTCGCCACGCTGGAGACGGGTCTCGAGATCCGCGTCCCCCTCTTCATCAAAGAGGGGGAGAAGGTGAAGGTTCACACCGAGACCCGCGAGTTTGCAGGCAGAGCCTGATCCACTCCATGGAACCCTTGTGATCACCGGCGCGTCGCGCTCCACTTGCCGCCGTTTTCACCGGTGACGGTTCCCTGCATCGAACCGCCGTTCACGCGGCCGGCATATGTCGCGGTCCCGACGGTGAACGTGATCTCTTCGCCGCGCAGCCTGGCGTCGGTGACGGGCGTGGACCCGAGAGTCCCGGAGATCTTCTGAAACTGCTGCGTGAGCGTAAGGTCGGCGTCCCCAAGCCCCCACGTGCCTTCCACCTTCGCGGGGATGATCCAGAAGAGCGCGGTGCACCAGCTGGTGCAGTCGTCCGAGATGACGGCGGTCTCGTCCGGCTCCCAGTCTTCCATCGTGAAGGAGTTCGACACGATCCGGGTCCCCGGCTTCAGGTTGAGCAGCGTCGGCCGCAGTTTCAGGTTGAGCTGCGGCAGCAGGAACAGGCTGATGACGGTGGCCTTCGAGAAGTCGCTCTCGAAGATGTCCGCCTTGACGAACGTGGCTTTGTCGCTGACCTTGGCCTCGGCCGCGGCGCGCTTCGCGACCTCCACCATGTCGGGGTTGTACTCGATGCCGAGCGCGTGCGCACCGCGCTTCGCCGCGGCGATCACGGTCCGGCCATCGCCGGAGCCAAGATCGATGACGTAGTCCTGCGGCGTCACCTTGGCCATGTCGAGCATCTTCTCGACGAGCGCTGCCGGCGTCGGGACCCACACGACGTCCTTGCCGGCCTGTCCGACCGACGGCTCGAAAGGCTTCTGTGTGGCCGCGGGCTGGGCGAACGCGGCGGTACCCGCCAGCAGCAGCGAAAGACTCAGCACCCCTGGACGAATCACACCGTATGCACTCATGTCGGTCCCCTCAGCGTTGGTGTGGCGCAGCCTTCTCGTGCGCCGGTTGCCCTCATCATATAGTGCTAATCGACGTCAGTCTGCCACGCTCCCAGGCCGGCCCGCTTCGACGACCAGTGAGCCGCCGAGTCGCGCCGGCAGATCCGGAACCGTGACCTTGTCCAGCACCTTGAAGTCCGCCCTCATCGCCGCGGGGGTCGCCGTGCAGGCGACGTAGCCGCGCCGCGCGCTGTGGTACTTGATGTGGGGGTTGTCGCGTTGAATCTGCTCCCACGTGGCGCCAACGTCGGAGCCGTCGCTGCCTGACGTCACCGCCGAATTGGTGAATTCGACGCCAACGGTCTCCGAACGCGGGTCGCGGAAGTCGAGCTTCAGATCGGCGCCGTAGTGGACGTGGACGTCCCCCGAAAGGACGATCGGATTCGGGGTCTTCGTGTCCTTCAGCCTCGCGTACAGCCGCTGCCGGGCGGCGGTGTAGCCGTCCCACTTGTCCATCGAGAATGCTCCGCTCGGATTCGCGCTTGTCGCGTCACGCGCGAACGTGGGCACCTGCTGCCCGAGCAGCGTCCACGTGGCCCGGGCGGTCGTCAGCTGATCGAACAGCCATCGTTCCTGCTTCGTGCCAAGCATCGTGCGGGCGGGGTCGTGCGCCGCGGCGCAGCCGGTGGCCGTGGCACCGCCGCAGGCCTGGTTCGAGCGGAATTGCCGCGTGTCGAGCACGCTCAGGTCCAGCAGCGCGCCGAACCGAAGCCGTCGATACAGCCGCATGTGCGGGCCCGACGGCAGCGTCGCCGCGCGCAACGGCATCGTCTCGTAGTACGCCTGGTACGCCGCCGCCCGTCGCAGCAGGAACACCTCGGGCGGCGTGTCGTTCGCATCCGTGTCGCCCGCGTAGTCGTTGTCGACCTCGTGGTCGTCCCACGTGACGATGAAGGGGGCAGAGGCATGGGCGGCCATGAGATCGCGGTCGGATTTGTACTGGGCGTACCGATTCCGGTAGTCGACCAGCGTGTAGATCTCCTGACCGCGATGCTGACGGACGACAGCGGGGTTGCGACCGCCGTCTCCGCGTCCCTCGTAGATGTAATCCCCTGTGTGGAACACGAAGTCGAAGCCCTCCTCGGCGATCCGGCGGAATGCGGTGAAGTACCCCGACTCGTAGTGATTGCAGCCGCACACCGCGAAGCGCAAGCGATCGACCGCTGCCTGTTCAGGAGGCGCGGTCTTCGTCCGGCCTGTCTGACTGATCTCGCCGCCTGCGCGAAAGCGGTACCAATACTCTCGCCCCGGCTCGAGACCCGGAACCTCGACGTGGACGCTGTGGCCCAGTTCCGGCCGCGCCACCGCTGCGCCCTTGCGGACGACCGTCCTGAAGGCAGGATCGCCTGCGATCTCCCAGCCCACTTCGACGTTCGCCATCGGCATGCCTCCGCCGTCGAGCGGCTCAGGCGCCAGACGGGTCCAGAGGACGACGCTTTCGGGCCATGGATCGCCGGACGCGACCCCCAAAGTAAACGGGTAGCTCGTGAACAGCGGCTGCGCCAGCACCCGCCCGGACACGACGGGCTGCACCAGCGCCGTGACGCCCAACTTCCATGCCGCGTTCAGCAGCTCGCGACGCGACAGACGTCCCAGCGCGCGGTCATAGAAACGAATGGCGTCAGACATCTGCGCCCTCCTGAGCCGCGGTGCGCATACGGTTTCCCACCTACTTGCCCGCGGGGGCCGCGGCCGGCGCAGGCAGCATGTTGCGAATGGCGGCAATCCGCCAACGGTCCGACGTACGCGTGAGAAGAAACGACGTCCACATCCTGCGGGTCCCCTCCGGACCGCCCGCGATCTCGTAGCGGCCGTCCGCCAGCGCCGTCCCGGACGCGGGGAAGCGAATGGTCTCGATGGCGATCGTTCGCGTCCCGCCGGTGCGCTGCGACGATGCGAGCGTGCCGCGGACGACCTCGTCGCGCCCTCGCCGCCACTCGCCCGAGGAGGTCAACTGATCCGCAGCGTCCGTGAACAGCGCGGCAAGGGCTGCCGGGTCGGGATGCTCGCGAGCCTCGACGTACTTCCTGACGACGTCGCGAATCTCCGCCTCGTCCGCGGCCGCGGGGCCCCCAGCCGGCGGAGCGGCCTGAAGAGCGGTGAGCAGGAACACGGTCGCAGCCAGCATCGCACCCATCACGGACCTCGCTTTCACTCTCAGGCCGGGCAGCCCTGAAGGGCTGCGCTACGGGAGACTGAAACCTCCGAAGGGTATCTCGCCCGGGGCGTCAGCAGCATAGCGAATGCACGCCGTTAGATCGAGGGGCAGGCTACCTAAACCTCAAGCTTGCGGGGAGCGTGCTCTTTCCAGCTGCCCGCGGCTGCGGCGCCGACGGCGAGAAGATTCGCGACGATCACGGCTGCCAGGTCGCTGACGTGATGGCCGCGTCGCTCCGGCCGGTTTCGCCGATGGTGAGCCAGTCGGTCCGGACCCGCTCCCACTCGATGAGCGGCAGGCCAAATGACTCGAAAGCCGCCCGGATGGCGGGAGCGCTCCAGCCGATGCGCCGCAGCACGGGCACCAGCATGCTCAGCGCGCTGTCGCTCAAGACCGTGCGCCGGGCGATCCGCGAGAGCAGCTCGTTCTCCGAGACCGCGATCGTGAACCCGTCCCTGTTGTTCACGTGCAACATCACGTGCACGTCGGAACTGCCGTCGCCGACGTAGATTGTACGCTCCGGGCTGATCTGCAGCCGCTGTTCGATGTCCTCGAGGACCGCCACCTTGCCGTAGCCGGCCGGCACCTGGCGCACCGAACGGATCTCGCCCGAGGTCGGGTCGTAGTCGAACTCGGTGCCGTAGATGTGATCCGGCGGCACGATTCCCTCGAGCGCCGACTCGATCACCTCACGCGGCGCGGCGGACACCACGTAGAAGGAAAAGCGATAGCCGTCGACGCCGCGCTGCAGGAACTCGGCAAGTTCGGCGAGATGGTTCTTGAGGCGCACGGATCGGCCGGCTTCGAAGAGATGCTCGCGGCGCACGCTGCGGAACTCGGGATCGTGCCGAATCAGGTAGGCGAGCTCGCCCCCCTGGTGGACGAGGTTGCTCCGCCGCAGGCCGTCGACCTTCGCTTCAAAGCCTTCGACGCCGAGCAGATCGGCCAGCACGATGCCGGAGTCGTTGAAGCTGAGGGTCTGGTCGAAATCCGACGCCAGGAGATAGTGCTTGGGTCCTTCGATGCTCATAAAAGATTCACTCACGTCAACATGATATATCAGCTTTTAGCCTAAAGCAAACCATTACGGTTACCAAATAATGTTACAAATGCACTAATAAATCTACATTCGTGTCGTAATTGGCGTGAGTTGATATATCATATTGATATGACAGGTGTGGCTGGCGAGGCACAGGTTCCCAAATACCGGCAAATCTACAACGCGCTACGCGGGGAAATTGCGGCGGGGGAGTTCACGTCGGGCCAGCGTCTGCCCAGCGAGGCGCAGCTCGTCAAGGCCTTCGGCGCCTCCCGTATCACTGTGGGCCGGGCGTTGCGGGATCTCCAGCAGGCTGGCCTGGTGGAACGGCGGGCCGGCTCCGGCACATACGTGCTCGGGGCAAACACCGGCCAGTCGTTCTCGTTCGGCCTGCTCATTCCGGACTTCGGCGAAACCGAGATCCTCGAGCCGATCTGCCAGGGGCTCACGAGCACCCCCGCCGCGCGTGCCCATGCGGTCATCTGGGGGGGTGTGAGCAGCAGTGTCGAGCACAAAGGGGAGATCGCCGTGGAACGGTGCCGGCAGTACATCGAGCGGCGTGTCGCCGGCGTGTTCTTCGCCCCCCTCGAGCTGACGCCGGGGAAGGACGCGATCAACGCGCGCATCACCGCGGCCCTGAAGAAAGCGGGCATCCCGATCGTGCTGCTGGACCGTCCTGTGCAGCCCTACGGCCTGCGCGAAGAGCACGACCTTGTGGGCATCGACAATCGGCGCGCCGGATACCGCATCACCGAGCATCTGCTTCGACTTGGCTCGCGCCGCGTCGCGTTCGCCAGCCTCGCCCATGCCGCATCGACGGTGGACGCGCGACGTGCCGGATACCGCGAGGCCCTGCACCGATACGGCGCCCCGGTCGAGGACACGCTGACGCTGCGTCTGGATCCAGGAGAGGTCGACATCCGCAGCTTCATGAGCTTCATGGACCTCGGGCGCCCGGACGCAATCGTCTGTGCCAACGATCGCAGCGCCGGGATCGTGATGCAGGCGATTCTCTCGCTCGGCTACGCCATTCCCGGCGACGTGCGCATCGTGGGGATAGATGACGTGCAGTACGCCAGCCTGCTGCCGGTGCCGCTGACGACGCTCCGCCAGCCCTGCCGTGAGATTGGCGTGGCCGCGATGGCGGCCATGCTGGATCGCGTCGCACGGCCGGAGCTGCCGCCTCGCGACATTTTCCTGCACCCTTCTTTGATTGTCAGGAAATCGTGCGGCGCGCTTTCACGATCATCGATGTAGTCCAGGTTCTGCTAGGTTCCGCGGGGTTCCGCCAGGTTCCGCCAAGGTTCTGACGCGGAACCTGCGGAACCGCGCTATCATCCCCTGGTTCCATGCAGACCATCGGCCGCTATCAGCTTGCTGAGAAGCTCGGGGAGGGCGGCATGGGTGTCGTCTATCGCGCCTTCGACGAGCTGCTCGAGCGGGTCGTCGCGGTCAAGGTGATCGCGACGCAGATGGACAGCAGATCGGAGATGCGGGAGCGGTTTTTCCGCGAGGCCCGTGCGGCCGGCCAGCTTTCACACAAGAACATCATCACCATCCACGACCTGGGCGAGCAGGACGGGCACCCCTATCTCGCGATGGAATATCTGGAGGGTCAGGACCTCCAGCAGCGCCTGAGCGGCCCGGAGAAGATGAGCCTCTCGCGCAAGGTCGACCTCGCGCTCGAGGTCTGCGAGGGGCTCGAGTACGCCCATGCGCACGGCGTGGTGCATCGCGACATCAAGCCGGCCAACATCTTCATTACCGATCAGGGGCTCGTCAAGATCCTGGATTTCGGCCTGGCGCGTCTGGTCAGCTCGCAGCTGACCAACAGCCATACGCTGATGGGCACCGTCAACTACATGGCGCCCGAGCAGGTGCGCGGCGAGCGCGCGGATCAGCGATCGGATGTGTTTTCGGTCGCCGTCGTCATCTACGAGCTGCTCGGTGGGCGGAAGGCATTCCAGGGGGATTCGTTTGCCTCGACGCTGTACAAGATCCTTCAGGAGGTCCCCGAGGCGCTCCCGAAAATCGACGCGAGCCTGCCGCACGCCCTCGTGGCCATCGTGAACCGGGCGCTCGCGAAGCCCCGGGACGAGCGCTACCAGACCATGAGGGATCTGCGGCAGGATCTGGTGACCTTTCGCCAGCAGCTCTCTTCCGCAGGCGACACCAGAATCGACAGCGGCGCGCGCCCTCTCGGATCGGTGGCCCCCAGCGACACCGCGTCCACACCTGCACCTGTGGGACCCGCCAGCGGCGCGGCCTCAGATCCCGCAGTCGCACGCGGCAGGCCACGCTGGGCCATCGCGGCCGCCGGCGTTTTGACGGTTGCGGTCCTGTCCGCCATCTGGATCGGCATGCACCGGCGTGTAACCACTCCGGCTGACGTTCGCTCGGTCGTCGTCGCGCCGCCGGCGTCAAACCCGGCCCCTCGGACGCTCGCCGACGCGCGACAGGCGCTGCAGGCGCAGGATTATGCGGCGGCCGAGCGGCTTGCGGAAGCGGCCCTCCAGGACGCGCCGGATCTTCAGGAGGCCCGTCTGATTCGCGACCGGGCACGCGAAGCCGTCACCTCGATCGAAAGCGGCCTTCAGAAAGCCCGCGCTCTTTTCGCCAGTGGTGACTATCAGGAAGCTTCGCGCGCGGCGGGAGATATTCTCGCTCTTGCGCCTGCCAACGCGGAAGCAAAGCGGATCATGGTGGAGGGGGCCGCGCGATCGCGCGGCCGCGGGGCGGCCGACGCGCGAACGACGATGGCCGAAGCCAGAGATGGCGCACGCGCTGCGAATGCCCAGACCCTGGCGTCCGCCGCTTTCCGCGCGGCGGCGCGAGCCGATCAGGAAGCGCAGCGTCTTTACGCTGCGGGCCGCATGGCGGACGCGACGGCGCGCTTCTATGTGGCGAGCGGCCTGTACCGCAGCGCGGCGCTCACCGCCCAGGCGGAAGCTGCGGGCGCTCGAGAGCGCGCTGCCGCCGAAGCGTCAGCGAAGCCGGAACCGAAGCCCGATCCGCCGGCAAGTCCCGAAGCGCCGAAACCTGCTGAGACTCAACCGGCCGCTCCTCCCGCCGCCCCTCCGATCGCGCGGGCGCCGGTGCCGGAGCCTGTTTCCCCCCAGCCGCCTGTGGCCGGGGCGCCCGTCCCGAAGGCCGCCGCGCCGCCGCCGACGTCCCTGGAGCTGCCGCCACGTTCTCCCGCACCGGAGGACGCCATCCGCGAGCTGGTCGTGCAGTACAGGGCGGCGTTGGAAGCAAAGAACCTCGCGGCCCTGAAGCGGATCTGGCCCGATCTGCGGGGAGCACCCGAGGAGGCCCTGCGCAGGGAGTTCCAGCACGCGAACCGTATCAATGTCGAGATCGTCGATCCGAAAATCTCCGCGGCGGCAGGCTCAGGCAGCGTCACGTTTCTACGGCGGTATGAGCTCGTGACCGTCGAGGGACAATCGCTTCGCACGGAGACAATCACAACGATGGACGTTCGCCATGGTGCAAACGGGTGGGTGATCGTCGCGGTGCGTTTCCGCTCCGTGCGCTAGCCCGCTCTGTTTGTAACCCGCGGCCGAGGGCACTCGTATGTTGACACGCGCAATTCTCGTCTGCGTCTGCGTTCTGTGGGCCGGCCACGCGGCCGCACAGACGCGTCCCGTCAGCCTCGCCACTCTGTTCGAAGACGTGTTCGGACCAAGCGGCCTCGTCCTCAGCAGCGACGACGTGCAGCTCGATGGAAGCAATCACGCGGCACACTTCAACAGCGCGTTCCAGTCGGATTTCAGGCTGGTGAACATCGCCCTCACCAGCCAGCTGACGGCGGTGCCGGTGCCGTCCCCGGCGTCCGGCTTTACGTATAAGTTCGATCCCGCGACCGGCACGTTCGTGCGCTCCACGAGAAGTTTCGGCCCGATCCTCGCGGACCGGGCCGAGACGATCGGCCGGGGACGCATTGCCGTCGGCTTCAACTCGCAGTTCTTTTCCTTCGATCGTCTGGACGGCGTCTCCCTGCGCGCCATCCCGGCGATCTTTCGGCACGACGCGTATCAGACGACCGGGGGACGATCGGACGTGATCGCGACGGTGAATGCCATCGGGGCTTCCGTCACCCAGTTCACCGGTGCGCTGACGTATGGGGTGACGGACCGTTTCGACTTCTCGCTGGCAGTGCCGATCGTGCGAACGCGCCTCTCGCTGCTCTCGAACGCCACCATTCAGCGTGTCGGCACCGGCGCGAACCTCGGCGTGCACTACTTTCACGACGAGACGGCGCCGGACAACCATGGCACGACGCATCAGTTCTTCACCGAAGCGACCGCCGGCGGCGTCGGGGATCTACTGCTCCGGGGCAAGACCACGCTGATGCGCGAAGGCGGCCGCGCGATGGCCGCCGGGCTCGACATCCGGTTGCCCGCCGGGGACGAAGAGAACCTGCTCGGCGCGGGAGCGGCAGGAGTCCGGCCTTTCGCCGCGTTCTCGGCGTCCTACCGCGCGCTCGCGCCGCACGCGAACCTCGCGTATCAGTGGAACGGCCGCAGCCTCCTCGCCGGCGACGTGCGGGCGGGACGGAAGGCCGATCTGCCGGACCAGTTCGTCTACGCGCTGGGGACGGATGTGAGCGTGAACGCCCGTCTGAGTCTCGTGATGGACTTCATCGGGCAGCGCATCATCAACTCTCCCCGCCTCTCGACGTTCGATTTCCTTGCAACGGGCCCGGCCGGGCAAATGGCGTTGCGGGACCTGAGCTTCGAGAGCGCCTCGTACTGGGCGACCAACGGCGCCATCGGCCTCAAAGCCAACGTCGCACCGCGGCTGCTGATCAACTTCAACATGCGGTTTGCGATTGGCAGCAGCGGTTTGACGGATCGGCTTGCCCCGCTCATCGGCGCCGAGTGGGCATTCTAGGAAAGGCTGAACTTAGAAGGCTGAAGTTCGAATGCAGTCAGGGGAATCGGACCTGGCGAACCGCGCTCGCCACGACGAAGACGCGGATGTTGTTGGCGCGCGGATCGGCCGGGATGACGAAGAAGCCGTTCCCGTCAGCTCGATAGTTCAGCGTAGATCCGACGATCACCTCGTCGTCGATGAGCGTCACCTCGATTCGACGGCCGTTGTGGGGCAGACCGGGATCGGTGCGCTCGACGTAGGCGGGATCGCCCGCGAAATCGCGCACGAAGAACACAGCCTTGAGCCGCGCCAGCGGCACGATCACTCGCTCGTGCGCGGGAGAACCGATCGCAGGCCAGAGAGAAAACTGCTGCCGGCCAGCGTGGAAGTCCTGCGTGTAGCCTTTCAGGACCTGTCCCTCGACGTAGCGGACCACGATCTTCTGCCAGCCTGCCGCTTCCGGCGCGGGCTCGGGCGCGGCGAGCGCGCTCGCCGTCGGCAGGATCGGAGCCGGTCCGCTGGCGAACGGTACCTCGATGCGTCCAGGCTCGAGCCGCTGGAGCAGCGCGATCAAGCGGCTCGCCGTTCTCAGAAAGCGGGACTGCCAGTCGTTCAGCACCAGTCCCCGCGGAAGATCGATGCTGACGAGTGGAGACGCTGTCGCCGCGCCTGGCACGTTGATCACGATCGCTTTCACGCCCGGCTCCGCCGCTGCCTCGCCGGGGGCGGTCAGTCGAAGCATCGCCTGCGGTACGCTTCGGCGGAGCTGGTTTTCAATCCCCGCAAGAATCGACGGCAGGCCGCTGCGCTGCTCGAGCGCCGGCACGACCTGCGCGAGCAGCGCCCCGAGCTGCTCGCCGAACGGATCGGAACGCTCTTTCGCCGCCCGTGCCAGCAGCGCCTGGAGAGCCTGCAGTACTTCGGAGGGGCTGAGCGAGCCGGCGTCCCCCGCGGGTCCGGCGTGCTCGACGAGGTGCTTCAGCGCCAGATCGAGGCCGACGAAGGCGACGGGGGCTGACAGGCCTCGGAGGCCGGACGTCGGCTGGACTCCCGGCAAGTCGAGGATTCGGGTGAACTCGCAGGCTCCCCGATACGTCGTCCGCCCAGGCTGGAGCCCGCCTACTTCGCAGCGAAGGACCCGGAACTGGACCACGGTGAAGCCGCCCGCCCCGACGATCTCGAGGCCGAGCACCGAATTGGGACGCAACGGGACCGGCGAATCCAGAAGCGCTCCGCCGGCCGACAAGTCCACGAGCGAGACGCCCTGTCCGAGGCTCAGCCTGGCGGCTCGAACCCATTGCAGCTCGGCATCGCGCTGTCGCGCGTGCGCCCGCCGTTCGCGAGGGGACCGCGCAGCGTCCAGCGAGTCCAACGACGATCTCGCCGCAAGCCGAACCGAGTACGGCGTGTTGTCACCGGGCCAGAGCAGGTCGGCAGGTTCGAGACGACTGACCGTCAACGTTCAAACTCGCTTTCAGTCTCAGACAAGGACGGCTGGCACTTCCAGCTCCCCTCGGCGGAACGCGTCCAGAAATGCGTCGACGACGCGCGGGTCGAAATCGGTGCCCGAGCCTTTGGCGATGATGTCCCTGGCTTCGAAGAGCGACATCGCTTTGCGGTAAGGCCGGTCGCTCGTTACGGAGTCGTAGACGTCCGCAACCGAGATGATGCGCGCCTCGATCGGTATCTGTTCCCCGCCGTTCGGGTGATATCCCGAGCCGTCGAACTTGTCGTGGTGCGCCAGCACGATCGGGATCACCCGGCGCAGCGAGCCACCGACCGGCTCGAGCAGGGCGCCACCCTTGCTCACGTGCTGCTGGATCTGCTCGTACTCCGCCTTCGTGAGGCGGGCGGCCTTGTACAGGAGGTCCCGGCTGATGTCCAGCTTGCCGATGTCGTGAAGCAGTGCGGCGGCGCGTGTGTCCTCGATCCGGTCGGGCGACAGGTTGAGACTCGAGGCGATCTTTGCCGCGTAAATCGAGACGCGATAGCAGTGATTCTCGGTGTAGGCATCCTTGGCGATGAAGTGCCGCAGGATCATCAGCACGCCGTGATAGGTCTCGCGCAGCTCGCCGAGCTGGGCGGCCTTGTGCTCGTACAGCGACCCCATCGAATAGCCGGTCACCATCAGGACCCCTCCCCAGACGGCGATGTCGAGCCATCGTGCGGCCGGGATGGAGATGTGGCCGGGCGCGGCAAAGAGGACCGGGTTGTACCAGGACATGAGGCAGACGAGCAGCACGCTTCCGAAGGCCGTCAACGTCGCCTGGCGCCGGCCATACAGATAGGCGGAGCCCAGCGTCGGCAGCGTGTAGAAGCTGAGGACCATGCGCTGGCCGTCAACCACCAGATTCAAGAGTAGACAGATGAAGAACAGCGACAGGAGTATCCAGAGCTCCTTGTTCACCTGCTCGATGCGTCCAAGTCTGGGTCTCAAGCTGTGGCTTTCCTTTTCATCACACGTCTCCGGAATGCGCGCATCGCCCGCAAGAACAAGGCCGGCAGAAGCTCGATCGGTTGGAGGCCGTAGCTAATTGACTTGGAAGGGGTTATCGCGATCTGGCGCTGGCCGCGTCCCGCGGCGTCAGACGGGAAGTGTCCCATATCGGGACGCCGAAATGCACATATGCATGTACGCCTTGAACCCCGTGCCTTCCGCCTTAAGGCGGAAGCTACTCATTTTTTCAGTGTCGCGCCCGTCAGCTGCCCGAGCGCTCCCAGCGTGGTCTGCGCGGCATTCAGCCCCAGCGTGAAGTCCTTGTCGGAGAACGTCGCAAAGACGTCCGTCGGCTGGTGCCAGTGCGGATCCCAGCCGGCGCCGATCTGCGCGCCGCGCTCGTTCTCGCGCAGGCTGATTGCGGGGATCAGATCCATGAAAGGTGTCGAGTCGGTGTTCGTCATGTGCGGACCGACCGCCGCCGGGTAGTCGGTTGCGTATTTCTCGTTGGCCGCCTTGACCGCCCACGCGAGCTTCTGCGCTCCTTCCGCCATCTTCGCGGTCGATTGGAACTCGATGTTGACGTCCGCTTCCGGGCGTTGCTCGGGGCTCACCTTGCCGTCCGGCCCCGGCATGCCGTGGTCGAACATCATCATGTCGTGCTGGATCATGCCGAGCCACTTCGGCTCGGGGTACTTGCCCGATCCCGCGGGGGCTTCCTTCCCCTGGAGATCCTTGCGCTGCGCGACGTACGCAACCGCGCCGTTCAGGCCGGTCTCCTCGTTGTTCCAGAGGACGAAGCGGATCGAGCGTTCCGTCTGCACATCCGGACCGCTCAGGACCCGCGCAATTTCCATCACCACGGCCGTGCCCGAGCCGTCGTCGTTGGCGGCCTCGCCCCACCCAATGCCGTCCATGTGGCCGCCAATGATGTACATCTCCTCAGGGTGTGTCGCGCCGATCTTCGTGCAGTAGACCTCTTCGCGCGGGCCGGGAACTGTCGGCTGGGAGTTCAGCTCGCGCAGCCTGGCCTCCGGCTGCTTGTCGGGATCGTTGTTGACGCCGGTCGCCGCGCGGTTGCCGAAGATCGCGCTGCCTCCCTGACCGGCTCGACCGCGTCCACGTCCGCCTCCGCGCCCGCCAGCTCCGGTTCCGCGAGGGGCGGGCTGGTACTCGTAGCGAATCCGCTCGGTGTTGGTGCAGCCGTAGCTCTCGAGCTGCGCTTCGATCCAGTCGACCGCCGCGCGATTGCGGTCCGTGCCTTGCCGCCGATCGCCGAACCCGGTCAGCCCCTTGATCGTGGCCTTGTACTTTTCCAGATCGAGCCGGTCCACGAGCACCTTGATGGGATCGACAGGAGCCTGAGCGGGCGGCGGCGGCGCGGCGCCTGATTCCTGGGCGGTCGCATGGCCGGCCAGGCCTCCGACGAAGCACGTGACAACAACGAACGCGTTCCAGCGCATCTCGATCCTCCGCGAGAGAGTGTAACGTAACGTCTGCGGATAGAATGCTCGAATGATCCGCCGCCTTGTCGTCTGTGTTCTGCTTAACTGCGCCCTCTTGGGCTTCGCGGCTACGTCTCCGGATGCCGCGGCTCCCGATGCCCTGGCGCCGGGCTCACGCGTGCTCCTCGACGCTCACAATTGCTACCCCTACGACGGCCGCTGGGCCGAGCGAATCGATCGGGCGCTGATGACCGGGATGCCGCTGGCAATCGAGCAGGACCTCGCGTGGTATCGCGATCCGCGAACCGGGGCCGGGCCGTCGATTGTGACCCACGGCGAGCCGTTCACCGGCAGCGAGCCCACGCTTCGCACGCACTTCTTCGAGCGCATCAGGCCGATCGTGGAGCGCGCGCTCGGCGAAGATCGTCGCGACGCGTGGCCTCTCATCACGCTGAATCTGGATTTCAAAACCAACGAGCCCGCGCACCTCCAGGCGGTGTGGGAACTGCTCGGCGAGTACGAGTCGTGGCTGAGCACTGCCGAGCGGACCGCATCCTCCGCCGGGATCGCGCCGATCCGGGTGGGGCCCGTGCTCGTGCTGACCGGTGAGCCCGCCGAGCAGGAGCCGGAGTTCCACGATCGCGTCCCTGTCGGCGGCAGGCTGCGGCTGTTCGGCGCTGTGCCTCGCGGGACTACGGTCAAGACGAACTACCGTCGGTGGTCGAACAACCCGTGGAGTGTCGTGGAGCCGGAAGGGCAGCAGAAGGCCGGGGCGTGGACCGCGGAGGACGAAGCACGCCTGACGTCAGTCGTGGGTGCCGCGCACGCCGCCGGTCTCTGGATCAGGTTCTACACGCTGAACGGCCACGACCCGGCGGACTTGTCCCTCGGGTGGTCTGCCTCGTACAACTTCGGGTCGCTGAGCGCCGCGACCGAGCGGTGGCGGGCCGCCATCCGCGCGGGCGTAGACTTCGTTGCCGTCGATCAGTACGAGGACTTCGCAAAGGTGCTGAGGTCAGGAAGATAGGAGCAACACTCCTGCGGCATGAACAAGAAGCAGCTCAGCGAGCGCGACATAGGGCGTCTCCCCCGGGCACCTCCCCAAGCAGATCTACCGGGTGCCTCACGCCGAACTCGGTCCGGACAGTTGGAGCGTGACGGCATGTGCCCGACTGGCTCACGACCACGCAAAACGTCGCAGCGTTGAATGGCGGGTGTTCGGAACCCATGAACCCCTGAACCTTGAACCCTGAACCTTGAACCCCCCTACCAAACCTCGCACCG
>CAYZBZ010000080.1:0-14928 GCA_964476725.1 uncultured Vicinamibacterales bacterium
GACGCCGTGATCTCCGCCACGCGCAGCGATTCGACACGGCCTTCGCCCGTGAGCACGTTGCGCTCGCTCACGCGGGCGGCGCCGAGCTCCGCCACCGTCTTCAGAGACCGCCGCCAGATCGCGAAATCGTGGAGCACCCTCGGCTCCACGCGTGACGCCGCCGTGTCCTGCGTCTCGAGGCGCACGACTCGGCCGCCTTCATCGAACGGCAGCCGTTTGTACAGCAGTTCGTCGGCGACTTCGATGCCGACCGCCCCAATCGCGATGGCACCCGCCAGCGAGAGGCCTCCGATGATCGTGAGCGCGGGATATTTCAGCAGCAGACGCGCGCCCAGCTTCCAGTCGAGCCACGAGACCGCGGTCAGGCCGGCATTCATACGCTCGGCTCCTCGAGTCCGCACATGTCGGGGCATCGGGCCATGCTCATCGAACCGGATGGAAGCATTTCCCCGCGGATCATCCGGTGTCTTCACGTGGAGGTGAGCATTCCGTGAGATTTCGGTGAACGGTCACAGGCCAACCCGCGACCCCAGGGCATTACTTTACATAACAAAGTTATTTGCGTCAATGCGTAGCGCTCGCGTCACGGCAGTTGCTAGCGCTCCATTGCGACGCGGCCTGGGGGGTGAGCTCGGGGCAAGCTGTGTGGTCGACACGGGTTTAACGCGGTAAGTGAGACCAAGCATTGTGTCAGAACTGTGTCAGATGCCCCTGGAAACCGGCGTCGAACACCGTGGTTTAGCCACGCATACTGAAGGACCTCGGTGTGAGCAGAAGTGCTCGAGGCGGAGTGCCTTGGTGCCTTTCGGTGTGCGTCCGCACGCGCGGCCGGAATCTATTTCCAAGCGTGCTCCTTCAACCACTCGGACATCTCTCCGTTTAGAATCATTCACTTGCGGTCTCGTCGAGCGTGAAAACCGTGGACTGTGTCAGACCTCCCAATGTTCTCGGATCACTTACGCGGCATCCCAGTATAGCCGCCGCTGAGACCTTGCGTGATCGACATGCAGTCGATTCGCGCGGCGGCCTCCACCGCATTCTCCTCCGGCAACCCGATGTCGCGTGGGCCCGTTCGCTCAACCGACGAAGCGTGTCGATGAGAGCCGAGAGTGCGGCTGGCTGCTGCCGCGGACTCGGGTAATAGAGAAAGAAGCCGGGAATTTCAACCCTTCACCGCGTGGCCGTCACGTTGACCGTCCCGGTTTTCAGTCCGTCCGCGGTGGCGGTGACGCGGATCGTGCCGGCGGCGCCGCGGTTCGGGCACACGATGACGAGCGCAAGTCCGTTGAACGCCTCGCGCGACGGCGAGAGGAACGACTCGAAGCTCGTCGGGTCGCCGTTGTCGGTTCCGGCGATTTGCCCGGGGCCCTCGACCCTGAACGTCAGACGGTTGTGCGAGCGCGGCACCGTGAGGCCGCCGCCATCCTGGATCGCAGCCGTGATGAACACGAGATCCTTGCCGTCGCCGTGAATCTCGGCGCGATCGGCGGTCAGACCCACGCGCGCGGCAGGACCCGTCGTCTTCACCTCGTCGGTCGCCCACGGCCGCCCGTTCTTGTACGTCACGACCTTCAGCGTGCCCGGCTCGTAGAACACGTCGTCCCACCGGAGCCGGAATTCGCCGGGGCCGCGCGACTTGCGTCCGAGCGACCTGCCGTTCAGGAACAATTCGCCCTCGTCGCCTGACGTGTAGACGTGTACGGGCGTCGGCACGCGCGCGCCGTTCGCGTCTTTCAGATCGACGCGCTCCGGCCAGTTCCAGTGCGGCAGGATGTGCGCCATCTTCAGGTCGGGACGCCAGTGCGCCTGATAGAGGTAGAAGCGGTCCTTCTTGAAGCCCGCGAGATCGATGATGCCGAAGTACGAGCTGCGCGAGGCGTCGAACGGCGTCGGCTCGCCCAGGTAGTCCCATCCCGTCCAGACGAATTCGCCGCCGGCGTACGGGAACCGTTCCTGTGACAGGAACTCGTGGTCGGGTGTGTAAGACCACGGCGCGAAGTACATGTCGTACGAGCTCACCTGTCGTCGGGCGACGTCTTCTCCGGCGGCGGCGCCGGCCGGCATGCCGAAGCCCGTCGCTACGGGGAACATGTACTCACCGCGGCTGCTGATCGCCGAAGCCGTTTCGCTGCCGAACACGAACTTCTGCGGGAACTGCTCGTGAAACACCGGATACTGCGGCGGCCCGCTTCGCACACCGGTGCCTTGATAGTTCAGCCCGATGAGATCGACCGCGGCGGGAAACGGGCTTGTCGCACGCGCGCTGTTCATCGCGGTCGTCGTCGGACGCGTCGGATCTTCTTCGTGCACGATCGCGCTGAGCGCCCTGGCAACCGCTGCGCCTGCTTCGCCCCGGTTCTGTTCGCCGACTTCGTTGCCGATGCTCCACATCACGACGGACGGATGATTGCGGTCGCGGCGCAGCATCATCCGAAGGTCCTGTTCGTGCCAGTCGTCGAACAGCACGTGATAGTCGAGCGGACGTTTCTGCAGCTGCCACAGGTCGAACGCCTCGTCCATGACGAGCAGGCCCATCTCGTCGGCGTAGGCGAGCAGCTCCGGCGCCGGCGGGTTGTGGCTCGTTCGAATCGCATTGACGCCCATCTCGACCAGCATGTCGAGCTGCCGCTTCAGCGCGCGGTCGTTCACGGCGGCGCCGAGCGCGCCCAGATCGTGATGCTGGCACACGCCCTGGAAATCGAGCGGTTCGCCGTTGATCGAGAAGCCGGCGTTCGCATCGAACTTCAACGTCCGGATGCCGAACGGTGTCTCGTAGCGGTCGAGCACCGTGCCGCCCCGGGCCACCGTCGTGACGACGACGTAGCGATTCGGCGTCTGCTGTGGCGGTGGGCCCCACAGGCGTGGACGCGCGACGGTCGCATCCTGTCGAATCATGCTGCTCGAGCCGTGCAGCACGCGCACGGAGACCGGTGCCGCCGTCGCGACCGCAGACCCGACATGCGCGCCACGCGCGTCGAGCGGAACGATTTCGGATGACACCGTGACGTCCGCGTCTTCGGCCGAGTCGTTGTCGATGCTCGTGCTCGTCGAGACGACGGCGGATTCGGCCGATATGGCGGGTGTCGTCACGTACGTGCCCCATTCGCCCACGTGAATCGGGTTGGTCTTGACGAGCCACACGTGTCGATAGATGCCGCCGCCCGGGTACCATCGGGAGGCGTCTTCCGGATTGTCGAGGCGGATGGCCACGACGTTGCGCGCGCCGGGCTTCACGTAGGGCGTCAGGTTGACCCGCCACGATGCATACCCGTAGGGCCAGCCGCCGACGAATTCGCCGTTTACCCAGACAGCGGCGTACGACATCGCGCCGTCCACGTCGAGAAAGATCGATTGGCCGGCGTCAGAGGCGGGGATGTCCAGCGCCTTCCGATACCAGCCGACGCCATAGAACGGCAGACGACCCCTCGCACCGCTGCCGGTCGGCGAGAAGGGACCTTCGATGCCCCAGTCGTGCGGCAGGTCGAGCGCGCGCCACGAGCGGTCGTCGAAGTCGGGTTGCGCGTACGGCAGGTCGGCGCCGATCTGGCCCGCGGGCCGCGTCTTTCGCTGCGCCGGATCTTTGATGAAGGCGTTGCTCGTCGGCAGCAGCCACGGGAGCAGTGCGGTCCGCTGCAGGGTCGTGGCCGGCGCGTCGTCTTTCTTGAACCGCCAGCCCTCGTCGATCAGGATGCGCTCGCGGCCTGACGGGGCACGCAGCGCAGCAGTGCCCGCGGGCAGCGCAACCGGCGCAGGGAGGATGAGGACTGCGACGACGAGCGCGGCGGCGACGATGCGCGCGCGCGACGTTCGTGGCGCTTCGCGGAAGAAAGACGCCGTGCGGTGCCGCATCGTGCCCTCCCAGCCATCAGCAGATTGCGCGACTCTGCCGCTTCATCAGAACGGATGGCCCTCAGCCTACACCAGGCACGCGGCAATAAGAGCATCGCGAGCGCGGGGCCATGTTCGAGCCGCGCCTCATCGAGCCGTGACGCGCGAGTAGGTCGGCTTCGGGATTCGGGGTATAACAGTCGCGAATTCGAGTATCTCGCGGGTGCGGCAAGCCGCGCCCGTCAGTTGAATGAAAAAAGAGTTCGCAATCTTCCTGTTGCTGGTGGTGCTGTGCGCGATCGTCACCGCGCTCAACCCGCGTTTCCTGTCGCCGGCCAACCTGCAGAACACGGCGCGACTGATCGGGGCGTTCGGGATCTTCAGCCTGGGACTGGGTCTGGTCATCATCACCGGCGGCATCGATCTGTCCGTCGGCTCGGCGTTCGCTCTGCTCGGCGTGCTGCTGTCCATCATGCTCACCGAGTGGCATCTCGCGTGGCCCGTGGCCGTGCTGCTCATCATCGCGCTCGGCGCCCTCCTCGGTGCATTCCACGGTGTGCTCATCACGCGCGCGGGCTTGCAGCCGTTCATCGTCACCCTCTGCGGCCTGCTCCTGTATCGCGGGCTCGCGCGGTTCATCGCCGACGACGAGACGAAAGGCTTCGGCGACGCGGCCGGGTTTCAGACGTTGCAGCGGCTGGCAACCGGCAGCGTCTTCCACGTGCCGACGCCGTTTGTGGCGCTCGTCGTGGCGAGCGCCGTGATGTGGATCGTGCTGCACCGATCCGTGTACGGACGCCACCTGTTCGCGACCGGGCGAAACGAAGTCGCCGCGCGGTACTCGGGCATCAATGCGCACCGCGTCATCGTGAGCGCGTACGTGATCCTGGGCGGTCTGACCGGCATCGCGGCCATTGTCTTCGCCTTCTACACGAACTCGATTTCGCCGTCGTCGCACGGCAGCTTTTTCGAGCTGTACGGCATCGCGGCTGCGGTGCTCGGCGGCTGCAGCCTGCGCGGCGGCGAGGGCTCGGTCGTCGGGATTCTGCTCGGGACGACGCTGCTCCAGGTGCTGCAGAATCTCGTCAACCTGCTCGGCATTCCGAGCTCGCTCAACTTTGCCGTGATGGGCGGCGTCATTCTCGTCGGCGTGGTGGGCGATCAGGTCCTGCAACGCCGCGCCGCGCGTGTCGTCGCCGTCTAGCGGTCAGTGGGCATCAGCAAGAGCGTGTCCACACCTGCGTGTTGGAACGCACCATGAGGAGACTGGAATGACCCTGAAGACAGCAGCGGCGTTGACCTGCGCGACCATGCTCGTCCTGACTGGTTGCGGGCGTGAATCGTCCACGCACAGGCTCGCCTTCATCACGAACAACGCGGCCGACTTCTGGACGATCGCGCGGAAGGGGACGGAGAAGGCCGACGCCGAATTGCCCGATGTCTCGGTCGAGTTCCGCCTGGGCGACGGCACCGCGGCGGCGCAGAAGCGGATTGTGGACGATCTGCTCGTCAAGGGCGTGGACGGCATCGCCATCAGTCCCGTCGATCCCGCCAATCAGGCCGCCATGCTGGACGAAGTCGCCCAGCGCGCTGTCGTCTTCACGCACGACAGCGACGCGCCGAACAGCAGGCGGGAGTGCTACGTCGGCACGGACAACGTCGCTGCCGGCCGGCAGGCCGGCGAGCTGATCAAGGAAGCGCTGCCGCAGGGCGGCAAGATCGCGCTGTTTGTCGGCCAGCTGGACGCGCGCAACGCGCAGGAACGGCTGCGGGGCATCAAGGAGGCGATCGCCGGGTCGAAGATCGAAATCCTCGACGTGCGCACCGACGACACCGACCAGGTCCGGGCGAAGGCGAACGTGTCGGAGATGCTCGTCAGCCACCCTGACGTGGCCGCGCTCGTCGGGTTGTGGAGCTACAACGGTCCGGCGATCCTCAATGCTGTCCGCGATGCCGGCACGATCGGCGTTGTGAAGATCATCGCGTTTGACGAAGACGACGAGACGCTCACCGGCGTCAAGTCAGGAGCGATCGTCGGCACCGTGGTGCAACAACCTTACGAGTTCGGCTACCAGTCGATCACGCTGCTGGCGAAAGCCGTCAAGGGCGATCGGTCGGGCATCCCGCCCAGTCATCAGGTGTTCATCCCAACGATGGTCATCCGGCAGAACAACGTGGGCGACTTCAGGGCGAAACTCGCACAACTCCGCGGTCGGTGACCGGCTCTCCGCGGAGCCCCGACGTCATGGGCGTGCCGGTCCTTCAGCTTCGGAACATCCAGAAGCGTTTTCCAGGCGTGCACGCGCTGCGCGGCGTGAGCCTCGACGTGCACGCCGGAGAAGTCGTCGCCCTGCTGGGCGAAAACGGCGCCGGCAAGTCCACCCTGATAAAGATCGCCGGGGGGATCGAGCAGCCCGACTCGGGCGACGTGCTCGTCGACGGCGCGCGCCTCGTGATGCGCGACGTCCACACGGCGACCTCGCGCGGGCTCGCGCTCATCCACCAGGAGCTGAACCTGCTCGACAACCTCGACGTCGCCGGTAATGTCCTGCTGGGCCGCGAGCCGACCCGGTGGGGGCCGCTCCGGGTGATCGACCGGCCGAAGATGCGCGAGACCGTACGGCCCTATCTCGACCAGCTCGGGCTCGAGGTGTCGCCGGACACGCCGGTGGCCGCGCTGTCGATCGCCCAGCAGCAGCTCGTCGAGATCGCGAAAGCCCTCTCGCTCAACGCCCGCGTGCTCATCATGGACGAGCCGACCTCGAGCCTCACCCTGGCCGAGACGTCACGGCTGCACGAGGTCGTGGCGGGTCTGCGCCAACGTGGCGTGGCCGTCATCTACATCACCCACCGGCTCGGCGAAGTGCAGGCGATCGCCGATCGGGCCGTCGTGCTGCGCGACGGCGCGAACGCTGGCGCGCTGGCGCGCGACGAACTGACGCACGACAACATCATCCGGCTGATGGTCGGCCGCGACATCGAGGTTGAGCACCAACCGCCCGACGCGCGGGGCCGGCGGGAGTATTTCAGGGTCGACGGGCTGCGCACCCGGCGATACCCGCAACACGTCGTGTCGTTCGCCGTCGGCCGCGGAGAGATTCTGGGTGTCGCCGGTCTGGTCGGCGCGGGCCGGTCCGAGGTCGCGCAGGCGATCTTCGGCATCGACCCATCGGTGGCCGGCACGATCATCCTGGACGGGACGACACTGACGATCGCCGGTCCGGCGGAGGCCATTCGCCACGGCGTGTTTCTCGTCCCAGAGGATCGACGGTCGTCCGGCCTCGTCGTGGACTTCTCCATTCGCGAGAACGTGTCGCTCCCGGCCCTCGGCCGGTACGCGACCTACGGGATCGTGTCCGGCGCGCAGGAGCGGGAGGGCGTCGGTGCGGTGTGCCGGCAGTTGCAGGTCAAGGCGCCGTCGATCGAGGTGAAAGCCGCCACGTTGAGCGGCGGCAACCAGCAGAAAGTCGTGCTCGCCAAGTGGCTCGCGCTCGGCCCCAAGGTCCTGATTGTCGACGAGCCCACGCGCGGCATCGACGTCGGCGCCAAGGCGGAAATCTACAGGCTGCTGCGCGCACTGGCGCGCGAGGGTGTGTCGATCGTGATGATCAGCAGCGACATGGAGGAGATTCTTCACCTGAGCGACAGAGTCGCCGTGATGCACGAGGGCCGCATGGCCGGCGTACTCGAACGTGTGGACTGCACGGAGCAGCGCATCATGACGCTCGCCGTGGGCCAGCCGTCGTCGTCCGAACGCCCGACGCGCGCGTGAGTGCGCCGATCCATTTCGGTGCGAAGCCTTACCGATGCTTGTCGTGCCACGCCCACGCGTGGCGCACGATGGTCTCGAGGTCGGCGTACTGGCACGTCCAGCCGAGCACCTCGCGCGCGCGGGCAGGCGCTGCGACGAGCTCCGGCGGGTCGCCCGGTCTGCGGGCCGACTCGACGGCCGGCACGGCCCTGCCACTGACACGCGCCACGGTCTCCACCACTTCTCTGACCGAGTGGCCTCGGCCGGTGCCGAGATTGATTGCCTGGCTGGGCGTGTCCGTTCCGAGGCGATCGAGCGCGCGCAGATGGGCGTCGGCCAGGTCCATCACGTGGATGTAGTCGCGAATGGCGGTGCCGTCGGGAGTCGCATAGTCGGTCCCGAAGATCCTCACCGGCGGCCGCGTGCCCTGCGCGGCGCCGATGACGAGCGGAATCAGGTGCGACTCGGGATCGTGGTCCTCGCCGATATCGCCCTCCGGATCGGCGCCTGCGGCATTGAAGTACCGGAGGGACATCCATCGTAGACCGTAGATCTCTCCGTACCAGCGCAGCAGCTTCTCGACCATGAGCTTCGAGTCGCCGTACGGATTCACGGGTGACTGCGGATGTGTCTCGTCCATCGGCACGCGAACGGGATCGCCGTAGGTCGCGCACGTCGAGGAGAAGACGATCGTGCCGACGCCCGCCTCGCGCATCGCGTCCAGTAGGTTGAGCGTTCCCACGGTGTTGTTCCGGAAGTACTTCGTCGGATTGGTCATCGACTCGCCCACGAGGGCGTTGGCTGCGAAATGCACGACGGCCTTCACCTTCCGGGACGCGAAGACCTCCGCGAGCCGCGCCGGGTCGGACAGGCTCCCACGCTCGAGCGGCCCCCACTTCACCGCCCAGTCATGTCCCTGGCTCATGTCGTCGAAGATCACGGGTTGGTGTCCCTCCGCCGCGAGGAGTTTCGCCGTGTGACTGCCGATGTATCCGGCGCCGCCGGTCACGAGAATACGCATCAGTGCCTGCCAGTCATCCAGGGAGTCGGGCTCAGGCCGGGTCGAGGCGAATCGCCCCGATGCGGGCGGCGCCCGGAGAACTGCCTTCGAAGACGTACGCGTCGCGACCCGTCTCCTCGGCGTACCGACGCGCGATGGCGCGGACCACGTCGCCCGATCCGGCGTCGGCCAGCAGCGCCACAGTCCCTCCACTTCCGCCGCCGGTGATCTTGGCGCCGTAGATGCTGCGTGCCGGGCCGGCCTCGCGCGCCAGCGCGACGAGCCTGTCGGTCCCATCTGACCCGAGGCCGCACGCCGAGTAGCTTGCGTGCGACTCGTACATCAACGCGCCGAGGCGAGCGGCATCGGTTGGAGAAGTGGCAGTGGCCGTTGCACTCAGGCGACGCGCCCACTCCGTGACGCGCTCGTGCTCGTACACGGGGTGTGCCGTCGGCGTCCGGATGGCGTAGCGGCGCGCGGGATCGACGCGGGTCACGAGGTCGGTCGTGCCTTGGTAACGCGCCAGGAAGGCGTCGCCGTTGAGAGCCGCGGGGATGTCCGGCGCGAATTGACGGAAGGCGTCGCTGCCGACGTTGGCGAGGTACCCGTGCCAGCGCGGATCGTCCACGCGCACGTGGCCCTCGCGCTCGCCCGGCGTCACGCGCAGCCCGACCAGATCCGCGAGTATCCGGTATCCCATGAACGCACCCACACGCACTGCGCCGTAGTCCGCGCCGGTTACGGCGTGGCGGATCCCCGAGTCGATCCCCCAGACGCCCAGCCCGTGGGGCAGCCGTACGCTGCCCTGGAACTCCGCGGGCTGGCACAGCAGCGCCATGAGGCTGCCGGGTTCGCCGCAGATCGACGCCATCTGGTCCATCACGCCACAGGGCGCCCCCACGATGAGGTTCTCGACCTGCTGACAGCTTACCGCGCGCATTCTGGGGTCAATCGTCACCCGCCACGCTCGGATCACGGCTTCCATCGTCGCAGCTTCGATGGCCGCCGATGAGCTGACTCCCTTGCCCTCTGGCACGTCCGACTCGACGAGGATGGCCGCTCCGGCCGGGAACCTCGCGCCGTGCTCGCACGACAGCACGTGGAAGACGCCCGCGACGTAGGCCGCCCAGTGGCGGGTCGGGTCGGCCGCGAACCAGGCATGTACGGAGTCGTAGGGTCGGTGCGGATCGGCGACCAGGTCGAGCGGCACGTCGCAGCGGCGCTCCAAGCCACCGTGTCCGAGCGACGTGATCGAGATTCGCCGCTCCGTCCAGGGGCGGACGGCCACCCGCGTCGCTTCGTGAATGGGCCACTGAAGGACGAGGGCGCCCGAGTAATCCGCGATGCCGCCCATCACGTCCAGCCGTCCGGGCGCGCGGGCGACGAACACCGGGGTGTCGTCCTCTCCGGCGGCCGAGTCCTGAGCCCAGCTGCCGGTGTTCAGCCGAGCCGCGACCTCGGTCACGAATCGCTCGAGGTCCGGCACGTTTTCAGGCATGCGGGACGCCGGACGAAGCAGACGGCTCATTCGATCAACCCCCGGCGCGCCAGCGCCCGCTGCAGATGTGGCTCGATCCGAGCTTTGAGCGCTCGGTTCGCATAACCGGCCCAGACCACGTCGGACGTCACGTCGAGGGGCGCCTCAAGCGGCCGCCCGCGCTCGTCGGTCACCGACATGCCGAGCTCGCGCGCGATCAGCTCGGTGCAGAGATCGTAGGGATGGCAGCAGAGCGCGGCGCCCCCCGGGCGCCGCCGCTCGAAGAGCGGTCTCAGATCCGCGACGAACCGATCGTGGCCCACCATCAGCTCGTAGAGCTGCCCGCCGGTCGAGATGTACTGATCCTCGAACGACTGCGCCTTGCCCGGCTGCGGAGGCCCGAGCACGGCCTCCACGACTTCGTCGTCGATCGCCGCGAGCTCGGCCCGATTGCCCGGGAAGAACCGCGAGATCATGGCGAAGCCGTGCGCGATGGTCGTGGCGGTCGACGGGTGCAAATCGAGAGGGAGACTCTCGCCGGTGAGCCGGTTGAAGCGGAGGGCCGACGCGCCCTGGCCTCGAACCGCCCAGACTTCGTCGGACAGGTATTGCTTGACCAGGGGAATCTCGGTCTGCACCGCCAGCTCGATGTCGGCCAGCGTGCGCGGGCCGGGGCCGGCCGCCACGCCGGTCAGGATCCAGCCCGGACGCTTCTGATACATCAGGCCGCGCGTGCCGTCGATCGGGTCCACGATGATCACCCACCGCGCCGCCTGACGGTCCGCGCCCTCGGGTACGACGACCTCGCCGCCCGGCAATCCTTCGGCAACCAGCACGATCGGGGCGTCTCGACTGGCCATCGTTCGCCCGATCTCCTCGACGAGCACATGTTCCGCGACGCGATCGATCGCGTAGATCGTGTCGCCTTCTTCGTCGCGGGCGACGCCGGAAAGTGTGGCCACCGCCGCCTGTTCACAGGCCTGGACGACATCGCGACGGATACGGCGATGCAGGGCCTGCACGGGCGCGAGAAGAGGGTGGACGGGATTCTTCACGCCGACTTCGAACGGTAATGCGGCCCGCCCGCCGCCACGAGCTCGGCAGCCTTCTCTTCAGGCGACGTGTCGCTGAGGAAGTTCCCGCCGCCGATCTCGGGACCGGCGAGGTACTTGAGCAGGTTCGGCCGGCGCAGCGGCGGGTGGAATTCGATGTGAAAGTGGAATCCCTCGGCGTCCCCCTTCACCGGAGCCTGATGGAGCGCCATCACGTAGGGGAACGGCATCTGCCACAGATTGTCGAAGCGGATCACCACGTCGCGGAGCACCGTGGCGAGATCCCTCCGCTCGTCGTTCCCGAGCCCGGCGATGGTCGCGACGCTCCTGAGCGGCGTGACGTACGTTTCGTACGCGTATCGCGCGAAGTACGGGACGAAGGCCATCGCGCTTCCATGGCGGGTGATGATGCGACGGCCGTCCTGCTGTTCGGCGACCAGGATGTCGTGGAACAGCGTGCGACCCGTTGTCTCGAGGTGCCGGCGGCCGGCCAGCAGCTCTGTCTCGATGTACTTGAAGGTGAAGTTGGTCGCGTAGATCTGGCAATGTGGGTGTGGGTTGCTGACGCCGACGACTTCTCCCTTGTTCTCGAAGATCAGGACGAAGGTCACATCGAGATGCGTCGCCAGTTCGCGCATCTGCTGCTGCCACGTCTGCAGCAGAGCATCGACGCCGTTGACGTCGAGCTCGGCCAGCGTCACGTCGTGCCGCGGGCTATAGCAGACGACCCGGGCCACGCCAGCAGCCGGGCGGTTCCGGTAGATGCCGGCGGGCGGCGCCAGCTCACGCGGTGCGCTGGCGCCAACACACGGGTGGTCGTTGTCGAAGACGAACGTGCCGGTGTAGCAGGGGTTCACCGCGCCGCTGACTCTCGCGTTCCCCGGACAGAGGTAGCACGCTGGATCGAAAGCCGGGGGGCTCGGCGTCTGACCGGCCACTTCGGCGCCCGACCATGGCCGGGACTGCCGGTGTGCCGCGACGATGATCCACTCCTCGCGCAGGGGATGCCAGCGCTCTTCCCACATCGCCGGGAGATGTTATCAGTTGCCGTGCCCGGGATCGAGCGGCCGCAGCCATACGGCATCGACACGACGGAAGGGCGCACATCGATGCGACGAGTGATCGCCTTGCCGTCAGCGGGTTTCGAGGATCAACACGACGATGCCGTGCGCCGGGACCTTGTAGCTGAAGCCCGGCTTGACTCCAGCAACCTTCGATGTGACCGGCACCACGGTCTCGGGCGAGTCGATCGAATTGGTGGCCTTTGGATCGGCCGCGAGCGTAACGGCCGTCGCCGTCGATGCGAGCGTGTGCGCGCCCTGCAGGTCGAGCTCGACCGGAGCGTCCGCATCGGTCGCGTTCACCAGCTTTGCGTAGATCGTGCCCGACCGGCTGTCGCGCGTGACCGAGACCAGCACGTCGGTGTCGGTCGCCGTGGCCTTCAGAATCTCATCGCCCAGGTGCGTGCTGAACATCTTGATCGCGTAGTAGCTGGGTGATCCGTAGACACGCAGCGCGTCGTACCCGATCAGGTTCGGGCGCCACTGGCGGGCGCCGGGGCTGACGTTGACCAGTAGCGGCGCATAGCAGTTCATCACCACGATGTCGGCGTTCTTCTCCATCTCGGTCATGAACGCGGCATCGCCGAGGGCCGCCCGCATGTTGGGCGTCGGCGCTTCCGTACGCGAGCGGGGATTCCACGGCTCGAACGGTGTCTCGTAGGCTCCCCACTCGCCGACGAAGATCTTCGGTCCGCTGCGATCGTAGGTCTCGTATTGCCCCCGTGCCATCTTCAGGAAGACGTCGACGGGACGGTAGTAGTGCTCGTCGAGGACGTCCGGCTTGACGGTGTGGACGCGGCGGTCTTCGGGCTGTTCGAAGCCGACGGTCGAGATCACCTGGAGCCGCGGGTAGCGGGCCTTGATGGCGGCGTTGAACTGGGCGAAGCGCTGATCGTACGAGCCCGATCGATCGAAGAAGTCCTCGTTGCCCACCTCGACATAGGTGAGCTTGAAGGGTTCGGGGTGACCGGCCTTCGCACGCATCGCTCCCCACTTCGAGGTGGCCGGCCCGATGACGTACTCGATCTCGTCCAGCGCATCCTGCACGTAAGATGCGAGGTCCGGTCCCGGGTTCACGTGCACGCCCTTGAGCGAGTAGCCGGCGTACACCGCCAGCACGGGTTCCGCGTTCATGTCCTCGCACCAGAGCAGATACTCGTAGAGGCCCAGCCCGTCAGACGAGCGATAGGTCCACGGCGCCATGTGCCCCGGGCGGTCGGAGAGCGGCCCGAGCGTCTTCTTCCAGTCGAACCGGTCGGCAATCTGATCGCCCTCCAGATAGTTGCCGCCCGGAAAGCGCAGGAACTTGGGCTTCATGTCCACCAGCATCTGCATGAGGTCCCGCCGAAAGCCGTTCGGCTGATCCTTGAAGGTCGGTGGGAACAGCGAAACCAGGCTGAACCAGACCTTGCCCGACCGATCCATGGTCAGTACGTAACGCGCCTTGCTCGTGGGCGCCACGTTGCCCGTTTGCAGCGTCAACTCGTGCCGGTTCCAGGCCTGGCCGATACCAGCAACTTTTCCCGTGGCGTAAACCGTCCGGCCGTCATCGCTCTGGATCGAGACCGCGATCGGTCCGTCGAATCCGGGCGCAGCCTTGGCGTAGAAGGATGCGCGATAGCGGGTGCGCGGTTTGACCGGAATGCCCCAGTAGCCTTCGTTGGCGATACCCGCAGCGTGGCCTGACGAGGCCTTCGTCACTTCAAGGCGCAGGCTGGTGCCAATCGTCGTGTTGAGCGGTTCGCTCCGGTCGAGTGCGATCGTTGCGGCGGCACCGTCGGACTGGACGACCGACCAGTGAACTGGAGACGCCACGTCATCGAGAAACGCGCGGTTCTGCACCAGTTCGGCATACAAGCCGCCGTCGTTGGCGTGATTGATCTCCTCGGTCATCAGCCCGTAGAAGAGCGGGCTGACCTTGCCCGATGGCGAGGTCGCGTCGATCGCAATCGTCGGCCCCGCGGCCCGGGTGGACGTCACGCCGAGGAAGAGCAGGAGCGCCAATAACCCTTTTCTTGTCATGAGAGACTCCATTCCGACACCGGCGTATCGATGCCTCGCCCAGTCCGGAGGTACTTGCTCGGCGGCAGTCTGCCGGCGCCCTCACTCGTGGCCATCTCGCCGTAGCTCGCACGTGACGCAACGAACATCGCCCAGCTGCGAATCGCCCCCGATGCACTAGAGAAGACGCAATCCCGAGTTCGGGTTGCGCCGGCCAAGTCGGGATTGGATTTGTGTCAGAACTGTGTCAGATGCCCCTCAACAAGACCTGCTCGAATATCGTCACTAACCGACGAACATGAACGAATATTCTTCAGGGGGTAAATCATTGACACGCAAAACGATGATGCGCCTCGGTGTGCGTTCGTGAGCGCGCCCAGATCTGATTTCCAAGCGTGCTCCTTCAACCACTCGGACATCTCTCCGTGTCTGTAGGATCAGCGGTTTACGGGCGAGTGGCTCAACCCGAAAACTAAATTGTGATAGGAATTGTGATACACCCCCTAAGGGTCTGCGATCACTTACGGGCACGTCCTCGGCCACGGCCATGCGAACCCGACCAGTATACCGCCGGCCGCGCCGCGACAGATGATCGCCTGTGCTCCATCGGCTTCCCGGTTCCGATGTCACCCCGCGAACGTTGCGGTCCGCGGGATCTCGACAGTCCGATTCGCCCCACTGTTACCGCTGCTTGAGGATCGCACGCACGTCCTTGAGCAAGACGAACAAGTGGTACGGGTCGGTTGGAGCCGCCACGA
>CAYZBZ010000081.1:0-14921 GCA_964476725.1 uncultured Vicinamibacterales bacterium
ATCCCGTTCTCCTTCACGTTGGTAGCTGGGAACTCCGCTCGTACGGTGTCTTCGTTGCCATCGCCGTGTTCGTCGGGATCTGGTGGAGTGCGCGAGAAGGCGAGCGTCGTGGCTTCTCCAGGCAGGCAATCTATGATTTCGCGACAGTCACACTGATTGCCGGGTTCATCGGCGCACGACTGTACTACGTGCTCTTATCCGAGCCGCAGACCTACCTGCAGAATCCGTGGGAGATCCTGGCTGTCTGGCACGGCGGGCTCGCCATGCAGGGAGGATTGCTCGCCGGGCTCCTCGCTGGCGTCTGGTACGTGCGCCGACACGGTCTGCCGTTCTGGCGGTTCAGCGACGCCGTTATCCCCGGTCTGATTCTCGGACAGACGGTCGGGCAGATCGCATGTCTCCTGAACGGCGACACGTACGGAAAGCCCACGACGCTGCCATGGGCGATTGTCTTCACGAACCCGGAGGCGATGGCGCCGCTCGGCATACCGCTCCACCCGATTCAGGTGTACGAGCTGCTCGCATATCTGGTGGTCTTCGTCGTCGTCCATCGCGTGGCCCGGCGGACGAATCGTCCAGGCGCCGTCACGGTGACCTATGCAGTACTGTACGGCGTCGCGAGGTTCGCCATGGAGTTCTTCCGGGCTGAGCCACCGACTATCGCCGGTATCGTCGTTCCGCAAGCGATGAGCGCTCTTCTCGCGGCCGCCGGTGTCGTGACCGTTCTCGTCCTCCGTTCAAAGGTCTGGACCCGGCAGGCGCCACCCGTTCTGGGTGCCTCGGCGGAAAACCGAGCGGCGTGAATGCCCACGCAGTGAGAAAGCGGCTCATCATTCCCGTCGCGCTCGTGACGCCGGCGCTCGCGGTCCTGGCTCTGCTCGCGTACGGCTTCGGCCGTGAGACCAAGGATATCCCCTCGCCGCTTGTCGGGCGGCCGGCGCCCGGCTTTTCGCTCGGTCTCTTCGACGGACCGACGGTCCGCCTCGAGGACCTCCGGGGCAAGGTCGTGTTCGTCAACTTCTGGGCGTCGTGGTGTCCGCCGTGCCGCACCGAGGCTCCAGCCCTCGAAGAAGCGTGGCGCAAGTTCAAGGGCTCGGACGTCGTCTTCCTGGGGATCAACACTCAAGACAAAGAAGAGGCGGCACGCGACTTCCTCGACGAGTTCTCGATTACCTACCCGACCGGCCGAGACGAAGGCGGCAAGATCGCGATCGACTATGGGATCTGGGGCTTACCGGAGAGTTTCTTCATCGACCGGGCCGGGCGCATCACCTACAAGCATGTCGGCGCGATCGGGTTGGACACGATCACAGCGAAGATCGCCGAAGCCAGCCTGGGTGCCGTCAGCAGACGTGAGGGCCGTGGTGAATATCAGTCTACTCGGTAGGAGGACGAGAGGGATGAACCGACGAACGTTTCTGTACGGAGCGACGGTGGTCGTCGCCACAGTGATGGCACCCCGGCCGTCCCTGGCCGAGCCGGTCACTATCGACGCGATCGGCGACAAGGTCCAAAGGCTGCCGAAGGGTCAGCTCCCCGACTTCGCAGGCCCGAGTCTGCCTGACATTCACGGGCTCTACGCGTATGCCGTCGAGCACGGCGATGAGCTGCAGTACATCCCGTGCACCTGCGGTTGCGTGCGCTTCGGCCACAAGAGTAACCGCGACTGCTACATTAAGTCCTTCAACAAGGACGGGACCCTGACGTTCACCAGCCACGCTGCCACGTGAACCGTCTGTCTGGACATCACGCGTGACGTGACGGCGATGCGCGCGGCCGGCACGCCGCTCATGGAAGTGCGGAAGGCGATCGACGGCAAGTATCGCGGCAGGCCGACGCCCACACCGTACCCGCGGGGGTAGCGTGAACGCCCTCGCTCTCGCCTGGTACGGGTGGCTGAAGGGACTGACGCAGGGGACGGTCGTCGTGTCGCCCTGCCAGCTGACCACTAACCTGAGCGCGCTGGCCTACGCCTCGACGCAGCCGGCGCGTGGGCGGCCATTCCTCCTCGGCGTCGCGTACGTGGCGGGCAAGGTGTCCCTCTAGCGATGCGCCTCCGTCACCTCTGGATCCCGCTCAGCCTTGGCATCGTGGCGGTCGCGCTCCTGGCCGCATGGGGTATCCACGCCTCGCGATCGTCGGCGCCATCCTCGGAGGTGAGCCTCGAGCGTCTGGAGCGCTACGGACACGTGCCACCCTTTTCGTTGACCGAACGCTCCGGACGCCGAATCAGCCGCGACGACCTTCTCGGTCACGTGGCAGTGATCGACTTCATCTATACCGAGTGCACCGAGAGTTGCCCGATGCAGAGCCTGCAGCTCGCTCAGCTCCAGAAGGAATTCCCGGAAGCCAGCGACCTGCGCCTTGTCTCCATCACCGTCGATCCGCGGCACGACACCCCCGAGGTGCTCGCGCGCTACGCGGCACGTTATGGCGCGGACGGCCGCTGGTGGTTTCTCACCGGCGACCAGCGCGAGATCTACTGTCTGGCACGGGATGGGTTTCACTTGAGCGTCGTTGACTCTTCAGCGGCGCAACCGCCGGCGTGCGGCAGCGCATTTCGATTCGGCCCTGCGCCGGCTTGGGCGAGTCATGGATCGAAGGGCTTGATCATGCACAGCGCGCGACTGGTGTTGATCGATCGCTCCGCCGAGATTCGCGCGTACCACTTGGCAACCGAACCAGACTCGATTCCGAGACTGAACGCTAACCTGCGCCGGCTCCTCGCCGAGCGGGATTGACGAAAGGACAGGCGATGCCTTCACGGCGCGCGTTCATCACAACGGTGACGAAGCTCGGGCTTGGCGGAGCGGCAGTGATCTCGGCGGCTGCGAAGTTCGGTCTCCGTGACACAGCCGCGCTCGCCGCCGCTGAGAGTGGCGTCCGGACGATCCACCTCGAGGCCCGCGAGGTGAAGTGGGAGCTCGCACCCGGCAAGACGATCAAGGCGATGACGTACAACGGCCACGTTCCCGGGCCCACCATCCGGGCGCGCGAGGGCGAACGGCTGCGCATCGTCCTGAAGAACTCGCTGTCCGAGCCGACGACGATTCACTGGCACGGCGTCGACGTCCCGAACGCCATGGACGGCGTCCCCGGACTGACGCAAGAGGCCGTGAAGCCCGGCGAGACGTTCACGTACGAGTTCCAGGCGCGGCCGGCGGGCACCCGCTGGTACCACACGCACTTCGATGAGCACCGCCAGATGGATCTCGGTCTCGCCGCGCCGCTCATCATCGAGCCGGCGGCGGCGGAGCCGATGGCGTACGACCGCGAGGTCACGCTGGTCCTCGACGATTGGGCGACCGGCACCGGCCGACCGGTCCCCGCGACAGACGCCGGCGTCGCGGGAGGACGCGGGAGCGCGGGCGGCATGATGGGCCGCGGCGGCGAAATGGGTGGCATGATGGGCGGCCGCGGCATGGGCGGGATGATGGGCCGCGGCGGCATGGGCGGCATGATGCGTAACGCGGACGAGCCCGCGTACGACGTCATGACGATCAACGGCAAGGCGTATCCCGCCACCGAGCCGCTGCGCGTGAAAAAGGGTGAGCGCGTGCGCCTGCGAATCGTGAACGCGAGCGCCGAGCACACTCATGTCCTGCGCCTCGCCGGGCATCGGCTGCGCGTCACCCACACCGACGGCAACCCGCTGCAGGCGCCCGTCGGAGTGGATGCCCTGCCGATCGCGCCCTCCGAACGTTATGACGCGGTGCTGGTCGCCGATCGTCCTGGCGCGTGGTTTCTCCACTGCACGCAGCCGGGCCACGTCGACGCGGGCGAGCGATTGCTCGTGGTCTACGAAGATCACGCGCGAGCGCATCCTCCCGAGATTGAGCCCAGCACCGTCGGTCTCGCCTTCTGGGACTACTCGCTCGGACATGGCCGCCCCGTCCTTCCCCGAGCGAGCGGCGGAGACCCCCGCACCTTCGTGATGACGCTGAGCGGGGGCATGATGGGCAGTGACGTCTGGACGGTCAACGGCAAGCGCTACCCGAACACCGATCCGGTGACGTGCAAGACGGGCGAGCGGGTGCGGGTCATGCTGCGCAACATGAGCATGGAAGCCCACCCGATGCACCTGCACGGCCAGTCGTTCCGGCTGCTGGCCGCCAACGGCACCCGCTACGCCGAGCCACTCGTCAAGGACGTCGTCGACGTCGAGGCCCACATGGGCTCGGCGCTCATCGAGCTCGTCGCCCACAATCCCGGCGACTGGTTCTTCCATTGCCACAAGCCCATGCACATGATGGGCGGCATGATCGCGCTCGTGAAGGTGGGATAGTGCGCGGCGTCGAGCAGATCCCGTGGCTCTACGAGATCATCTGCTCGCTGTACGAGTGGAGCGGGCTCGCGGAATGGCGTCGATGGCTCGTGGCCGGTGCACGCGGCCGGGTACTCGATCTCGGCTCCGGGACGGGACGAAATCTGCCACTGCTGCCGCGCGGCACCACGGCTGTTGCCGTCGATCCATCGCTCGACGCGCGGTAGCGGGCGCGCGGGCGCGCGCCCGCTACCGCTCTCGTCGCCGCCCGCGCCGAGGCGCTGCCGTTCCGGGACGGTAGCTTCGACACGGTTCTAAGCGGTCTCGTCTTCTGCAGCGTCGAGGACCCGCCGCGCGGTCTCGCGGAGGTGAAGCGTGTAGTGCGACCGGACGACCAACTGCGCATGCTGGAGCACGTGCGTTCACGCATCCCATGGCGTGCCCGGCTGGAGGATACGATCCAGCCGCTCTGGACCTGGGCAGCCGGGGGATGCCATCCCAACCGAGACACCGAGGCGGCCGTCGAGCGTGCGGGGTTCCGGATCGAGCCCGAGGGGCGCTTGGCAAAGGGCACGAATCGCCGCTTTGGCGCCCGCATCGCCAGGGCACGCTTATGAAGGCGAAGGCGAAGAAAACGCTGAGCGCACGCGAGAGGGCGGCGCTGCGCTCCCATCCCTTCGGATCGGCTGCGCGGAGCGGCGGACTGCAGACGGGCGACACGTGCGCGGGCGGAAGCTGCTGCTCGCGACCGGGCTGCGCGACCAGCCGCTCGCCATCTACGGCCGCGGCGATCACAAGGGCGGTGGCCTGGCGCTCGAACTCACGCTGTGGAGCCGCGACCTCGTGCTCTGCACGGACGGCCCGTCCGAGCTCAGCGATCACTATCGCGCGCGTCTCGCTCACTATGGCCTGCGTCACGGCTTTGGCCGCCACATTCTTCACAAGAAGGCCGAGAGCTGCCGCAGGGAGGGCTAAAGATGGCAGTCGTCCTCGTCACGGGTAGTAGCGGCCTCATCGGACGCGCCGTGGTCAGGTCTCTGGCGCGAAGCTTCCAGGTGGTCGGCTTCGACCGGGAGGGCTGGCCACATCCCCCACGGGAAGCCGAGTGCGTCTGTGTTGACCTCACCTCGAATGAGAGTGTCGCGGCCGGCATCCAGCGCGTCCGTTACGCGTATGGGAGCCGGATCGCCTCCGTCGTGCATCTCGCGGCCTACTACGACTTCTCGGGTGAGTCGAGCCCCATGTACGACGAGATCACCGTTCGCGGGACCGGCCGGCTTCTCCGCGCGCTGCAGCAGGCACTCGAGGTCGAGGCGGCTGGCAGTCACGCGATCGTCGTACCGACCGACGTGGCCCACCCCGACCAGGTCGAGACGGCGGCCGCCACCACAGGGCGAGAGCTGGGTCCCATTGTCGTCTGGGTGAACAATGCGATGGTCTCTGTGTTCTCGCCCCTGATGCAGTTTCTCGGTTGTCGTCTCCGTCAACGTCTTGCTCTACGGCTTGTTCTCGCCGTTCGCCGCACGACTGGCCGACCGGCTTGGAACCAGCAAGACCATCGGCGGGGGCGAGCGACTTTTACTAACCGTATCGTGGGGACGCTGAAGCCCATGCTTGAGGCCCGCTCACGGCCAACGGCTCGCGACATCACAGGCCAAACTCCACAGCCGAGCTCCCGGCCACTGGCTGGCTCGTAGCCGCGCGGATTCGACACAACGGCCGATCGTGCGCGGAATCGGTTCCCTCGTGAACGGCCGTCTTCGCGAGCCGTGGGCACCAGTGCTGCCCTACACGTCGCTGCTGTTGCCGTAGGGGATCGGGCCGCCTCTCACGGCTCGAGACAGAGTTGTCGGTTGTCCGGCGCGCAGATGCGTTGTTCCGGGCTCCACTCGAGCGATCGTTCAATTGATTGCAGCAGTGGCGCGATGTCACCCCCTCGCACAACGTCTTGCGGGATCTGAAAGACGAACTCGGTGCAGCCGTATGTAGACTCCCCGGCCGATGGGCCGGGAAGCGGCTCGACGGTGTGCGTCAGGAGATAGGCGCGGTCGCCTTCGACTCGTACGTTCAGGACGACGACGCGCGTGCCTTTGGGTAAGACAAGCCCGCTTGCTTCAGCGCGGATACGCCCATCTATCGTTGCTTCAACTCGAGCGAAATCCATCACGTGGGAGCTCGGTGAGCCCCGCGCCGCCCGCGTCACTCGGAACGGCTTCGCTGGTACTGCCTCGGCCGTGAGTGTCAGCACCTGTCCGTAGCGAACGATCATCCCGCGGTTTGCCGGGTCTTGAATCTCGATCGAGGACGGCTGAAAACGACGGTAAAGCGCCATTTGAATCGTGTCGTCGCGCCCGGCCCCGCAAGCCAGAGAGCTCAAGATGATGGCGCCGGTGGCGATCAGCGCCGCGACGCGGTGACTGCCTCTCACGGCACCACCATCGTCAGCTCGCGGAGCTGCCCTTCACGCAGGATGGTAAGGCGAAGCCGTTCTCCGGGCCTGAGTTCCGCCAGCGCGTCATAAACGCGATGGGTCTCCCCGCATGGCATCCCCTGGACCTTCAGAATAACGTCGCCACCGAGGAGAAACGCCCGCTCACCAACCGTGGCCTTGATGAACCCTCCGCGCAGACCGAGCTTCTCCGCCGGCGAATTCTGCACAACCCGCTGGACGAGTAGGCCCGGCTCCGGCAGGTTGAGACCTTTGGCTAGGTCGCCTGCGAGCAGGACGCCATCAAAACCCCACCAAGGCGCACGGCGCTCGATCAAGAGTTTGCGGGCCACGTTCGCCGTGACGACGAAACCCAAGCCTTCGAACCCGCCCGACTGCGAGATCAGATGACTGACGACGCCCAGGACTTCTCCATCGATGCTGAACATCGGGCCGCCGGAATTCCCTCGATTGATCGCCGCATCTGTCTGGAGAAACTCCGCCAGGGCAAAGCGATCCCACACCTTCCCTGGCCGGTGCCGGCCGCTCACGTGCCCCACGGTCAGCGTGCGGCTGATGCCGTACGGAGCACCGACGATGAACACGCGGTCACCAATACGGGCGCGATCGGAGTCGGCGAGGCGAACGGGGGACCGCCCGGGTGGCACGCGCTCGAGCTGGAGCAAGGAAACGTCCGCATCCGGCTCTGAGGCGACCACTCGCGCACGCACGCGGTTCCCGTCGGAAAATTCCACGACGATATCTGACGCCGCGTCGACGACGTGGGCCGCCGTCAAAACCTTGCCGTCGTCGCTGATCAGGACGCCCGAGCCTTGGCCGGACACGGTCACCGTCTTTCGGGCACCGGCCGCCCCCAGTTCATGCTCCGTCGTCCTGATCGTGACCACGGCGCGTTGAACGCGTTCGAAGACGTCGCTCAACGACTGAGCACGTGCTGGCTGAGGTAACAGCACGAACACCGTGCTCAGTACGACACTCGCAGCCGTGAAGCGACGCGCCGTCCGGGTCTTCATCGGGTGCTGACCTCGAGCATTCTCGCGCCCATCGGCACAGCCCAGGCAGCAGGCGCAGCTCAACCCGCGATCCTCCGTGCGGTGCTGATAATGCTCGGTATCGGGACCATCGTCAGCGGCGTCTTTCCCCAGCCGTGGGCAACGCTCGCTACCCCGCGCGTCGGTGTTGCCGCTGAGGTGATCGGACCGACCACCTGTCGACGAAAGTGTTCCGGCGCGAACTGAAAATACCAACGACGACGGAACGAGCTCGCGTGACCTGTGGGCCATTAGCGATTTGCTCACGACGCCTCTCCGAAGAGCGATTCCGCTCATGCGCATCATATCTGCACCTCCACGACGTCCGGGACGTAGGCAATACGCTTCGCTGAGGGGAGCGCCGGCGCGCGAACGTCAGCCTCCTGTTCGCCGCCGCTGCCACCACGCCAGCAGGTCGAACGTGAGCGGCACGAGCACCACGGCCTGTAAACTCGGCAACACGCCTGCACCCAACACGCTCGGGTGCCATGGCTGATAGCTCCACCGCCCGGTCGCCAGGGCTGCGCGCTCGACGGCGATCTGGATCGCGACAGCGAGCCCCACGACCACGGCGTAGCGAGCGACGCTGAGGCTCATGAACCAACCGCGGCCGAACAACAGCGAGCCGGCCCCGAAGAGTGCCACGAAGATCACGGCGTCACCGAGGGTGGCGCGGAGGCACACCAGCAGACCCTCGACCCACGTCGGGCCCATCGACCCGAACGCGGGCGCCTGGAGCAGCTCCCAGAGAAGATTCAGCGGCAGGGCGAGGACGACGAGGCGCGCGACGGTGCCGGCTATCGGCGGAGCGCCTTGACGATCAGGATGACCAGCAGGATGACGAGCAAAAGTCCGGCGAGCGTCCAGAACCACATCCCGGCCATCATCCCCCTCATGCCGTCCATCATGAGTGTCCATCCTCTCGGCGCCGTCAGCCGCTGGACCGGATCCAGGCCGCTCCCGCGCGCAAAAAAACACTGCCCTCGGTACCAGCGTTAACCCGTGCTAACGGTTCGTCGAGGCCAGCCAGCGCTCAACGGCCGTGACAATCGCGCTTGCATCCCGATGCGAGACCACGTCTGGCCCGAGCGCGAAGACGAACTCGGTGCATCCGAACACCTCGCCGCCGTCGGCTAACCGCTGAGTAGGCGCTTCGGTATGCGTCTGGAGATAGAGCCGATCGCCGCGCAGACGCGTACTGAGGATTACCATCCGCGTACCGCGTGGGAGCACACGTTCCGCCGGTTCGGCGGCCACCCGCCCGTCCGCCGTGACGTCGACCCTCGCATAGTCCATGACATGAAACGCCGGCGACTTCGTGTTCGCCTGAGCGACGCGAAACGGCTTGGCCGTGACGCCGTCCAGCGCGATGACAAACACGCGGCCAGTGGGCGTCACCGCGCCGCGATGCTTGGGACTCTGCACCTCGATTCGCGACTGTTGGAAATGCTTCTCGAGGTCATCCTGAAGCCTGTCCGCCGCCATTGCCGGCGCTCCTGTCAGGATGGCGAGTACCGCCAGCGCGCGCATCCTAGTCGGAATGTTCATCTCGTCCTCCTCGCTCCGGCCGCAGCACGTTCAGCGGCAACCGTGTAGACACCGCGAGATCGCCGGACGGTGCACTCGTTGCATCGAGCAACATCAGGCACGGTGATCGCCTACGCTCCCGACCGCGAGCGGGCTGCCTGGGACCGGAGCAAAAAACTACCCTCGGTGACGATGCGCTCGCCGGGCTTTACGCCGTCCAGGACCTGGACGTCGTCGCCCATGGGCGGCCCGACCTTTACGGATCGCTCGACAAAGCGTCCTTCCGCATCCGGCAATGCGACATACACAACCGTACGCTCGCCGATGGACTGCACGGCCGCTCGGGGGACCACGATGATCGGCTCTCCTCCGCGCGTCTCGAATCCGACCGTGACGTACATGCCGAGGCGCATTTCATGGTTCTGGTTCGAAACCTCGACGCGAACCTTGGCGGTGCGCGTCGCAGCGTCGACGCGGGGATCGATATACGTGACGCGCCCGCGACGCACCGGACTGTCTGGACTGGACGGCAGGCGCACGACGGCCTCTGACCCGACGCGCACGCGGCCGAAGTCCTTCTCGTACAGATCACCGATGATCCACACGGTACTGAGGTCCGTCACGACGAACAGCTCCTGGCCTGCCATCACGACCTGACCGGGGTTGATACCGCGCGCCACCACCACGCCATCGGCGGGGGACGAGACGGTCAGCTCGGAAACGACCTGCGCGGCATTCTCGAGCTTCGCGACGCGGTCCTGAGAGAGGCCCAGAAGCAGGAGCCGTTGACGCGCCGCTGCCACCTCCGTCTCGTGGGCGGCGTGGACAGCGATAATCTCCTCGAGCTCCTGGCGGCTCGCGGCACCGAGCTCAGCCAGCTTCTCGGTCCGCACGCGCTTTTGATGGTCGGCCCGTAGCGTTGCCTGCATCGAGAGATATTTCATCTGAGCATCGGCCAGCTCAGCGCTGAAGAGGACGGCGAGCGACTGTCCGAGCCTCACCGACGTGCCCAACTCGGCGTTCACCTGGCGCATCACGCCGCCCACCAGGGCGTTCACCTTCGTATCGCGATACGCATTCGACGTGACGGTGCCCGGAACGCTGAGGGCGGAGATCACCGACTGCCTCGCGACGACTGCAGTCTTGATCCCGGCGCGTTGCACTGCCTCGGGCGTCAGGGATACTTCCATCGGTTCGTCGCTCGCCCCAGTTGCGGCCGGCGGGGAGGCCGCCATCCCGGGCATGCCGGGCATCGCGCCACCCGGTGCCAACGCACTCGGACTCCGAGTCTCGGCCTTTCGTGCCGCGTCACTCGTCGGACGCACCGCCTTCGCGGCCCGCCTCTCGCTCCATGCCACGCCACCCGCCACACCGGCCGCAATCAGCACCGCCGCGATGGCGCCCTGGATGCCGTAACGTTTCCACCGCGGGCCCGGGCGCTCCTGCCGATCATCGTCATCGTTCAAGTGCCTCACCTCCCTCATCGCTCGGCGAGCCCGATTGCGCGCCGCACCTCGACGGCGGCGTCATAGAGCTGTCTCAGCGCCTCCGTATAACCCGTCTCGATGTCGATGTAGCGTCGCTGTTCGGCCACGACATCGAGCAGGGACGACCGTCCCCACTGATAGGTCTGGCGAACCACCTCGAGGTTGCGTCGCGCGACCTCACGGACTCCACGCTCGTAGATTTCCAACGAGCGCCGCGCGCCCTCATGCTGCGCGAACGCCGACTGCACTTCCTGTCCAATCACCAGTCGCAAGAACTCCTGGCGCCGTTCCGCCGCCCGCGTCTCGGCGATGGCGGCGGCGACGCTGCCCTGGTTGCGATTACGCACCGGCAGCGTGATCGTCACGCCCCCACCGAAGTAGTGAAAGACGCCCTGGATAGGGCGCGTGGCGCCGGTGGCGGTGAGGCCGCTGAGACCACCGTATCCGAAATCCTGGCGCATGTAGCCGACGTTCGCGCTCGCGTCCCAGCGGCCTTCGGCCTCTTCCTTTCGAACCCGCGCGCGCGCCATCTCGATTTCAGCCCGACTCATCGCGATATCGGCCCGTCCATCGATCGCTTGCTGCACGGCAGCCGCGCGGTCGATGGGCAACGTCGTCGCGGCCAAGTCGCCCTGAAGTATGAGCGGGGCGTCCGGGGGAAGCCCAGCCAATGCCTTCAGTTGCAGCGTGGCAATCTCCACCCGGCTGGCGAGCAGCTCGCGTGTGGCGTCGAGGCGGTTCACCTCAACAAGCAGCATGCTCTCCTCGATGGGAGGGATCCGCCCCAGCCGGACGCGATCCTGCACGATTCGCAAACCTTCACGGTTCACGGCGAGCAGCTCGTCGGTGAAGCCGAGGTTCCGGCGTGCCGCAAGCACCTCGCCCGCCTTCAAGCGGATGTCGCCGGCCAGGCGCCGCTCGCGGTCGGCGCCCTGCGCACGCTTCATGTCCAGCTCACGCTCGGCCACCCCCACACGCGCGGGTTGCCGGCCGTTCAGATCGAGCGGGACCGTGAGCCCGACGTTCAGGTTGTTGTCCGTGCCCAGCGCTTTCTGCCCGCCGAGGTCCAGCATCGGATTCGGACGGAGCGCCGCCTGCCGCACACGCGCCGCGGCGGCATCGACCTCCGCGCGCGCAGCGCGGAGGTCGGGATGGTCGGCGATGGCGCGAGCGACCAGCTCGTCGACGGCCGCCTCGACATGGCCGCCTTGCGCCTCAACGAGGGGTGGCGCCGTCAGCGTGACCGCGAACAGTGCCAACAGCGGCCACGCACTCCGCGTGCGCATGGCTCAACGCACGGAGACGGAGAACTTCGTCGAGCCCTTGCCCGCCGGGCCATCCCACGTCACCGCCACCTGACGGGCGCCGCTGTCCGGGAAGCTGATCGTGCCCGTGTACCGCCCCGGCGTCTTGTCCGGTGTCAGCGTGGCGCCGGCGATCATCGGCGCCATGCCCGGCATCGCCATGCTCGTGCTCAGCGACACCTTGCCGGCGTCGACGGGCGTGTTGTCCTTCGGAGACTTGAACTCCAGCACGAACTCGTTCTTGCCCGACTTCCATTGCCCGGACTCGCTCATGAGCGTCACCACCGCATCCTTCGTCTTCTGGGTCGCGATCGCCTTCATCTCGGCCGCGAGCGCCGCGGTGATCATGCCTGTCCCCATGAGCATCAGGACGCCGAGCACAAGAGTCTTCAGCCTGTTCATGTCCATCCTCCGTGTGTGATGTGCGTTACTCCGCCGGCCCTTCGGCCGGACGCGCCCGTAGCGTCGTTGCCCTCGCCGTCTCGCGCTCCTCGCGACGCAGCTCGCGCTCGCGCAGCCAGTAGAAGATGACCGGCGTCACGAGCAGCACCAGCGCCAGCGAGCTGACCATGCCGCCCAGCACCGGCGTTGCCAGCGGTTTCATCACCTCCGCGCCGGTCGAATGACTCCACATGATGGGCAGCAAGCTCGCGACGATCGTGGAGACGGTCATGACCTTGGGCCGCAGCCGCAAGAGCGCCCCTTCGGTGACCGCCTCGAGCAGTGCCGCCCGCGTGAGCCGGCCGCCCAGCTCTTCCCGTTTCCGCACCACCGCCTCCTCGAGGTAGATCACCATGACCACGGCCGTCTGCACGGCGGTGCCGAAGAGGGCGATGAAGCCAACCCAGACCGCGACGGAGAAGTTGTAGCCCAGGAAGTAGAGCAGATAGATTCCGCCGGAGAGCGCGAACGGCACCGCCATGAGCACGTGCGCGGCTTCAAGAAACGAGCGGTACACCAGGTACAACATGAAGTAAATGACGATCAGCACCACCGGGATGACGATCTTCAGGCGCTGCCGGGCGCGCAGCTCGTTTTCGTACTGGCCGCTCCACTCGATGTACGAGCCCATCGGCAGTTTCACCGTGTCCGCGATGACCTGCCGCGCGTCCTCGACGAAGCTGCCCACGTCGCGGCCGCGGACGTTGAGCAGCACCGTCACCACCAGCAGGCCGTTCTCGCTGGCGATCATCGCCGGCCCCTCCACCTGACGGAGATCCGCGACCTGCGCCAGCGGCACCTGCGTCCCCGTCGGCGATGCGATCAGCACCGAGCCCAGGGCCGCCGCGCTCGCCCGATACTCCGGCGCGTAGCGGACGCGCACCGGGAAGCGCTGCCGCCCCTCGATGGTCAGGGTCAGATTCGTCTCGCCCACCGCCGTCTCGATCACGTCCTGGATGGCGCCCACCGTGATGCCGTACCGGGCGGCGGCCTCGCGGTTTACCCGGATGTCGAGGTACGGGGCGCCGGTCACCTGCTCCGGGTACACGTCGACGGCCCCCCGGACGTTCCGCAGCGCGTCGGCCACCGCCCGCGCCCGCTCTTCCAGGACCTTGAGGTCCGTGCCGAACACCTTCACGCCCACCTCGGACCGGATCCCGGTCGTCAGCATGTTGATCCGATTGATGATCGGCTGCGTCCAGATGTTCGACACGCCGGGCAGCGTGGCCGCCGCATCCAGCTCGCCCACCAGCGTCTCGCGCGTCATGCCGGGCCGCCACTGCGCCTCCGGCTTGAGATTGACGATGGTCTCCGTCATGTTGAGCGGCGCGGGGTCCGTGGACGTCTCCGCGCGCGCGATCTTGGCCACCACGGAGGCCACCTCGGGAACCGCCTGGATGGCGGCGTTCTGCTTCTTCGTGATCGCGATCGCCTGCGGCAGCGAGATCGAAGGATCGGCGATCGGCATGAACATCAGGTCGCCCTCGTTGAGCGGCGGCATGAACTCCTTGCCGATCCGCGGCAGGAGCGCGACCGCCCCCGCGAACACGAGGACGGCGACCGCGATCGTGAGGAGACGATGCCGGAGGGCAACGCCAAGCACCGGCCGGTACAGCCACACCAGCGGCCGCATGATCGGGTTGCTGTCCTCGCCGCGAATCTTGCCGCCGATGAGCAGGCTGCACAAGACGGGCACGAGGGTGACCGAGAGCAGCGCGGCGCCGACCATCGAGAACGTCTTCGTGAAGGCGAGCGGATGGAACAGCTTGCCCTCCTGCCCCGTGAGGGCGAAGACGGGGATGAAGGCCAGGATGATGATTGCCATGGAAAAGAAGATCGGCCGTCCCACAAGGCGGGTGGCTTCCAGGACCGTCTCCGTCACGCGCTGGCGGTTGCGCGTGTTGACACCCCGCTGCTCGATGAACCGAAAGGCGTTTTCGGTGACGACGATCGCCGCATCGACGAGCACGCCGATCGCGATCGCAATCCCCGCCAACGACATGATGTTCGAGGTGACCCCGAAGTACCGCATGAAGAGGAACGACGTGAGCACGGCCAGCGGCAGCGGGATCGTCACGATCAGCACCGAGCGGAAGTGGAGCAGGAAGAGGACGTTGATGAGCGTGACGACGATTGTTTCCTCGATGAGCGCGCGCCGGAGCGTCCCCACCGCGCGCTCGATGAGCGCCGAGCGATCATAGAAGGGCACGATCTTCACACCGGCGGGGAGTCCGGCCTGCAGTGCCGCGATCTTGGCCTTCACGCGATTGATGACGTCCACCGTGCTCACGCCGTAGCGCGCCACCACGACGCCGCCCACCGCCTCCTCCGTGCCCTTCACGAGTGCGGCGGCGCGGAACGCATCGCCGATCTTTACGGTCGCCACCTGCCCCACGAAGATCGGCACGCCGTTCTCGG
>CAYZBZ010000082.1:0-14814 GCA_964476725.1 uncultured Vicinamibacterales bacterium
CAGCGTCGCGAGCGCCAGCCAGGCGCAGCGGGACAAGGCAGCGGCGCTGTGGCGGGAGAGCATCTGGAGAGACTAGACGGAGGCGCTTAGCGTTGAACGACGACACGATACCACAGACTGTCCCCTTTCCTGATCTGCTCGATCGGTCCTGGTGGCGACCTTCGATCGGCGCGAGCTCGGACTGCGAGGCTGACGGCGCGTCATGGGGTCGGGGTCGCCGGAGACCAACTCCTCGACCAGGTCGGAATATGCCGCCGCGCACGCCGTCCAGGACCATCTGGCTCGGGCGAACGCGGCCACACTGAATGGGAGATCGGACCGCTCACCGGCAGTTGTCAGGATGCGTCTGACCGACGCTTCCCACGCGTCGGCGGTACCGGCGCCGCCGACATCACAGGCGAAGATGACTCCCGGCGGACCATCCACCGCCTCGGCGGTGTCCAGTCCAACCAGCGCGGGTGTGCCGCAGCTCATTGTTTGCCGGTCCGGTTCGGATGTATTTGAGGGAAAGCGAGCGCAGCCGGGCGCAGAGCTGCCAGCAAATCAGGTCCTTGTGAGTGCGAACCATCCAAACCGCACTCGCACATTGAGTGCCAACCGTATTCCTACGCGTTTTTGCGAGAAGGCAGAAATGGAGCGAGTTTCATGGCAAAAACTGCGCTCTTCGGGCCCTGTGCACCCAGCGGACTCTGCACACTCCGCGCACTCGACGCACCCATCGCACCTTGCGCACCCCCAATGATCACCGTCCGGCTGCCAGCGACGCTGCGGGTGGGGCCGATCGACACGCTGACGTTCACCGAACCCCTCGCGACCGTCGCGGACCTCGTCGACGCGCTCGACCTCCGGATCCCCGGCTTCAAGGAGCAACTCGACGACTCCGTGTTCAACTTCGCCGTGAACGACGAGTTGCTGCTCCAGCATGCCCGGGAGCGCCGGCTGGCGGACGGTGACACAGTCGAAATCATTCCCACGATCTCCGGCGGGTGATGGCAGCGTCCGGCGCGGCGCCGGCTACGCGCCGGCGCTCGACGCATAGCTCGCGACGACGCGCCGCAGCGACGTCTGGAGCGACAGCCTCTCCGCGTTGCGCGCGAACCAGGCGAGAGTCGACTCGCGCAGCGGGGCGCCGGCCTCGTGCACGGCGATGATCGCGTTGGCGAGGGCGTCCGGCGCGGCCGACGGCGCGACAAAGCCGTTGACGCCGTGCTCTACGAGCTCGAGCGCCGCGTTGTCGGCTCCGGCAACGACGATGCTCGGCGTGCCGAGCGCCGCGGCCTCCACGACGATCAGCCCGTAGCCCTCGCGCCCGGACGGCAGCAGCATGCAGCTCGCTCGGGCCAGCGCGCTATGCACCGCATCGGCGTCTACGAACCCGGGCGCGTCGACGATGTCGCCCACGCCTGCCAGCTTGATCGCCGTGCGCACTGAGCCCGACTCCGGCCCGTCGCCCAGGATGAGCGCGCGCAGGCCGGGGATGCGCTCCCGCGCCGCCGCGATCGCCGGCGGGATCGCGACAACGTGCTTGTCGGGGACGTGCCGGCCCGCGAAGACTACGAGCGGCGCGCGCGCACCGACGAGATCCGTTCGGCCGGCTGCACCCTCGCCGACGTACAGCCCCGCGAGCTTGATCGGTTCGCCCCGCAGGCCCTCCTCGCGCAGGCGCCGTCCGTACAGCTCGGAGAACACGAACGCGCGCTGGCGCACCCGCGCGCACCACCGCTGCACCGTCCAGCCGACGAATCCCTTCGGTCCCCCGAGATACCGCCGCCAGTACGCCCTCGACCACACCTCGTACCAATCGGCGACCAGCGTCGTTCTCGTCCCCTTCAGCGCTGCCGCGGCGCCGAGCAGCGAGAAGTAGGGAAAGGCGCTGATATGGACCGCGTCGTAGTCGTGGCGGTGGCGGAGAAGGTACCGGAACACGCCCCAGCCAAAGCGCAGGGGCTCGCCGATCGTGCGGTTGCCGTCGGGTCCGTAGAGCGGCTCCTCCCGCGAGACGGCGATCACCTCGACGCCGGGGATGCGGGGCGGATCGTCCTCGGGCCACTGACGGCGGGTGAGATAGGTGACGTCGTGCCCGTCGGCCGCCAACGCCTCGGCGAGGCTGCACAGCCAGCGCTCCGCGCCGCCGACGGTCCACGGGTAAAGGCAGTCGTAAACGAGGCAGATCCGCAAGGCGGTGCCACCCGGACAAACCGACCTTCGCCGTCCCGTCGCGTCAGCTGTTGGTGGATCGTGGTTAACCACTTCGACGCCCCGCGCTTCTCCTGACTGCATGAGCGCCGGCGAGCCCTCGTCCGTCAACGAGAAGGAGAACATCGAGCAACGCCGCCTCCACCACTCGAATACGCGCGTGGCTCATGAGGCAGTCGGCTATCATCGCGCGCGGCGATCACGAGCAGGCAACCGCTGTCGTTCTCATCGGTGGGCATGGTCTCATCGAGCCCGAGCGAGAGCACCCGGCCCAGGACGGCGGCGGCCGGCACCGGAAGCCGCTGCCCGGGCTTTCGCAAGCCGAGGGACCGCTGGATCTCGATCGGCGCCTTGCGGCGGGTCATCGCGTGCAGCACGCCCGCCGTAAGGCGCGCCAGCGTCTCCCATCGGCGGACATCGCCGCACGAGAGGATCGGCTTAGCTTCGACAAGACGCAAGCCCGCCGCCGTCAGCGCCGACTGCCACTGCGCCGTGGTCCAGTAGCGCAAGTGCGCCACGCGCCGATCGACTGAGCGCAGGTACTCCTCTCGTGAGAATCCCGGCAGGAGCGGCCCGCGAAGGCACGCGTGGAACCCGATGCTCGGGACGGTGGTAATCAGGCGGCCACCCGGCCTGAGCACGCGTGCCACATCGCGGAGCACGGCGTCAAGATTCGGGATGTGCTCCATGACCGACACCGAGAGCACAAAATCAAAGGACGCGTCAGGCTCGGGAATTCGTTCGGCCGTGGACGTGTGCACGCGCTCGTACAGCCGCTCGCCTTCCGCCAGCGCCGTCTCGAGCGGATCAGCGTCGAGGCCCACGAGGCGCAGCCCGCCGACTTGCTCGGTGAGCACGCGCGTCAGTCGCCCGTCGCCGCAGCCGAGGTCGAGACCGAGGCCGGGCGGGAATTGAACGCGAACCACCTCGGCCACCTCCGAAGCCCGCCAGATCGCCGTCGCAGGCTGGAACGGGTAGACCTCCAGGAACCTGCGAAGCAGTCGTTGGTCCATCAGCGCGCCGCCGGTATCACGATGCCGGAGACCGACACGTCAACTGTCTCGGCACGGCGATTCATTTGGAGGAGGTGCGTCCGGAGGTTGGCGCGAAATGCATCGCGATGCCGCCGCCGTGCCCTCGAAATGTGGGCGTCCGGCCGCATCGTTGGCGAGAAGACACCGGTCAGACAACCTCGCCATACACGATCATACCGCCAGAAATCGGCCAGAGTGCAGCATGCATGGCGCCCTCGATATGGCCGAGCGCGGACCACAAGCGGCGCGGCCCGTTTGGAAGGTAGATCGGCGCGTAGTCGACCGATACCTTACCCCATCCCGCCGCGGTAGCCCATGAAGTCAGATTGCGCCGGGTATTGTACTTGAACCGAGCTTCTTCGGGTCTGTTCCTGACACGAAGGTACAGCACGGGGTTGCGTGCGTTCGACTCGAAGAACACAAGGGCGCCGCCGGGTGCGATGAGTGCTCGCCAGTATCGCAAGCCGGCGACGGGATCGGTCAAATGGTGGATGAGATCGACGCCGCAAACGACGTCGAAGCATTGCGCGAAGGTGCCGGCCGTCTGGGCGTCGTACTGTGCGACGGTAATGTTCGGAAATGCTGCCAGGCGCTGCTTTGCCATGTCGAGCATGGGAACGAACGCATCCGTCGCGGTGATCCTCGCGTGAGGGAACCGTTCCGCCAGCAGCTTCGTGAACAGGCCGGTGCCGCAGCCGATCTCCAGGACTGAAATCGGCCGTCCGTTCGCATGCTTCTCCATCGCCGCGGAGACGAGCGCGGCTTTCTTCAGCATCGTCCGTGATTTGTCCTGGTTCTCGGCGTCGTAGTCTGCAGCCCGCTCGAGATACGCCCTGTTGTCCATTGGCGCTCCATACAGGTTACGGGCAATCCATTACGTCCTCGCGACCGCGCCGTCCGGTTCGTGAGCGGGATCGGTGCGCCTTCGGAACCGCCCGGCGCCCGTGAAGCTTGCGCCAAGCAGCAGGGCAGAGAAGCCAATCTGCACCGCCATTGCGATGAGCAGCAGGCCGAAGAGCGTGAGGCGCGTGAAGAACGACGTCAGGATCCCGCGATCGTGATACAGCCAGTACGAGAGGACGAACCCGTCGACGATGCAGCCGGTGACGAAAAGGATGCCGGCCGTGAGCGCCGCGGCGTCGAACGTGTACCACCGATGCGCCGGCAGCAGTATCCGCAGGTGCTTCACACGCCCGGCCGGCATCGTCGCGCCCACGACAAGACCGAGCGAGATCGCGGAGGTGCCGACGAGGGACAACGTATCGCCGAGGATCATGTAATGGATGTCGAGGCTCGTGAACCCGAGCGACACGGGGCCGGACAGTTGCGAAAAGACGAGCAGTAGCCCGACCGCGAGCATGCAGAGGCCCGGCAGCGTCATCATCTGATCCGGCGCGTGCCACAGCAGCAGCCGCAAGTGGCGCCAGCCGTCCCGAAACGGGCGCAGATGGGGACGGCGATCCCGCCGGTCGCGGTAGAAGTCGATTGGCACCTCGGTAATGTGGACGCCCACGACCGCCGCTTTGACGATCATCTCGGACGCGAACTCCATCCCGGGCGATACCACGCCGAGTGTGAAGAAGGTCGCGCGCTCGATGCAGCGCATGCCGCAATTGCAGTCGGAGATGCGGGTTCCGAACAGGCGATTGAGGATCCAGGTCAGGACGGGCGTGCCGAGATACCGATGGAGCGTCGGCATCGCGCCGGGTTCGATGGCGCCGCGCAGCCGCGACCCGATGATGAACCGGGAACCGGCCCTGGCCTGTTCGATGAATCGCGGCAGCAGCGAAAAGTCGTATGACTGGTCGCCATCACCCATGAGCAGGTACCGTCCCCGCGCATGCCGGAAGCCCCACTGGAGTGCCGCACCGTAACCGCGCGTCGGGCACGAGACCACGCGCGCGCCGGCCGCCGTTGCGATGTCCATGCTGCCGTCGGTGCTGCCGTTGTCCGACATGACGACTTCGCCGCGGATGCCGTGCTGCGCGATCGCGTCGAGCGCCTGCGTGATACACCGCGAGATCGTCGTCCCTTCGTTCAGACAAGGGATGACGACCGACAGCTCCAGTTCCGATGCGCCTGGGTTCATGGCCGTCTCTTCACCGCGGGCTCGCTGCAGCCGAACCGGATTGCGAGCATGCCCGCCAGCGCCATCGCCGCGAGCAGGGCAGGCCGCGAGAAGAGTGCGGAATTGTTGAAATAGAAAGTCGTGTTCCTGTACCAGAAGAAGCTCGGCAGCGACCGCGCATAGAAGAAGCGATGATGCTCAACGGTCAGCGCCAGCGTCTGCACGCACAGGCCGGCCACCACCGCCGTCCCGAGCGCGAGGCGGACGGGCCTCTTCGCGAGTGGGATGAACGGGAATCCGAGCGCGAGAAGCGGGAGAATCGTCGCGAAATACCTTGGGCCCCAGCACCAGTCGCCGCCATAGAATGACAGCGACGAAATCAGCCCGACATACACGACGGAGGTTGCCACCACAGTCTGTCCGAGCCGACGTTCGTGCTTGAGAAGCTTCCAGACGCCCCACAGGGCCACGGCTGTCGGCGGACTATAGAGAAAGATGGACTTTCCTGGGCTGAGCAGCAATCCCGCGAGACCGACGAGTGGATTGCCCAACGCCGGCGGATGCGCCGCATTGCTCTTGCCAGAGAAGATCGGGCTGCCAAACCGAGAGTTGTTGATGGCCGCCCACAGGAGCAGGCCGAGGCACCCCACGAATATGAAGACAACGCAGCGGTCGAGCGAGCGCCGCCGCGCGGCGGGTTCGGCGTCGGGAGGTGCGAGCGAGGCAACGGCCAGCGCGGGAAACATGACCGCGTAGGTTTCCTGAAAGTTCACAAGGATGGCGAGGCACACGCCGCCGGCCACCGCCAGCCGCATTGAATCGCGACGCGAGCATAGGAACGCCAGGAAGCATGCACACAGCAAAAAGAACCCGTGCTGCGCCTGATCGAACACGGACGTGGCCACGGCAAAGGCGAGCGTCGCGAACGACGCCACCAGCGTCCACGCCAGTGCCGGACGCCGCGCGACGCCAAGCGTGATGTAAAACAGAAAGAGGATCGCGGCCGTTGCGGCCCCGAGCACCGCCGACGTGAACGAGAAGAAGAACTGCTGGCGATCGAGCGACGGCGTACCCGCCAGATTCGCGAGGATCACGAGCGGTACCGACACGAGCGAGCCGGAGATGCTGTACGGCGAATAGACGCGGACGCCGTTGACGCCCTGGACGCCGAAGCCCAGGAACGGATCCATGATCTGGATCGATCGATCCTCGACGATGTTTTTCGCCACCTCGAACCGATACTGTCCGTCGATGATGTCGATGCGGCCCGGTCCCGCCGCGGCGTAAATGGCCCCGACAAGCAGGAAGATGCCGATCGCGGCGACAGCTGACTTTGACATGGCTGGCATTAGTGTATCGGCGAGTCGGGCACGCGCCGTTAGGCCATTGCGAAGAATCTGGATGAACCCTTGAACGCTACCGCCGTCACAACGATAATCAGGCCAATTCGTCAACGGGAGAGTGCATGAGTTCAACGGGAGCACGTCCGCCGCGTCCGGTGGTGGTGGCATTCGGGCTGATTGCGATGAGCGTGCTGCTCGTGCAGGTCGTCCTCTCGCGGCTCTTCGCCTCGATCATGACGTATTACTACGCCTTCATGCTCATTTCCCTGGCGATGCTCGGGCTTGCCTCCGGGAGCCTGCTGGTCCAGGTGATGCCGCGCGTGTTCACGGCGGAGCGCTTTTCGCTGAATGCGATGATCTGCGGCGCCGCGATGGGCATGTTCGGCATCGTCGGCACGCTCGCGCTCCTGGTGGTCTATCCGTACACGAACGTCGGCAGCTGGACTTTCACGCCAGGCCAGTTCTGGCCCCTGGCCGGCATGTTCTGGTGCCTGTTCCCGTTCTTTCTCTGCGGCGGCCTCGTGGTCGCCATGGTGTTCGCTCGATACCGCGCGAATTTCAATCTGTTGTACGCGGTGGATCTGGTGTTCGCCGCCGCCGGTTGCCTCGTCGCCATCGCCCTGCTGGAGGGGTCGACGCCGGTGCAGGTGCTGCTGGCCTTCTGTGCTGTGCCCATGCTCGCGGGCGCGTTGTTCGGTCTCGCCGAGCACCGAAACGCCGCCGCCGGCGTCGTCGCGATTGCTGCAATGTGGGCGTTCGCCGGCCTGTTCCTCGGCCTGATGGAGCCTATCGCCAAGCCTCAGCATGCGTCGTGGCTCGGGAGGCCGACCGTCGTGAGCGAGTGGAACGCGGTGTCCGCTGTGCGCGTGCACCCGGGCCGGTTTTTTACATGGGCGCTCAGCCCACGTTATGCCGGGTTCAAGCACGACATGTTGGACCTGATCATCGACGGCATCGGTGGTACTGAGATCGTCCGCTTCGATGGAAACCCGGCGACGCTCAAGGACTACACGTATCTCGATCAGGATCTGACTGCGCTGACCGACCGCTTGTTGCCTTTAGGGGCCAATCAGCTGATCGTCGGTCCCGGCGGCGGCGTCGACATCCTTCAGGCGGTGCGGATGGGACGCACCAACATTACGGCCGTGGAGATCAATCCACTCGTAGTCCGGGTGGTAAACCAGGAACTGGCGTCGTTTTCCGGCCGCCCTTACAACCTGCCTGGCGTACGTCTTGTGCTCGAGAACGGGCGCACCTTCATCAAGCGGACCGCCGACAAGTTCGACCTGATTTCGCTGACCTGGGTCGACACGGGCGGCTCGGCCACGGCGCTCGCGTTCAGCGAGAACTATCTGTATACCGTCGAAGCGTACGGCGAGTTCTTCAATCACCTTGCGCCAGACGGCTACTTTGCGTTCCTGCGCGCGCTCGGCCGGGGCGAGGTCAACCGCACCGACACCATGCGAGGCATAGCCGTGGCGTGGGAGGCCCTCGCGCAGCAGGGGATAGCCGACCCGGCGGGCCACATGCTCGTGACGGCGGCCGACAGCCCCTTCTTCGGCCGATCGATGTGCTTCGTGCTGGTGAAGAAGAGTCCGTTGACCGCCGCCGATGTGGCGCGCAGCCAGGCGTTCACCGAGCAATATGGCTTCGAGACGTTATGGGCGCCGCCCGTGGGAGTGGACGTCCGGCCACCGCAGCCGGGGTTTGCCGATTACGCGGCGCTCGTGCATGCGATCATGACGGAGCGGGATCGCGCGCGGATGTTCCGCGATGCCCCGTTCGACATCTCGCTCGCCACCGACGACAACCCCTTCTACTTCGTCGAGCGCGCGCGCCCGGGCCAGCGCGCAGGTCTCGGTGTCCTGCAGCTGCAGACCCTCGTGATCGCCCTGATGGTGCTGATCGTGCCGTTTCTGCTCGTCCCTCTCATCCCCTCGCTGAGGCGCGGCAGGGAGGCCGAGCCGCACTGGCCAAGCGCCCTGGCGGCGCTCGTCTACTTCTCCCTCATTGGCATCGCGTTCATGGGCGTCGAGATCGAACTGTTCCACGTCTTCGCGCTGCTGCTCGGCAGCCCGATCATCACGTTCTCGGTGGTCCTTGCCAGCCTGCTGCTCAGCAGCGGCGCCGGAAGCTATGCGTCCGGCCGCCTGACGCACGCGGGCCCCCTGCGCCTGGCGGCAGTCTTCGCGGCGCTGGTGGGCTTGCTGGCGGTGTTCCTGCTCACCCGTGGGTATCTGCTGTCAACGGTGGTTGCGGCGCCGATGACAGCGCGCGTCGGTACGACGCTGCTGATTGTTGCGCCGCTCGGGTTCCTGATGGGCATGCCGATGCCGCTTGGGATGGAACTGGTCGCGCGCTCGGAACGACTTGTGTTGTGGGGCTGGTCGCTGAACGGCGTATTTTCCGTCCTCGCGAGCGTCGGCGCGATTTATTCCGCGATCTACATTGGCACCACGCGGACGTTTGCCATTGCCGCCGTGGCCTACGTGCTGGCGGGTGCCATGCTGCAGATCGTGCGCCGGCGTCCCACGACGGCCGGGATGGTAATAGCCCCAATGGCTCCACCCGCAGAACCTGCCGTGACCAGCCTGAACCCACCCGGTCAGTGGCGTCGGTACGACCGCTGCCTGCCCGATCTGCTCAAGTCGCAGGGTCAGGACGCGCGGTTCTTCTGATGCTCACGACTCCGGGAAGGAGGGCCGTCTCCTTCAGCGTCGCCGCTCTCCTGGCGGCCGTGCTCGTGTATTACTCGCTGCGAGGCGTCGAGTGGAGGCAGGTTGCGCGGATTGTCACGAGCGCCGCGCCCGGCCGTCTCACGCTGGCGGCCGCCATCGCGACAGGGACGCTCTTCCTGCGCGCATACCGGTGGCGCATCCTGCTGAATGCCGAGGGTGCCGTCAGGGTGTCGACCGCGTTCTGGGCTACCGCGGCCGGGTACTTCGGCAACAACTTCCTTCCCGCGCGAGCCGGGGAACTCGTTCGCACGTTCATGATCAGCTCGCGCAGCACGCTCGAGAACACGTACGTGCTGGCGACGGCGCTTTCAGAGCGCGCGGCCGACGCTGTCGTGCTGGTGATCATCAGTGCGGTGGTGTTGCTGACTCTTCCAGCGCAGCCCGGATGGCTGGCGAGCGCCGCCCGCCCGTTTGCGATTCTCGGATTGCTCGGCGCACTCGCCATTGCCATTCTGCCTCTGCTCGGTTCGGTTGGCCGGAGCGCGATCGAACGCGCGCCGCTGCCTCACGCACTGCGCCCCAGACTGATCAGGCTCATGGAGCATGGCCTGCGCGGCCTGCGGGCCTAGCGCCTGCGTGATACAACGCGAGATCGTCGACGCTTCGTTCAGGCAAGGGATGACGACCGACAGCTCCAGTTCTGATGCGCCTGGGTTCATGGCCGTCTCTTCACCGCGGGCTCGCCGCGGCCGAACCGGATTGCGAGCATGCCCGCCAGCGCCATCGCCGCGAGCAGGGCACCCCCCAGCGGCAGGTTGATCGGCCGTTGTCCTTCCGGGATGGTCCTCATCCATAAGGGCCACGGACGCGGCAGCCAGAATACGCGATAACGGCGCATCCATTGCGGCGGGGACAGCTCGGGATGTCCCCAGCCGCCGAACACGGCATACGTGAGTAGCCCGGGATATGGACCGGGACGGAACATGTCGGCCTCGGGCGGCACGCCGTGCTCGATCGAGTCCAGCACTTCGCCAGGCCGCGAGAAGAGCGCGGAATGTGTGAAGTAGAAGCTCCCGTCCGTATACCAGAAGAAGCTCGGCAATGAACGCGCGTAGAAGAAGCGATGATGCTCCACGCTGAGCGCCAACAGTTGCACGCATACGCCCGCGGCGACGAGCGTCCGAACGGCGGCCCGGGCAGACGCTTTGGCACAGGTAACGAACGGAAACCCCAGCGCCAGCAGTGGCAGAATCACAACGAAATAGCGCGGCCCCCAGCACCAATCGCCCCCGTAAAAGGAGAGCGTGGAGATCAGCCCGAGATAGGCGACCGATGACGCGACGACGGCCTGTCCGAGACGACGATGGCGGCGCAGGAGCCGGTACACCCCGAACAGAGCGATCGCTGTCGGTGGACTGTAAAGGAGGAGCGATTTCCCTGGACTGCACAGCAGTCCCGCGAGCCCAATCAGGAGATTGCCGAACGGAGGCGGATGGTTCGCGCCTTTGCCGGAATACAGCAGACTGCCGAACCGAAAGTTGTTCAGACCTGCCCACACGAGCAGGCCGAGACAACCCACGAAATTGAAGACGATGAACCTGTCGATGGCGCGGCGCCGCTGCTCGCGCGATGCCCCGGGCGAGGCCAGCGTGGCAAGACCGAGCGTCGGGAACAGAATCGCGTACGTTTCCTGAAAGTTCACAAGAACCGCCAGCGCCACGCCACCCGCCACGGCGAGCGTCATGGACTCACGCCGCGCCGCGAGTAACGCCAGAAGGCACGCGGAGATCACGAAGAAGCCGTGCTGCGCCTGATCGAATACTGACGTCGCGGCCGGGAACGCAAGCGTCGCGAACGCCGCGACCAGCGTCCACAGCAGCGCGGCGCGGCGCCCGAACCCGAGGCTCGTGTAGAACAGAAACAGCACCGCCGCGGTGGCCGCGCCGAACACGCCGGATGTGAACGAGAAGAAGAACTGCTGACGATCGACCGACCCCGTGCCGGTCGCCTTGGCCAGGAGCACGAGGGGCAGCGAGACGATCGACCCGGAGATTCCGTACGGGGAGTAGACCCCGATAATCCCTACCACCGCGGCACCGAGAAACGGGTCGCGGACCTGCACGGATCCATCCTCGAGGAGATTCCGCGCGACTTCGAACCGGTACTGTCCGTCGATAATGTCGATGCGCCCCGGACCCGCGGCCGCGTAGACAGCGGCGACGAGCAGAAAAATACCGACGGACACGACGCGCGTCCTCTGCAACGCGGCCTTGTGGTCGACACCGCCTCCCGCGGCCAGGGGGCGTGCCGTGTCAGAAGACATTCTTTTCACGTATCGGAGCGGCCGGGATGCGTCGATAGGCCAGGCCTGGGGGAACCGGACACACAAACATCACAGCCAGCACCAAGGTCGGCTGCGACCGTTTCTCGCTATCGGTGACGGTCACGAAAACCGGGACCGATTCCGTGGTGACCTTGACCTTCCGTGTCGCGACGGGAGCGGTCAACAGCAGGGCATTCAAACGTGAGGCATCCGCGCATTGGTATTCCTGAAGCGGGGTTGCTCGCGTGCGTGATTCTCGGCAAGGCAGCGCCGAAAACGAGAAAAGGGATGCCCACGTCGCGGTGGGCATCCCTCGTGCGATTCGATTGAGCGCCGTTATTGGAGCGGCGTAGAGCCGGTCGCGGTGCCCGCCGGGTCGAAGAAGATCGTGCCGGCCGCTGTCGTGTTGAAGCCGCGCGCGCCGGTCGTGCCGACGCTCTGCGGAATCGCCGTGCCCGTGTAGTCGGTGTTGGTCGCGACCGCGTTGCAGTCGTTCGGTCCGGCCGTGGCGTTGCCGGTCATGTCCACGATGTAGCCGCTCTTGATGACGCCCGTTCCGGAGGTCGTGACGCCCGTGGTCGCGGGATTCATGTCGGGAGAGATGAAGCCCTGGGTGCCGCCGGCGCACGCCGTTCCCAGAATGGTCAGGTCCGTCGCATACCCGCCCTGACCCGCCGCCGCCGAATAGCCCGCCTGCGCGCTGTTGATGGCGCGCATCGAACCGATTGCCGAAGACTCGTTACCCGACATACGGGCGCGGAGAAGACCCGGGACCGCAATCGCGGCGATGATGCCGATGATCGCGACGACGATCAGCAGCTCGATGAGCGTGAAACCCTTCTGGTTGCGAACTTTCATGATTCTGCTCCTGGTGAAGAATGCGATGGCCGCCTGGACTGTGTTGTTCGTCGGTCTCCGCAGGTGCAGCCCAGCGGTCGACGGGAGACACATCAGCAACGGCAGTGCCACCGTGACCCGCACGTCACAGGAAGACGCTAAATGACTGCTGTTCAGTTGTTTGGGGTATGAGCTACGGAAGACTTTCACTCGCGCTTCCACTGACAATTTTTGACCAACTGCCAGTTTCTGTCAACCTCGAGTGGCAGGAAGTGTCAGCCGCACACGCTACTTGAGGTTGTACTTCTTCGTGTAGTACCGGAACGACCGGAAGCTCATGCCGAGGAGCTCGGCCGCCTTCACTTTGACGCCCCCCGCCCGGCGGAGGGCCTCCGCGATGTATTCCTTCTCGATGTGCTGCACGTGCTGCTCGAGATCGAAGCCGGCGTCGGGGAACCCTTCGAGCGGCGGGGACGGGGCCGCGGCGTCCGGAAGCGGGACCGCCGGGCTCAGGTTCTCGGGCAGGCTGTCGGGCAGAATCGTGGGAGACCGTTCGAGCGCGACGGCGCGCTCCATGGCGTTCTCCAGCTCGCGAATGTTGCCCGGCCACGCGTAGTCGCGCAGGCGCGCCAGCGCGCTGCCGGAAATGCCGGTGATCGGCTTCCCCATCTGCGCCGCGAACTTCGCGACGAAGTGTTCCGCCAGCACCTGGATGTCGTCGAGGCGCTCGCGCAGCGGCGGCAGCCGCAGCGGGATGACGTTGATGCGGTAGAACAGGTCCTCGCGGAAGTCCCCCTCGGCGACCATCTTCGACAGGTCCCGGTTGGTGGCCACCAGAATGCGGATGTCGGCGTCGATCTCCTCGGTCCCGCCGAGCCGCCTGAACTTGCGCTCCTGCAGCACGCGCAGCAGCTTCACCTGCACGGCGGGGCTCATCTCGCCGATCTCGTCGAGGAAAATGGTCCCCTTCTCGGCCACCTCGATCAGCCCCTTCTTGTTGCTGTCGGCGCCGGTGAAGGCCCCGCGCATGTGGCCGAAGAGCTCCGAATCGAGCAGTGTCTCGGACAGCGCGCCGCAGTTGACCGCCACGAACGACTTGTCCTTGCGCAGCGAATTGACGTGGATCGCCCGCGCGACGAGCTCCTTGCCGGTGCCGGATTCCCCGGTAATGAGCACGGTGCTGCTCGTCGGCGCGATCGTCTCCACGAGCTGGAAGACCGAGAGCATCGCGGTGCTGCTGCCGATGATGTTCGAGAACTGGTGCGAGGTCCGCAGCGCCCGCTTCAGCAGCACGTTCTCCTGCTGCAGGCGCTTCCGCTCGAGCTCGCGGCCGACCCGGAGGCGCACCTCGCTTGCCACGCTCGGCCCCTTGTTCACGTAGTCGGCGGCCCCCAGCCGGAGCGCCTCGACCGCGGTCTCGGTCGACGCGAACGCGGTCATGATGATACAGACGGTGTCGGGCGCGATGCGCTTCGCTTCGCGCAGCAGGTCGACGCCGTTCATCTCCGGCATCCGGAGGTCGGAAATCAGGATGTCGATCCGATCGCGCTTCAGCACCTCCAGGGCGGCGGCGCCGTCTTCGGCTATCAGCACGTCGTACCCGTCGCGCCGGAGCACGATCGACAGCAGCTCGCGCATCGAGCGCTCGTCGTCGACCACGAGCACGCGCGCCCGGGCCGCGGTCACCGTCGCTTCGCCGGTCTGGAGCTCAGTGGTCATGATTATTTGAGCAACGCCCCGGCGTCCGCCGGCGCGGGCGCGGCCAGCGGCAGAATCACTTGCACGTCCGTGCCGACGCCGCGCTGGGACGTCACGCGGACCTCTCCGCCGTAGTCGCTCACGATCCGGTGCACGATCGCCAGGCCGAGCCCCGTCCCACGCGCGAAGGCCCCGCGGAACGGCTGGAAGATGCCGTCGAGCTCGTCCGGCGCGATGCCGACCCCCTGGTCCTCGACGCGGATCACGAGATCTCCCGGGCTACCCGGCTCGGTCTCGCGACGGGCGACCGACAGCCGCAGCTTGCCTCCGTCCGGCATGGCGCGCAGGCCGTTGGTCGCGAGATTCCACACGACCTGACGGATCTGGTTCTCGTCCGCGTCGTACCACGCCTCGTCTGCCGGCACGTCGACGGCGATTTCGTGCGCTTCGCTCAGCTCCGCGTTGTTCTGCAGGAGGCGCGCGGCGTCGGTAATCACCTGCCGCACGTCGACGCGCGTCGTGCCGAGCCGCTGCGGCCGCGCGTACGCGAGAAAGCTGCGGATGGTGTCGTTCAGCCGATCGGACTCGCGCAGCATGATGTCCATCAGCTGCGACTGCTCCTCCGTCAAGGGCAGCT
>CAYZBZ010000083.1:0-4613 GCA_964476725.1 uncultured Vicinamibacterales bacterium
CAGCGTCTTCGTGACCCACGATCAGGAAGAGGCGCTGGAGCTCGCCGACCGCGTCGCCGTCATGAACCACGGCGTCATCGAGCAGGAAGGCACGCCGGAGGACGTCGTGGAGCGCCCCGCGACGCCGTTCGTTATTGGCTTTCTGGGGACCGTCAATATTTTCCACGGCCGGGTTGAAGGCGGGCGAGGAATCTTCGGGCCGCTGGCGGTCGAGTACCCGGTGCACGACGATCCGGCTCCGCGGCCGGCGGCCGCCTATACCAGGCCGCACGAATTCGACGTGAGCCGCCACGAAGGGGGCGGTGGACTCTGGACGATTCTGGAGACCTTTGCGCTTGCCGGGGCGATGGTGAAGCTGGAGCTTGCCGTCCCTGACGGAGGGACGATTCACGCGGAGCTCGGGCGCGACGAGTTCGAGCGACTCGGCATTCAGGCGGGCGACCGCGTCTACGTCACGCCACGGAAGGTGAGGGTGTTCGTGGACTGACCAAGGGTTCCGCAGGGTTCCGCAGGGTTCTGCAAAGTTCTGCAAGGTTCAGTTCCGCAGGGTTCAGTGATTGACCTTGCGGAACTGAACCCCGCGAAACCCTTGCTCATAGTCCCCCGGCAAGCTCCACGTAACCGTCGCTGAGCGTGTCGTCGGGGCTGGCGCCGAACAGCGCGACCCCGGCGCCGAGCTGCGCGGCCAGCACCTTCGCGCCGAACAGCCCCGCGATCGCCACGCCGCCGCCGGAATGGACCGTGAACTGCTCGTCCATCGTCAGCACCAACGCGTTGGTCAGGAGACGATCGCAGTGGGGGCATGGTCACAGGGCTTCCAGACGAAGCTCGGTGATCCTGGCCTGCTCGCGGGCTGCGATCAGGATCTCCGACGCCGCGTCGTTCTGGAGCCGCGCACGGAGCATCTCGAGCATCTCGTCAGCGCCCCGGCCCGAGGCGCATACGATGAAGATATACCCGAACGTCTGCTCGTACTCGCGGTTCCCGTCTGCCAGCGACTCGAGGATGTCCTCCGACGCGCCGCTGACGCCCGACTGTTCGCGTTCCGACAGGTGACGCGTCGCGGCAACGCGCGCGCGAAGACCGTCGCCGCCGCCAATCTTCGGATGATGACCGAATGCTTCGCGCCAGTCGTCCGGTGCCAGGACGAACCATTCCTCGCGCGCTGCGTCGAGCAGCGCCGCCCGGCTGCCGAACGGGCGGCGGTCGAGCATCCGGTCCACCCACCGCGTGGAGCCGCAGCATGCGGTCAGGAGACGGCGCGCCTCCTCGATCGGGGCCCGGTCAAGCCGGATGGACGGTTCCATGAATCCGCAGCCGGCTGACGCCGCCGTCAGGAAAAATGTTGAGACGCACGTGCGAGATCGGCCCGGCCGAACCGGGCGTCGTCGTCAGGACGTGCCGGTGATGCGGACGGAGCTTGGTGCGCGGCACGATCTCGCGCCACGCCGCGGATGCGAGCGCCTCGAGCGATGCGCCGGGCGCGAAACACCCTTCGAGCGACGCGCTTTCGGGATAGTTGCCCTTGAAATGATTCGTGTCGATCTCGACGCGCGTCACCGTTCCCGCCGTGCCCAGCCGCACGATCGCCCAGTCGTGGCCGGGCGCGCGGCGGCGCCGCGTTTCCCATCCGTCCCCCATGTTCTTCGCGCGGCCTGGCATGACCAGGTTGTCCCTGGCTCCGAAGTGCATGTCGCTCGCGCCAAGCACGAGGCCGCCGTGGCGAATCGCCGCGAGGTCCACCGGGCGGCCCGCGCGCGCGGCGGCCCGCCAGTCCACGACGACGTCGCCGAATACGCGGAGGCGCGCGACGCCGCCGTCGGGAAAGATGTTGAGCCGCAGGTGTGTCCACGGCCGCACATCGGCGATCGGGAACAGGTTCGAGCTGTCGCCGCCGAGCTCGGATTTGGGCAGCACCGTCGTCCAGGGCGCCCCCTCCGCCGCGCGGACGCGGGGCGTGAGCGGCCCGGCGGAATCGAGTGCGTCGATCGAACAATGCGATGGATGGTTCCCGGTGAAGTGACGCGTGTCCACGTTGACGCCGCGAACGACGCCGCGCATGCCGAGCAAGACGATGCACCAGTCGTGTCCGGGCGTGCGGCGCCGGCGCGATTCCCAGCCGTCCATCCACTTCCCGCGCGTGGTGAACCTGCCGGGGATGAAGATTGCCGGCTCCGGCTTCACCAGGTTCGACTTCGGCGCGAAGAACTCGTCGTTGGCTGCGATGGCGCGTCCGCCGACGCGCGCCGATGCGAGGTCCGCCAGGGCGGTGAACGGTGCGGTGCTATGATCGGCGCCCACGTCGCGTCACATCCTTTCTCCGGAGCGTCCAATGCTCGCTCATACGGCCTACGGCAAATCGAGAGTGCGGCTGTTGCAGGTGTCGCGCCACGGCGATCGCCACGACCTGCGGGACCTCACCGTCGCCATCCAGTTCGAGGGGGACTACGGCGAGTCCTACACCAACGGGGACAACAGCGGGGTGCTGCCGACCGACACCATGAAGAATACCGTGTATGCGCTGGCCGGCCGCGGGGCGGTTGGCGAGCCCGAGACATTCGGGCTCGCGCTCTGCCGCCACTTCCTCGATCGCAATCCCCGCCTGACGCGGGTGCGTACTGAGCTCACCGAGCACCCGTGGGGGCGCATCGCGAATGGCGAGCGCGACCATGGCCAGGCCTTCGTGCGCCGGGGACCGGACACCCGTTCGGCGGCCGTGACGAGCGATCGGCAATCAGCCGTGGTCGAGGCCGGAGTGACCGACCTCGTTGTCCTCAAGACTTCGGGCTCGGCGTTTTCCGGTTTCCTGCGCGACGAATATACGACGCTGCCGGAGACCCGCGACCGCATCATGGCGACGTCGTTGACGGCCACCTGGCGATATCGGAACGTCGACCTGTCCTTCGCCCCGGTCTGGCGGGCCGTCCGCGGCACGCTCCTCGAGACGTTCGCCGCGCACGAGAGCGAATCGGTGCAGCACACGATGTATGCGATGGGCCAGGCGGTGCTGGACAACTGCGGCGAAGTCGCCAGCATCCATCTCGTCATGCCGAACAGGCATCATCTGCCCGTCGACCTGACGCCGTTCGGCCTCGAGAACCGCAACGAGGTTTTCGTCCCCACCGAGGAGCCGCACGGCCTCATCGAGTTGAGGCTGGAGCGATAAAGCTAGGTTCCACGAGGTTCCGCAAGGTTCTGCGGGGTTCTGCAGGGTTCTGTTCTGCAAGGTTCCGCAAGGTTCTGCGAGGCTCTGAATGTCTGCAGCGATGGTGGTGAGAAGCGAGCGGGTGGTGCTCCCGGACGGCGTGCGGCCGGCATCGATTCTCGTCCGCGACGGGCGCATCGCGGCGGTGCAGGCATACGCGGAACGCGCGGCAGGGGTTCGTGTGGTGGACGCGGGAGCGCTTGTCGTGATGCCGGGCCTCGTCGACACGCACGTACACATCAACGATCCGGGCCGCGCCGAGTGGGAAGGCTTCGAGCATGCGACGCGGGCCGCTGCGGCGGGTGGCGTCACGACGCTCGTGGACATGCCGCTCAACAGCATTCCGGCGACGACTGACGCCGCGGGCCTGGAGGCGAAGCGCGCCGCGGGCGCGCGACGGTGCTACGTCGATGTCGGGTTCTGGGGCGGCGTCGTGCCCGGAAACAGTGCGGCGCTGGCGCCGCTCGCGCGCGCCGGAGTTCTCGGGTTCAAGTGCTTTCTGTCTCCGTCGGGCGTGGAGGAGTTCCTCAACGTCACCGAACAGGATCTCCGCGCGGCGCTGCCGATCCTCGCCAGGCTCGGGTTGCCGCTGCTGGTGCACGCGGAGCTGCCGGCGCGGCTGCGTGAGCCGTCGGGAGACCCTCGGTGCTATGCGACGTGGCTCGACAGCCGGCCGCCGGAATGTGAACAGGCCGCCATCGAGCTGCTCGTGCAGCTCGCGCGCGAGTTCGGCGCGCGGGTCCACGTCGTGCATCTCGCGTCGGCCGATGGACTGCCTGTCCTTGCCGCTGCCCGCGCCGACGGCGTGCCGATCACCGCGGAAACCTGTCCGCACTACCTGACGTTCGCCGCCGAAGAGATTCCGGACGGCGCGACCCCGTTCAAGTGCGCGCCGCCAATCCGCGAGCGCGACCATCGCGAGCGGCTGTGGAAAGGGCTCGCTGACGGCGGGATCGATCTGATCGCGACGGATCACTCTCCGGCGCTCCCGGCGCTCAAGCGGCTGGACGATGGCGACTTCGTCCGGGCGTGGGGCGGCATCGCGTCGCTGCAGCTCGGACTGGCCGCCGTGTGGACGGGCGCGTCCGCGCGAGGGCTCCCGATGCAGACGCTGTCTCGCTGGCTCGCCGCAGCGCCCGCGCGCCTCGCCGGGCTGAGCGAGCTGAAGGGGGCCATTGCCCCCGGCCGCGATGCCGATCTCGTCATCTGGGATCCGGACGGCGTCGCCACGGTCGACCGAGCCACGCTCTATCACCGTCACGGCGTCACGCCGTACCACGGCCTGCAGCTCCGTGGCGCGGTACGGACGACGATGCTGCGCGGCGAAGTGGTGTTCGAGGACGGGGAATGCATCCGGACGCCGCTGGGACGATTGATTCGGCGAGGGTAGAGGTGGCGGGGGTTCAGG
>CAYZBZ010000083.1:4713-14779 GCA_964476725.1 uncultured Vicinamibacterales bacterium
TGCGCGCGTGCACACTTGGCGCGCGCGCGTCACGCATGCGTCAGGACGCGATCCGGACGAAGGACCCCGCTCTGGGTTGGAACGCGGCGTCGGCCGCCGCCGGCGCGCTGATGATGCTCGACAGCGGGAGCAGCGATCTCGGATCTTCGGCGCCGAAGTAGCGCCCAATACATCTCATGCCGCAGGGTGCTCGAGGTGATGTGTACTGCTCGCGCTCCCTGGGCACCTGTGGTCAACGATAATGCGCCCAATCCACTTGCCGAGCAGTTCGATGCAGTACGCGTCGCGAAAGACCGACTGCCGAGTTCGGGCTGCGACTGCTCGCAGGTCGAGCAGTCGCGGGTCCGCGGCCTGCGTACGAACACCGGCCAGGTATTCTCCGGCAGTTGCGCCGGCAATCCCGCCCAGCACGACGAAATAGCAGCCGCCCAGCACGAACGCCATCATGAAAAACGCGGGCGCCGCCGCGCCTCCGAGAGCGGAGATCGGCACCCCCATCACAACGGTGCACGTGACGACCGCAAGCAGCATTGCCGCCATCGCAGTTGCGTCAATTGCAGACGCGGCGACGAGCCGCCAGCTCGGCAATGCCAACGGTGCTCCGTCAGACGTTCGATTGCTTTGAATCGTGTACTCCGTGCCCGTGTGCCTCGTCGCCGCGCGCCAACGTGGTGCGGGTAATCCCCGCAGGCGTCCGATCGCAGCGACAGGGTCCTCGACCGCAGGCAGGAGTGGACCGCAGATCGCGAGAATCTCGTCGGGATCGAGCCCCAACGCGCTCGCGTAGCCACGAACCGCCGCGCGCGCGTAGATGCCGGTGGGGAGATCCTGGAACCGGCCCTCCTCGATCGCCCGCAGGAACTCAACGCGTATTCCGTGCCGCGCAGCGAACGACGCAAGAGATTCGCCGCGCGCGATTCTGAGCCGTCTCAGCCGTTCGTGGATCGCTTCTTCAAACACGTTACCCTCCCCAGTTCCCCTATCGGTCAGTCGGCGGGTGGGCGTTAATTGAGTCAGCCATTCGAGCCGGCGGACTCGCCCGCCGGTCGACGCGCGCACTTTTCGGATCAACGCGTAGCCGTCTTCATCCGGCATGGCGACGTTCGACTTCCAGATCGACCTCAGAACGTCTACGGGATTCGGGTGCTTCGTCTCCCGGCCTCGGCCACGTTACCGCGCGCATCGAAATCCGACGTACAGGTTGGGCCGCCCTCGTGCCGACAGTCCGACGCGGCGTGATACCCGCAAGTTGCGCGGCGAGCTGTCCCACGACCCTCCGCGGACCGTTCTGAGGTGCTCGCCGGAGTCCGGGGCTGGATCGGCGGGGCGCGGTTGTGCCCATTCCGCACCTTCGCGATACCAGCTCGCGGTCCACTCCCACACGTTGCCCGTCATGTCGAACAGGCCGAATGGGCCTGGTGGGAACGAACCCACCGGCGGCGTGGTCCCCCACCGATCGCCCGCGTTCAAGCCAAGGCCGTTCACCGCCTCGGGAACCAAAGCTTCTCCAGTCGTATACCTGAACTGACTTCGCCCGCCGCGCGCGGCAAACTCCCATTCGATCTCTGTAGGCAACCGTCCTCCGGCCGCCCGGCAGAACGCTGCAGCCTCGTCCCATGTGACGTTGACGACCGGGTGATCCGGGCCGCTCCAGAGTGGCTGTCTCGGCATCATCCGGGAGGACGCGGCGGCGAACGCCTGATACTGCGTCACCATGACTTCCGTCGCCATCAGCTCGAATGCGGTTCGCAGTGTCACCGACTGTTGCGGCGACTCGTTGTTTTCGCAGAGGCGGTCGCCTTCAGTGCACCCCGCCGTGAAGGTGCCGGCGGCAATGCTCCGCCACTGAATGGGCTTCTGCAGGGGCGGCGGCTCCTCTGCCGCAGCCGGCAGCGGCCGCCGGACGGGCGCCACGTCCTCCCGCCCCGTCAGCACAGTGATGGCCAGCGGACGATCGGCCTTCAGACGCAGCTCCTGGCCTTCTGATACGAGCGCGCCGTTCACGTACCATCGCGCCTCGTCGTCGGGAACACGTGCGACGAGCTCGCGGCCGGGGAAATACGTGCCGTCGTATCTGCTGTCTTTCTCGAATCCATCGACGATGAACCGACCGCCTCCGGGCCGTTGAACCGAGACCGCAACTCCGGGCGGTGTGTTCAGCCATTGCTCCGCGATCGCCCGCACGAAGGCCGGGCGCTTCTCGAAAAACTCCTTCTGCCGGTCCACGTACGAGGTGTCGGGCGCGCCGAACTGCGCCGCAACGTCGACGTAATGCGCGCGGCGCTCCTCCACGAACTCACGGGTGAGCTGGTGGTTCAGCATGGTGTCGATCCGTGCTGCGAGGTACTCGCGGAAACGCGCGTCTTCCGCGATGAGCGTGGTCAGCGCGAACGGACGCGGCTCGCTGGGCCGGCGCCCCCGCGGCCGCTCGCCCACGCGTTCGAGGAGATACCGGAAGCTGTCGAGGTCCCAGGTGCGGAAGCTCTGGTCCATGTCCCACGTCACCCAGAACCAGCCTCCGCGCTCGCGGCCTTCGTCGAGAAACTGTCCCGGCCCCTGGTACGCATCGCGCGTCGCCGCAAAGACGACCGCGAGAAACCAGCTCGTCACGTTCTCGAGATCCATGAGCGACGCGACTGCCTCCATCGTGAGCGGCCGCGCGCGATCCAGCCTGTCGCGGAGCACCTCCATGTCGTCGAATTCCATCGTGATGCGGCGGCCCGGCATGTGTGTGGCGAAGTACTCGTCGTCGAAGTGCTCCGTGAGGACGTAAAGGCCCTGGTCTTCGCCATTGAGGAAGAAGCGGGCCGGGCTGGTCCCCGGCGTGATGCAACCGATGCGGCGGGCGAGATCGTACGCCAGCGGGTTCGCCAGGTGCCACCTCAGGCCGCTGGGATCCCTGCGGACGTCGTTGTGTACGACGAGGCGCTTGAGCGGATCGCTGTCCGGACCAAACAGGATTCCCGGGCCGAACTGCGTCGTGCCGGATCGCCGCCGAAAGAAAAGACGGAACCCCTGGCGAGGCGACGTGATGCGGCTGCCGCCGCCATGGACGCGCACGCCGGCTTCTCCGCCGAACCGCAGCTGACCGTCGTCAAAATACGAGATCGTGCCTGGACGCTCCCATGTGCGGCCGTGCTTGCGCTTGTTGTCGAGGAGGGTCCTCAGATCCTCGGGCTGGAGATAAATCGACAGCAGCGGAAGACCACGTACGATCTCCTTCTGGGCCACCGCCTGCGTGCTGGGAAGCTGGGAGATGTTGCGGTGGAGGGCGAAGCGCAGTCTGGGGAACAGATCGGCCGACTCGATGGCGCCGCCGATCGCCACCAGCGCGAGCGCCGCGCCGGCCAGCACCAGAAGACCGGCAGGGCGACGTTGCGCCACAGGGTTCACAGTGCTCCGGCGCGATTGAAGTAAATGTTGAAGCTGGCGCCGCCGGCCGCGGCAGAGAGATCGCCGTTCAAGGCCAGCAGCGAGGTCTCGCTGGCGTCCTGAAAGTTGTAGGACAGGACCGTGCCGTGCTCGTTCCGGGAGACGCTCTCGAGCCGGGCCTTCGACAGGTGCCTGCGCAGCAGGTCGCCGATGACGGATTCGTCCGACGATCCCGTGTTGGGCATCGAAATGACGATGACCCCGTCGGTCTGGCCGCTCTGGAATGCCCGCGTGCGCGACTGGATCAGCAGCGCGGCGATCGCGACGACGAAGAGCAGCCCGACGAACGCAAGCTTGAACGTCGCCGCGGCGATTGACGCGGCGATCACGAGCATGATGAAGCCGATCTCCTCGGGCTCCTTGATCGGCGTCCGGAACCGTACGATCGAGAGCGCGCCGAGCAGGCCCAGCGACAACGGCAGCGAGAACTGGATCGTGACGAAAATCGCGGTGATGGACACGCCCAGCAGAGGAAACGCGCGATGGACCTGGCTGCCCGTGGCGCGATTCGCGTAGAACCGCAAGTACAGGAACGCCGCCAGCAGGGAGCTGGCGAGCGAGACGAACATCAGCACGACGAAGCCGGCTATGCCGATCTCCGACATCGCCTGCGTGTTCGCACCCGTCAGGATCGAGTAGATGTCAGCGAACTGCTTCTGCATAGGACCTGGCGGCGCTCAGTGCACGTATCTCAGCATGGCGAAGCCGGCCGCGCCGTATTTCGAGAACGAGGACCGGCGGGCGCCGAGCCGGATCAGCTGGTGCAGTGGTCGAGGCAGGTCGTCGCCAGTGCCCTTGACTTCCACGACTGCCAGCGGGAGCCGCTCGGGGATAGCATTGCCGACGAGGCGCGGATTGCCGCGAACCGCTTCAATGTCGGTATCGACGCTGATCCGGCTGGCAGACATGGGCTCGACAAATCTGGACCGCTCGTAGCGCAGGAGCAGCGCGGGCATGAGCCGCGCCGGAACGGGAACGCCGAGCGGCCGCGCGAGCTCGAGCACCTCGAGCAGCGCGGGATGATGCAGAGGCTGATCGCGGACCATTGCGAGCGCCGGGGGAACCTCGACTCTCACCTTGTGCCTGAGCGAGCCCACGCGGGACTTGATCTCGAGAAAGGTGCCCGTGGCACCCTGCGGGACGGCCGTCGAATACCAGCGCAGCCGGACCTTCGTCTTGAGATAGTCGCTGTTGATCTTCTCGGACAGCAGCGCCAGATCCGGAGTGTCGTAATAAATCGTGAAGACCGTCGCAGCCGGATAACGTGTGTCAGGCCGGCACAGTGCAGACACGATGGACCGGACCAGCAGCGCCCTGCCGGCAGGCACGACGTACTTGAGCTCACGTTCGAGTGAGAGTGAGTTGCCCTCCGGTGGCCGGGCTACAGCGACAGCATTGGACATGAAAGAATTTTCAGTTTAGCACACGAGCATCGCGGTCAACGCGCGTCGGATGCCCGCTGAAACCGGCAGGCCTTGCGGTGGGTTGAGTCAACAACACAAGTGGGCCCAGGGCTCAAGCTCCCACGGCCTCACGGGGCCGGCCTGCCGGCGTTTCGCGAATCTCGCGAATGAGGTACGTCGGCTTGCCCTGCGATTCGTGGTAGGTCCGCGCCAGCATCTCGGCGAGGAGGCCCAGGGTCACGAGCTGCACGCCGGTGAACACCAGCAGAATGCCGAACAGCAACAGGGGCCGATCGCCTATCGACTGGTAACCGAACAGCCGCACGTAGGCCAGCCACCCGCAGATGATCGCCCCCAGCAGGCCCATCGTCAGGCCCAGGAGCCCGAAGATCTGCAGAGGTCGCGTCGAGTAGCTGATGAGGAATTTCACCGTCAGCAGATCGAGCACGACCCGTATCGTGCGCGAGATGCCGTACTTGGACGTCCCGTGCACCCGCGCGCGATGGTTGACGACGTGCTCCTCGATGACGACGCCCATCTCGCTGGCGATCGCCGGCAGGAAGCGGTGCATCTCGCCGTACAGCTTCATCGGTTTGACGACTTCGGCGCGGAACACCTTGAGCGAGCACCCGTAGTCGTGCAGTTTCACGCCCGTGGCGTGCGAGATGATCCAGTTGGCAATCATCGAGGGGAGGCGTCGGCTGAGGAACGGGTCCTTCCGCTCTTTACGCCAGCCCGCCACGATGTCGGCGCCGCGCTGCTCGGCGAGCTCGATCATGGCGGGAATGTCCCGCGGATCGTTCTGGAGATCTCCGTCGGAGGTGACAATGAACCGGCCGCGCGCGTGCGCGAACCCGGCAGCGAAGGCGGCCGTCTGCCCGAAGTTCCGCCGGAACCGGATCACCCTAAGCCGCACGTCCCTGGCCTGCAGCCGCGCAAGCAGCTCGAACGTCGCGTCGGTGCTGCCGTCATCGACGGCGATGATCTCGTAGGGCCGGCCGAAGGCCTCCAGCGCGGCAGTCAGCTCGCTGTAGAGCTGGTCCACGTTGGGCGCCTCGTCGCGCATCGGCACGACGACGGACATGTCCAGGGCCATTCAGTTGTACGGATAAATGATTGATTATAGAAGTGCTTAGAGTTGGTGGTCAAACCGCTGCCGGATACCGCATGGGTACTCACGCATCCCGCATGGGTACTCACGCCGCGGTCGGCCACCGGTCCATTTGGCCCGCCGCTTCGATTGTCGTCCGCCTGGGTGAACGTCCGTCCGCGAATGGCGCTCATCCCGAGGACCTCGAATATCCGGCCGCTCGCGAAGATGCCGTCCACGGTATTCGCTTCGCCAGTCGGGGTTCGGCGGCGGAGGGGGAGCAGCGGGATCCACCTATTTGGTGAGGCTCTTCGTCAGTATGCTGTTGGCTGCCTCGAACGTGTAGCCGGTCTTGGCAAGGTTGGTCACCGTGAGCGTGTAGGTGCCGCGTCCGCCGGTGGTGCTGAACTTGGCGATGCCGGTCGAACTTGTCGTCGCGGTCTGCGTGACGGAAGTGCCGTCGGGTTTACGCCAGGTCACGTTCACGTTCACGCCCGAGACGGCCGTGTTGGCGGCGTTGCGCACGACGACCTGGCCGCTCACGTTCACGCGGCTGCCGATGCGTGTGCCGGACAGGTTGATGGCGGTGCTGCGAAGCGTTTTCACTGTCGAGGGCGTCACGGTGACGGTCGCGCTCGCGCTGGCGGTGGCGCCGGCGTTGTCCACCACGGTGAGCGTCCGCGTGTAGGTGCCGGCGCTGGCGTAGGTGTGGCTCGGATTGGCGGCGGTCGAATTGCCACCGTCCCCGAAGTTCCACAAGTACGAGGCGATGGTGCCATTCGGATCGTAGGAGCCGGTGGAGCTGAAGTTCACTGTCAGCGGGGCCGTGCCGCTCGTCGGGTTGGCGGAAGCGGCAGCGACCGGCGGTTGGTTGCTCACCCCGGCTACGATGCTCGCGATGTTGGAATAGGGTGAGTACCCACCGGCGTTGTAGGCGACTACTCGATACCTGTAGGTAATCCCAGAAGTGACCGAGGAGTCCGTATAGGTCGAGACGTTAGCGGACGTGTCTCCGACGAGGCCCGTGAAGCTCGTGCAGCCGGCGCCTTCGCACCGCTCGATGTAGAAGCCAATCTCGTTGGGTGAATTGTCCTGCCAGCTGAGCACAACTGACGGTCCGGAGATCGATGCAGTCAGAAGAGATGGAGCTGCCGGCGGAGGTGGAGCATTCACTACGATGGGAGAACCCGTGATCCAGCTCGATGCACCGCGGTTGTCGACAACCGTCAGTGATGGATAATAGGTTATCCACATCGTTGTATAGGTGTGGGTAACCACGGCTCCGGTGGCGCTGGTGCCATCCCCGAACGACCATATCCACGAAGTCACACTTCCATCAGGGTCGGTCGATCCGGAACCGTTGAAGGTCACGGTCAGGGGCGCCGGGCCGCTCAAGGGATTGGCTGACATAACCGCTATGGGCGGCTGATTGGGCAGCACACCACCCGATGGTCGCCAGCACGTAATAAGCGCGTCGTAACCACCAGTCGCACACACGTCACCGTTTGGAAGGGATGTAGCCCAAGCCGTCGGCAATTTGGAGAAGGCCTCCCACAAGAGCGTTCCATTCGGGCTGTACCCGGCCGTCACGCCCTGCATGTATGAGTTCCCCAATATATCTCGAATCACCGGGCCTCCGGTCCCGGACACCACGGTGGTGCCGTCGGCAAGCACGAAGACGGCGGCTGGAAATTCGTCCCCGGCGGTGACGGCGGCGTTGCGCAGGGCCTGCCACCTCACTGCGCCGTTGGTTTCCATTGCCACGGTCCACCAGTTGGAGTATCCCCCGGTCGCTGTGCGGCCGGCGACCACCAGGCTGCCGTCAGGGGCCAGGGCGATACGAAGCCCGATGGCGCAGCAGGTCGGTTGATTGGCGTCTGTGCGCCACAACCGCGCTCCGGTCGCCCGGTCATAGGCGACCACCGTGAGAAACCCGTTGATCCCGACATTGCCCTCGCCGGTCACGTAGACGCGGGTGGCATCCACGACGACGTCCAGGGCGGCAATACCCTCGGCCGCCGTCACCAGCCACTTGCGGGTACCCGTGGCGGCGTTGAAGGCGGCGGTGATCCACGTGGCGCCGCCGGCGATATCTCCCGTCAGCACGACATCGGCTCCGTCCGGGCTCAACGCCAGCGACGTGGCATAGTCGTTGGCGAAGAAGCCTGTCGAGATCACCTGCGACCAAACCAAGACACCCGAGGGGTCGTACTTGTGCAACTGGATGTCCTGGCCGTCACCCACCGAGCTGAACGCTAGGTAGGCGTTGCCCCCGGCATCGACCTCCAGTCGCGCCACCCAGGGCAGGGTGCGAGCGAGGTCCACCCGCCACCGGAGCGTCCCGTCGGACCCGTAGCGGACCATGGTGATGGCGATCGGCTGGCCGCGGGAAGTGACGTTGCGACCGACGGCCACGAAATCCCCATTGGGCGCAGCGACCACCCAGTCGCCGACGAACGTTCCCGACGAAGGGCTGACCGCACTCCGCCAGCGAAACGATCCAGTGGCCGTATACGACGTGACCGCTAGATCGCCCCCACCGGACGGTCCCGACACCACAGCAACGTTGCCCAAATCATCGGTGGCGATCCGGCCGGCGTGGCCCGCGCTGTCGGTTCCGGCCGAGAGGCCTCCGGCGGTCCACAGCACGGGAAGTGTGGTGGCTGCAACGGCGGGGCTGGCCGTGAACAACTGCATCGCTAGAGAGATGGTGCAGGCGGCCAGTAACAGGCCGCGCACCGTAATGCGCTTCATCATTGAGCTCATGATCCTGTTCATTATCTTACCGTCTTTCTTAGTGTTCCCCTCGGGGGGTTTGGCTCCGCAGGAGCGCGCACACCGCCTAGCGATCGTTGGGCGCGTCCGTGTGGCCCAATTTACGCGACTCGTAAGCTGCGCACGCTGTTCGCGCCGCGTCACGGCGTAACGATCGCGCGCAGGCCTCAATTACCGACTCGCTCCTTGCCGACGGTCCGGCATCCGTATTGCTCGGGAGCACGCCGTGCGCGAGTCGGAGTTGTTCACGCTCCTCGAACGTACCGCGGACGCCGCCTTCACCGTCGATCCGGAGGGCGTGATCCGATCGTGGAACAAGGCCGCGGAGCGGCTGTTTGGTTACAACGCCGCCCACGTCGTCGGGCAGCCGTGCGCGGAGGCGCTACAGGGCACCGACGGCCTCGGCGCGCGCGTCTGCTCGATGGACTGCGACGTGCGCGCGTGCGCGATCGGCGGACCGGGCATCGCCGATTTTGATCTGGCGGTCCGCACGACATCAGGCCGCAGCCTGTGGGTGAACGTCTCGACGCTGGTGTCGGAGCCTGAGCGGACGGGCCGCGCGCTGATCGTCCACCTGGCGAGAGACGCCAGCGTCGCCAAGGCTCGCGAGGCTGTGATTCGCTCGGCCGCCGCCTTCGCGCGTCAGTTGATCAAACTGGCCGAGCCGACGTCGGAACTGCCGCCGGTCGCCGCTCTGACGCAGCAGCAGACGCTGATTCTGCGCATGCTCGCGGACGGCCGGTCCTCCGAGGACATCTCCCGACACCTGCACATCAGCCCGCGCACGCTGCGGACGCACATCCATCACATCAACCGCAAGCTGCACGTCCGGAGCCGACTGGAAGCCGTGATTCACGGAATCCGCCGCGGGCTCATCGCCGCGCCACAGCCTGGCACCGCCGGCAAACGACGGATCCCGTAACGTCGATTGACGCGCGGAGCCGGGGCAGGGCAGGGCGCGTCTGCCCCGGTGCGCATCGCGCTATTGGCAGTGCTTGTCGAACAGCGACTGCGCGCGGGCGAGCAGGAAATCCCGCAGCGGACCGGCGGGTCTCCCTTTGAGAAACGTGATCGAGTCGGCCAGCGCGGTGCACACCTGGCCGATGGTGATGTGCGCGACGGGCGAGCCGCCCCGTGTCGACGCCACTGCGGGCTGCGCGACACCCAGACCTGTCGCCAGTGAGATCGCGAACACCGCTGCAGCGCCAAATCGTTTCAAGTACTTCATGTCGCCTCCTCGCGCCAGTCCGCTGCATGCGATTAATTCGCGTACGGCGTGGGTCCAGTAGACGAGACAAGCCCTTTGAATCTCAATCCACCGTGCGTCTCTGGGGACGGGACAGATGTAGTACGACCTGTGTGTGTG
>CAYZBZ010000084.1:0-14668 GCA_964476725.1 uncultured Vicinamibacterales bacterium
CAGCGTGGCGGCGACGCCGCCCAGGCGCCGGCCGCCCCCGCTGCGCCGCTGACGTTCAAGACGAAGCCGCTCAAGGCGCTCATCGCCCGGCCGACCGAAGACGATTTGAAGCGCCTGAAGGATGCTGGCTTCGAGGGCGCGGAAGGGAACCGCAACGTCCAGCCGGAAGAAGCGGCCAAGACGCGCGCTATCGCCGAGAAGATGGGGATGCGGATCCACTCGGTGCTGTACGGGTGGGCGGAGTTCAATAACGCGGACAAGAAAGAGGCCGAGCGGACGTTCGCCGAGAGCCAGGCGGCGCTGCGGACGGCCGAGGCGTTTGGCGCCGATGCCGTGCTCCTCGTCCCGTGTCGCATCGGCGCGGGCGGCGGACAGGGCGCCCCGGCCAGCACCATGCGCATGCCCCGGGCCTGGGAGTTCCAGATCGAGTTCAACGAGAAGAACGGGCACCTCACGAAGGTCGTCTACGGCGACAACGCGCCGTACGCGGAGTACATCCAGGCACACAACCATGCGACCGACACGTCCACGGAGTGGATCAAGCGGTTGATCCCGCTGGCTGAGAAAACGAAGGTCGTCATCGCGATCGAGAACGTCAGCAACAATCTCTGGGTCAAGCCGGCGATCTTCCGGCATTTCGTGCGGTCGTTCCAAAGCCCCTGGGTCAAGGCGTACTTCGACATCGGCAATCACGTGCGATTCGCGCCGCCCGAGGAATGGATCCTCACGCTCGGCGATCTCCTCGCGAAGATCCACGTGAAGGACTACAAGCTCAATCCCGCCGATCCCAACGGCAGGGGCGCGTCGGTGAACATCCGAGAGGGCGACGTCCGCTGGCCCGTCCTCCGGCAGGCACTGGAGGTCGTGAACTACAACGGATGGATGACGATCGAGAGCAACGGCAGCATCCCGCTCGAGGAACGCAACAAGCGGCTCGATTTGATCCTGGCCGGCCAGTGAGCCAGGCCGCACCCGCTGTGTCAGGGCGGGGCGGGTCTGAGAAGGCCCTTCGTCGATGTCCCTCTTAATCAATCACGTCGGTCCACAACCATTGCCGTCGAACGACCTGCAGAAGCTGGGCGTCGTTCATGTCTTCGAGCGGTGTTCCGGCTAAGCGGATTGCAGTCGCAAGTCGGTCCATACAGGCTCCAATTCGAGGACCACCGCACAGGGCGTCTCCGACGTGGGCAGTCTACGCCCACGGCGCTGCTTGCGCGCCTAATCTGAGCGAACTGACCGTAATGCATAGCTATGATGCATCCGGTTCCATGCAAGATGACCCACCTACCCGCGCGCCAGAGACGTTTGCGTTCTTCGAGGAGGCTGTGCCGTCGAGGAACGGGAACACCCAGAGCGGTGATGCGTTCCCTCTTCAGCCCTTGCGTTTGCCGGGTCCGTTGCCACGACCGCGCTTGGTGTCCGCAGTCGTCGGCCTGAGCGCGAGCAGAGTACGCAGCAACCGGTCCATATCCGCCTGCCGCTTCAACCGATAGCGCGCGGCAGACGTCCGCTTCGTGCCCACGCGGATCGCCAGCAGCCGATCGGGAGGGGCTGATGCAAAGGCGTCCTCGTCGGTGTCGTCGTCTCCGATGTACAGCGCCTTGTCGCAGTGGAACAGGCGACGCGCCTGCTGCAGCGCGACACCCTTGTCGGGCCCGCCGCGCGGCAGAAGCGTCAGAGCTTGTGTGCCGCCGATTGCCCTCGCGTCCGGGAGCTCGCTCACGGCGTGCTCGATCGCCGCGAGCGCCCGCCGCTTGTCGCGCACGTGACGATAGTGAATCGTCACCGAATAGGCTTTCTCCTCGATCACCAGGCCGCGGTGTGTCGGCAGGCGCTCCGTGAGACGGCGCGCCCAGTCTCCGACGCCCGTCAGCGGACGATGGCCGTGCGGCGCGGGCTCGTGGCCAAAGTTACCGAAGACGTACCAGATCGGAATCCCCTCAAGCCGTTTCACCACATCGTCGAGCCGCCGCCCGGAAATCACGACGCAGGGGTAGCAGTGGGCGATGCTGGTCAGCAAGCGGCGTGTGGTGACCGGCAGGCGCGCGCGCGACGGTGTCGAGGCGATCGGCGCGAGCGTACCGTCGTAATCGAAGGCGAGCAACACATTGGAGGCCGCGAAGGCGGCGAGCGTTGCGCGATTGCGCGCGGCAAGGATATCGGCCATAGGCGTCACACGGACATGTCTTCCCAACCCCGGACCGAATAGTGCAGCGGCTTGGTCCAGAGGCTCTCGAGCCCTTCCAGGATGTCGGATGCCCAGCCGAACACGTTTCGTCCGGCGACGACCCGCCGCTGAGCGCGCATGCGAACCCGCCGTTCCTCTCTCGGCATCTCGATCGCTCTGGCGAGCGCGTCGGCAAAGCCCTCGACGTCGTATGGGTTGATGATGAGCGCGTCCTGGAGCTCCTGCGCGGCGCCCGCGAGCGCGCTCAGCACCAGCACCCCATCTTCATCGTCTCGAGCCGCGACGAACTCCTTCGCGACGAGGTTCATCCCGTCGTGCAGCGAGCTGACGACACAGAAGTGCGCCAGACGATAGAGCGCCACCAGGCTGGACGTCGTCAGCGCCGTCTTGTGGTACGCGACCACGGGTGGGCCCCCTCGAATGGCGTGGCGGGCGTTGACGTCGGCCACCGACTGGCTGATTTCCGCCTCGATCGCGGCATAGCTTTCCAGCTCTGAGCGTGATGGGACGCCGATCTGGACGAACGTCAGCTTGCCCCGAAGTTCCGGGCGTCGTGTCATCAGCACATCGATTGCGGCGAGGCGTTCGGGAATCCCCTTCGTGTAGTCGAGACGGTCGACGCCCAGGCCGATGATCTCTGCCCGCAGGTCCAGCAGCTCCGTGAGTCGCTGCTGTTCCTGGGGGAGCGCCGCGTCTGCGGCAATGGCCTGGATACGGTCGTAGTCGACGCCGATCGGGACCGAGACGATCGTGCTCGAGCGACCGTCGAAGGTCACGCGCGATGATTCCGTCTCGACGTCGGCCTGAAGCTCTTCCTCGACCGCGCGGATGAAGTTGTCCCGGTCGCGTTCGAGTTGGAACGCGAGCAGATCGTTGCCGAGCAAGCCCGCGAGCAGCTCGCGGCGCCATGGGCAAATGCGAAGCCGGTCCGTCGAGGGCCAGGGGATGTGCCAGAACAACGCGGTCTTCGCGTCGGGTCGGAGCGTGCGCAGCGCAGGCGCAACGAGCGCGAGGTGGTAGTCCTGGATGAACACGGGCGCGTCGGTCGTGCCGAGCTCAGCGTGGACGGCGGCGGCAAAGCGTCCGTTGATGTCTTTATAGGCCGCCCAGTCCTCGGCGCGGAACTTCGGACGCACGTCGACGACATGGCAGAGCGGCCAGAGCCCTTCGTTGGCGAAGCCGCCGTAGTAGGCGGAGAACGTCGGCTCCTCGAGCCAGAGCCGGCGCAGCGTGTAGGACGGGCTCTCGGGCGGGACACGCACGTGATCGGCCGCGTCGACAACCAGCGGGTCCGCCGATCCCGCTCCGTGGGCGATCCACACGCCGCCTCTCTCCCGCATCAACGCATCGAGCGCAATGGCGACGCCACCCGTCGCGGCGCTCGCGACAATCTGGCCGTCGCTCCGCTGCGCGTGCAGGTACGGCTCGCGGTTGGACACGACCATGAGAGGCCGCGGATCGTGCGTGTCGATCTCCTTCGCTCGAGCCAGACCCTGTCGAAAGAGGATCGGCCCGACGAGCTCGTGGATGGCAATCAACCCGACGAGCAGCAACTGAATCTGGCTTCCCCAGCCGGGAAACTCCCCCGCGAGCACGGACGCGAATCCCAGTGTGATGCCCGCCTGCGATACGAGACCGGTCCACGCGTACTTTCCTATGCGCGCGTCGAGCCCCGCCAGTCTCCAACCCACCCGCAGGCTTGCGTGGATCAACCCGATGCGGATCAGGGACAGCGCGAGCGCGACATACCCAATGGCGGCCAGCGCGTCCAGCCTGAGCGACGATCCGACCGCGGCAAAGAAGACGACCAGCACGGGTGGGGCTCCGCGCTGCACTGCCGCGCGCAGGGTGTCGCCTTGCGCGACCGCCATGTTCTCGATCACGAGGCCCGCGGCCACGGCCGCCAGGAGCGGCTCGAACTCCTGCGTGCTCCCCACCTGGCTCAGCAATGTACAGACGCCCAGCAGCACCAGGGTGACCTCACGTCCGACGTAGCGCATGTAGAGCGCGAACAGCGCGCCGACCAGAACGCCGAACGCGACCGCACCACCGATTTCCCAAGCGAATCGCACGAGGATGTCAATGGCCTCTCCCTCCGTGCCTTTGAACACCACGCGTGCGATCTGCATCAGGAACGAGAACAACACGAGCACCACCAGGTCGGCCAGGACGACCATCGCGAGCACCGTCTCGCTCAACCGTCCCCGCGCGCCTGTATCGGTGATCACCGCGGCGGTCATGGTCGGCGAGAAGCTGACGAGGATCACCACCAGCAGCGCGACCATGGCCAGCCTTGCGGTCCCGGCCGCCTCCGGCGCGACAGGCAGCCACGGCCACGCGATCCAGAGGAGGACTGCGAGCCCCGTCATCGCGAGCGCGAGCGTGGCGCCCGTCATCTGAATGATGGCCAGGAGTCGCCGGCCCATTCGATCGAGGTTCAGCGTCAGTCCCGCGATGAGCGCTATCAACGTCGTCGCAATGCCGGTGATCACCTGGAGCTGACCAGCCATGGATTCCGTGATGACGTTGCCCAGGTGCGGGCCCACGATGACGCCGAACAGCAGATAGCCCGTCAGCCGCGGGAGATTGAAGCGCCGCAAGAGATCGCCGGTGACCCACGCCCCGACCAGCGAGAAGCCCAGGGCGAGCGCAGTGCCGGCGGATCCGAGCGTGGTCGCCGCGCCGAGCCTGCGCGTCCAGATCACGGCGACGACGGTCAGCGCGAGGGCGGCGAGGCGCGTCATCGTCTCACCTCGCGGAGATCAACCGCGGAGGGATCGACCTCGAGCGGTCGGCCGATCTCGGCGACGAGCTCCGAGCCGATCGTCCCCAGCACCACGATCGTCAGCAGGATCGTTGCGTCCGGCCCGGCTGCCCGAACGGTGTTGAGCGCGAGCGCGACACCGAAGACGCCCGGGGACAGGAGGTGCAGTCCAAAGGCGCGAGCCTCGACTGCGCCGGCGATTCGCCCCGCCACCGATCCGCCAAGCACCTTGGCGGCCGTTCGCAGAAACACGTAGACGGCCGCCATCGCGGACGACGCCAGCGAGAAGTCCGTTCGGGCCCCGGCCACGACGAGGACCAGCACGAGCAGCGAATGCTGAATGTAGAGTGCGTCCCGGCGCAGAGACTCGCGCGCCTGGCCGCCGGCAAGCTGCCAGAAGGTCCCAGCCAAGAGCCCGCTCAACAGCGCGGAGAGCGACAGGTAATCCGCGACTCCACCAATCAGCAGCATCGTGGCGAGGGCGAACACGCGCTGCTCGGTGTCCGACGCGGCCTTCGCCAGCAGGAGCCACCCGGCGGCGGCGAGCACCACCGCGATGAGGGCCGTCTGCGCGACGAGCGTGATGGCGGCCGGCGTCGCACCATGAGCCATGGTGCCGAGGAGCAGACCGCCTACGACGATCGGGAGGAGCACGTCGAGCTCCATGACCCGAGCGTGCATCGCACGCGGCTCGGTCAAAATGTCGCCGGGCACAGCCAGCGACGTGGCGGCGCACAGGCCAAGGGCGCTCGCGAGCATCCAGACCGGAACTGCTGTCATCGTCAACACCGTGGGCGCCAGCAATACGAGTGGGGCGGCCACGAGGACGGCGGTGAGTCCCGACTCGAGGACCGCCGCCGCGAATGGGCGCCGGTCTCCCGTCCTGCGAACGTCCACGCTCAAACCCACGAGCGCGCCAAGCGCGGCGAGCGCAACCGGGATTGCGGGATCGAGGAGCGACAGCACCCCGGGCGACAGCAGGCTGATGCTGCGGGGGCCGAGCGCTATGCCGACGAGCAGCAGCGAGGCGACGGGAACCGACGACGCCGACCATCCAGCCAGACGCAGGCGGGACGAGGAGCGTCCCGGCGGCCGCGGCGGGGCCATTGCGGCATCGTCAAGCTGGGCGTCCAGCGGATCGTAGCCGCCAAGCTGCAGAGACGTCATCGGATCAACGTCGTCACGAGGTGCGTCGCTCCGCGCGTGACGCCTACCAGCACCGGCTTCCCTTCGGGGGCAGTGGTGAACGCCGTCCGCACTTGGACCGGTGTCGGCGACGAGATGTCGCCGATCAACGTGATCACATCTCCGGCCGCGAGGCCGCCGCGTGCTGCCGCCGAACCCGGCTCGACGCTGAGCAGCGCAGTGCCGGATCTCGGCGCCCGTCGCATGCGCAACCCGAGCGATTGGTCCTGTGCGGGGGGGCTTGCAGGCGCAGGCGCGGGCGCGTGCAACTGGACGTCCCGCAGCTCGCCGCGCCGGCGGACCTGCAGCGTCAGCGCATCGCCGGCTCCGAGGCGGGCGAGACGGACGCGCCAGTGTTCGGGTGTCGACAGGGGCCGTCCATCGGCGGCTTCGATCACATCACCAACCGACACGACGCCCGCCGCAGATCCTGTGCCCTCCACCCACGTCACAACCACACCGGCGGTGGCGCCCGTCGCGGAGGACACGGCGGGAGTGAGGACCTGCACGCGAATCCCGAGGTCGCCCGCTGGCGCGAGCGACTTCTTCACCAGACGTTCCACTTCGGCAAGGACGAGACCCGATGGCACAATCGCCCACCGCCCGGAGTGCTCGATGACCATGCCCACGAGCTCTCCGGCGGCGGTGAACACAAACGAGCCCGGCACGATATCGGTCGGCTTGGAGAACGTCCAGATGGGGTCAGACCACAACGCGCTGGCGATCGGCTCGAGGGAGGCGATGAAGACGGGTCGCAGTCCGATGCGCCCATTCGCCGCGTCGGTGACCATCAGAAACTGTGGCCGCTCGAGCCGCCTGGGCACCCACGCCGTCGGCGCCGGCACGGGCGATTCGGCGGGCACGCGAACCACGCTCAGCCCCGACGCCGGATCGGTCGCGACCACGCGGTCCGTGCTCCCCCGCCCTCGTGCGTGCGCGGCGGGCATCAAGGTGATCGCGAGGTCGTCGCGAACCCGCAAGGCGGTCACCCGCGACACGTTCGGGCCGGCGCCACTCCTCGTCACAAATGAGCTCGCGTCAAGTGCGATCAACCAGGGTTCGAGGCGAGCCTGTAACTGTGACACCTCGGACGCCAGGCCGTCGAAGGTCGGCGTCGTCGCCAGCTGCGAGAGCAGCGGTGAGACGGCGTTCGGCGTGGCAGGCAGGTCGGGGAATCTGATGCGAGCGAGCACCCACAACGCTGCGACGGCCACGAGAGCGGTCGTGAGCAATAGACGGGTTTCACGCGAGACGCGTGGCCGATAGGGGCGGTTGGAATCCATCGCGAGAAGCGGTGTCGAGGCCGTCCCTACGTGCCGGCCCGCCGTCTCAACGGCCGCCCCCCAGCGCCTCGATGGAAATACCGAGGCGTTGGAGACCGCGCTCCGAGACTTCCTCAGCAGGATGACACAGGTCCGGGGGTCTCTGACGAGTCATGAGGCGAGTCGCTCAGCGGAGCGGCGGCTGACGGGCATCACGGCGCCCGCGGGATTGCAGGGGATCGAGCAGATCCAGAAGGCCGCTGAGAGGGATGCCGACCCACTCGGCGCGGTTGTTCAGCTCGCCGTCGAGCTCGCGGAGCGCGCGATCCACGATGAAGAAGCAGAGGAGTGTGTCGCGCTCGGTTGCGTCCAGGGGCAGTGCCTGTGACGAAGCGGCAGTCGAGTAGTACGACTGGAGAAACGATGCCGTGGCCCACGTCTCCCACGCCTGCGCCCAGTCTGCCAGGTGCGCATGTTTGTCGGGCCCCGCCATCGCGTGCGTGAGGAGCGCCGCGTGCGCCGCGTAGCTGAAGGATCGCACCATGCCGGCGACGTCTTTCAGCAGCGATTGCTTCTCGCGTTGGGCGGCCGCCGGCCACGCGAGATGCCCTTCGATGTTCTGGATGTAGACGTCGCCCTCGGCCAGGACCACCTGGCCCAGCCGATAGTCGCCGTGAATCCGGATCTTCGTCGCGGTCGGACTGAACGCAGCAGCAGACCGAATCGTGTCGAGCAGGCGGTCCCGCGCGTCGAGCACCGCGCGCGCGCGCGCGACCACGTCTGGCGGCACGCGGAGCGGCGTCGATCCGAGTGCGGCTTCGAGAGTTCCGAGCGTGCGCTCGGCATGTGCGAGTGCTCGACTGGTCGCGATCACGAGATCCTCGCGCCCCAGGGGCTCCGGCGCGAACCGCAGGTCGGTCGACTCCGTCGCAAGCGCGAGGTGCATCTCGGCCGTGCGACGGCCGAGTGCCGTCGCGATATCGAGATACTCCTTCATCAGATCCTTGACGGGCGCGGGCGGAATGGCGTCGGCGGAGGGCGGCGGCGTCAGGGCCGATGCCGGCAGGTCTTTGGCCGCGACCTGGTCGAACAGCCGGCTCAGCCAGTCCATCGCGTGCGTCCAGCCGTCGGCTTGGCTTTCGACGGACTGCCGCGGCAGGCTGAACATGCCGATCGAGCTCGGTGGCTCGCCCGATCGCGCGTAGTCGATCACAGCGGCGACGATCGGCACGCGCGCAAACCCCACGTCCGCCAGGTGCTCCGTAATCTCGACCTCCGGGTGCACGCCGGACTCGACGCGCCGGAACAGTTTGAGCGCGGGGGGATCGGCGTAGACAATTCCGCCGGCGCTCGCCGTCATCGCTGGGAGCGGTGCCTGGATGTCGGAGGCGCGTCGCGGTGGCGGGAACGTGTCTCTTCGAAGAGAGTGAAGGCGTCCGTGCCTCGTGGCGATGGCGCCGCTGCTCGTCCCGGCGGCGTCGAGCAGTTGGTCGGCGAGTCGGACGTCGTGCCACGCATCGTAGAGCGCGCCCTCGCGAGCACCCGTGACACGCGCGACGATCGCGTGCGGAAACCGCTCCTGCACCACCCTCGCGTTCTCGGCCGACGAGAGCGCGAGCGGAACGAAATACTGACGGGACACGGTCCCACGCTCTTCTGACGGATCGTCGAGCTCCGCTTCGACGATGGTGACGAAGACCGGTTCCGCGCCGCGGCGGAGCAGCCCCCAGTCCTTGAAGCGAGCCGAACGCGGGCGCGGTCCCTGGAACCACGGCTGCCGCTGGAGAAACGGACAGAGCAGGTCACGTTCGATGAGGCTGCGAACCGTGCCGTCGAGCAACGTGTCCCACACCGGCCCAACAAGGAGGGTCGGCACGTCCGAAACGGCCGTCGTGTCGGAGGTCGTGCGTTCGGTGATCGCCGGCGCGGCTTGCTGCAGGCGGAACCAGGTGAACCCGTAGGCGCCGAGGCTCAGGAAGTACGGCTGGTCGCCGATGCGTGGAAACTCGGTGTGCCCGACCATCTCGACCGGCACCATCCCACGGAAGCGCGCCAGGTCGAGCTCGACCGGCTGGACGCTCCGCGACAGGTTGGCCACGCACAGAATCGTGTCGGTCTCGTTGCGGCGCACGTACGCCAGCACCTTGCGGTTCGGTGACGGCACGAACTCGATCGCGCCGCGTCCGAACACCGGGTGCTGCTTGCGGAGGCCGATCATCCGCTTCATCCAGTTGAGCAGCGAGAACGGCGCGCGCTCCTGCGACTCGACGTTGACGGCGGCGAAGCCATAGACCGGATCGGCGATGAGCGGCGCGTAGAGTGCGGCGGCATCGGCTCGCGAGAAGCCGCCGTTCCTGTCGCCCGTCCACTGCATCGGCGTCCGCACAGCGTTACGATCGCCGAGGTAGATGTTGTCGCCCATGCCGATCTCGTCCCCGTAGTAGATCACGGGCGTTCCGGGCAGCGAGAAGAGCAGGCTGTTCATCAGCTCGATCCGCCGCCGGCTGTTCTCCATGAGCGGTGCGAGGCGCCGGCGGATGCCGCCGTTGATCCGCATCTGCGGATCGGCTGCGTACGCCTGATACATGTAGTCGCGCTCCTCGTCGGTCACCATCTCGAGCGTCAGCTCGTCGTGGTTACGGAGGAAGAGGCCCCACTGACACGTCTCGGGGATGTCCGGTGTCTGGCGCAGGATCTCGACAATCGGGTGGCGGTCCTCCTGGCGCACGGCCATGAACATCCGCGGCATGAGCGGGAAGTGGAAGGCCATGTGGCACTCGTCGCCGTCGCCGAAGTAGGGCCTGACCTCGGCCGGCCACTGGTTCGCCTCCGCGAGCAGCACGCGATCCCGATGGCGCGCGTCCATCTCCGCGCGGATGCGCTTGAGAACGACGTGCGTCTCGTCGAGGTTCGCGCAGGGCGTGCCTTCGCGTTCGATCAGGTACGGCACCGCGTCGAGGCGCATGCCATCGACGCCGCGATCGAGCCAGAAGCGCATGACCCGGACGACCGCCTCGAGGACCGCGGGATTGTCGTAGTTCAGGTCAGGCTGATGATGGAAGAACCGGTGCCAGTAGTACGCGCCGGCGGTCTCGTCCCAGGTCCAGTTCGACTTCTCGGTGTCCGAGAAGATGATCGGGACGCCCTGATACTTCTGGTTCGTGTCGCTCCACACGTAGAAATCCCGAGCCGCCGATCCCGCCGCCGCCCGTCTGGCCGCCTGGAACCACGGATGCTGGTCCGACGTGTGGTTGATGACGAGCTCGGTGATGACCCGGATCTTGCGCCGGTGCGCCTCGGCTATGAACCGGTCGAAATCCGCCAGCGCGCCGCAGGCCGGATGGACGTCCTCGTAGTCTGCAATGTCGTACCCGTCGTCTTTGAGGGGTGACGGGTAGAAGGGAAGCAGCCAGAGCGTGTCGATTCCGAGCCCCTCGAGATATTCGAGCTTGCTCGTCAACCCTGGAAAGTCACCGACGCCATCCGACGTCGAGTCGAGAAACGCCCGCACGTGCGCTTGATAGATGACGGCGTCTTTGTACCACTGGGCTCCCAAGCGAGTTGTCTCTGCTTCCTACCTTAGATTACCCCGAGCGCCGCCGTTCCTGAGAGGATGAGCAGCCATGCCCCGCCCGTGCCGAAGGCGATCCAGACGACCGCGACCGTTTCGACGGCGGCGAGTGCGGTCAGCGTGATCGTCCGCGTGGCAAGGGAGCCGCCTGGCGAGAAAGGCGATACCGCACCTCTGCGCGATGGTCCTGATCGGTGCAGTGGCTTGCGGCAATAAGCGGCCTTCGGTCCCGGCAGCGGCTCCGCCAGCCCCTACTCTCGAATCGGCGCCGCCGCCACCGGCACCGCCCGATTCAGCTCCACTCCCCGCGGTGGCGGTCGAGACAGACGAGGACATCTTCGCTCGAGCGACCGTAGAAGAACTGAACGCCGAGCATCTGCGCACGTCTTCTTCGAGCTGGACAGCGCCAGCATTCGCGACTCCGACCGACCGCCCAGGCCATGAAACCCATGTGGGCGACCGTGATCCACGCCGGCACCGGCAGCATGCCCGATGTCATTTCCGCGGCGTCTTCTGGCTCGTAGACGTCGGAGGCCGACGTATGCCTCGCCAGTTCGGTCAGCTCACGTCTGAACGGCAGGAAGTACGTGAGTGCGGCCACGAGAATCGCAAGGACCGCCCTCCACCCAAAATGGCCGAGCATGAAGGTCATGTCCCATGCTCAGGTCCGCGCGACCATCAGGACTGGCGGTGCGGCGAAGTGTGTGAGGGTGCCGGCTGGAGTCCACCCCTACGAACGGAACCGGAACAGACCCTCGTAGATCACCGGCCCGGAGCCGGCGCGCAGGAGGCCGGTCGGGCGGTTCAGCTCCCGCAGCGGAACCGCCGCGTCGGACGCGAATCCGGCCGCCCGCAATTCCTCGACGATCTGTTCGCTCGTCAGGAAGCACTGAGGCTCGCCTGAGAACTGGGTGAAGACGAACGTCTCGCCTGTGACAGGACGCGCGTCGGGCGGCAGCGTGTGTCTCGAGAATGTGAACAGGAAAAGCGCCGCACCGGGCCGCGCCGCGCGCGCGGCCTCGCGCAGGGCGCGACGGAACTCGTCCGAGGTGCGCGCGAGGTTCCAGATCCCGTGCGCGATGATCAGGTCGGCGCTGGCGTCGCGGACAGGGAGGCGGTCCATCGCCGCCTGCGTGAGCTGAAGCCGTCCTTTCAACTGTTCCCCCCGCGTGCGCTGCGCGGCGGCGTCGAGCATCGGCCACGACGTGTCCGTGCCGAGCACGTCCCATCCGGCGCGCGCGAGGGGGAGGGCGTTGCGCGCCGCGCCGCAGCCGATGTCGAGGACGCGCGAGCCGGCTGCGCGCGTCCGTGCGTCTTCAGCGAACCGCATCAACGCCGCGTTCGGCGGCGACTGCACGAAGCCCTCGACCGTGCCGGGGTGGCTCCAGGGGTTCACGCGGCCTTCGGCTCCCGCAGCATCGTCAGCAGCATGCGCGACGGCTCCGGCGCATCCACGGCGTGCGGCACGTTCGCGGGCATCCGCACGACCGTTCCCGGCGTCGCCGTCACTTCGACGCCGCCGACCGTCAGGGCCAGCCGTCCATCCAGCACCATCACGATGGCGTCGAAGGGAGCGGTGTGTTCAGCAAGCCCCTGCCCCGCGTCGAACGCGAACAGCGTGAGGCTGCCGCCGTTGTTCTTCGAAAGGATCCGGCTCGCGATGCCGTGCTGGGTTGGCGTGATGAGGTCGTTCAGTTGCAGTGCTTCTGCCGGCGCGATGGTGCTCGTTGTGGACATGCCTCCATCATGCCCCAGGCCAGCGGCGCGCTCCAGCTCAATCCGGCCTCGCTCTTCGTTCACTTCACACGCGGCCGCTTGGAAACGAAAACACTGTCTCCCACTTTGCACCCGGACGCCTCCGCTGCGCTGGCAAAATTGCGTGCGATCTTGAGAGTGCCCTGCAACGAAAATAACGCGATCCACTCACCGCGTGGTACGTCTCCATAATTGCTTCCGAGGAGGACGTCGAGGGTCTTGTCACGGCATCGCACTTGAAAGGAGTCCCCAAAAGCAATCCCGATCGACTCGACGTCTGACTCGAGGATGCTCGTGTCGAGATTGCCGAACGGAAGATCCACTCGTGTCACGGCACCGTACGCGCCCCCGTCCTTGAACACCGTCGCTACCGGCGCGGACGTGGGCTCCACCGGCACGGGCCGGCTTGCGGGCGGCACGATTCGATTCATGCGGAGGTACACGACAAGCTGACCGTAGTGATCGGAGGCGTGCCAGACGGCGAGCGTCGTGAGTCCCAGGCGAGTGCGCATGCCGCCGTACGGTCCACCCGCCGGCTCGAGCGCGTTGGCCGGCGTCATCGTTCGCAGCACGCGGCCGGCATACGCGAACGACTCGCGCAAGTACGTCATGATCTCGGCTTTCGTCGTCGCCGGATGTGGCCCGCCGGTGCCGCAGCCGACCGGAGGCTCCTTCTTCTCGATTTCGTTGAAGAACGCAACGTTACTGCACGCCACGTGCTTGACTTGCTCGCCAAATGTCCGGATGTCCTTGAACTCGCCGTTCGTCGGCTTGAACGCGTACTGCTCGGCCGGCATGGCGTCGGCGAGAGCGACGAAGGACTGCTCGATCATCGTGAACGACTGCGCGACGGTGGCCGCCATCGGGTCGATATGTTCCTGCCCGGCCGCGCGAGCAGAAAATGTCAGACACGCGGCGACCGCGAGCATGGCGACGAGGTGTCGGCAGGCGTTCTTGCCTTGACTGGAGCAACTGGACATCGCTTCTTGAAGAACGCCCCCACGGGGGATGTGACGAATCCCTGGCGTGACGACAAGCCGGCTGGGTCGCGCCAAAGTTCGGTTGATCACGTTGTCCTCCCGTCACCCCATCCCCATCTCGATGTACCGATTCGAGCACCTGAGTGTTGACTTGTGTGCTCGACGTGGTTGCAATCGTCCCGCAAGCTTACGGTGCCTCGTTGTGCAGGACAAGAGCGAAACAGCGTTCATGAGCGAGACAACTTTCAACGATTCTGGCGACTGGAGAGTGACGACCGAAAGCAGATTGTAGGAGTCTGGTGTGAAGCCGGCGTAGAATCTCGACGAACGTGGCAGTTGGTAGTCGGGAATTGGAGATTGTCGCCCGACGCGTTTTGTCAGCAGCCTGGTAGCGAGGAACCCATGAAGATCTCTCGGAGAGCGTTACTCCTCGGCATGGGAGCCGCCCCCCTGGTGTTGCTGGCCCAGCGGCGTCCGGCTCGGCCGAAGCTTGCCGCGATCTGCACCACCTATTTCAAGTATTCCCACGCACAGCATATTGTCGACCGCTTCCTCGAGGGGTACGGCTGGAATGGGACCCATCATCACCCCGAGATGGATCTCGTCTCGATCTACATCGACCAGATCGGGAACAACGACGTGAGCGAGACCCGCCTGCGCGAGTTTCCGGACGTGAAGCTGTATCCGTCGATCGCAGAAGCCCTGACCCTCGGCGGGAGCACGCTCGCCGTCGACGGGGTGGTGCTTGTTGGAGAGCACGGACGATACCCGCGCAACGAGAAACGTCAGACGCTGTACCCGCGGTACGAGTTCTTCCAGCAGATCGTGAAGGTCTTCCGGGCCAGCGGGCGCTCGGTGCCGGTGTTCAACGACAAGCACCTCTCGTGGAACTGGGAGTGGGCGAGGGAGATGTACGACACGTCGCGAAGCATGGGATTCCCGCTGATGGCGGGGTCGAGCCTG
>CAYZBZ010000085.1:0-14576 GCA_964476725.1 uncultured Vicinamibacterales bacterium
AGGCGGTGGAAGCAACTGGACGACTGCCGCGGGAGGCTGTTCTTGCAGGCAACGCGACACTCGATGAATTGATCGAACTGCTGACGAGTTGCAAACCTGGACGCGCAGCCTAACCCGCGAGGCTAGCCTGGCCTTGCCCAAGCGGGCGATCGCCGGCGCGCACGTGCCGTATGGCGGAACCTGAAGAGCTGATTATCGAGGGCGCGCATTTCATCACGCGGCACGTGCACGGCGTGCTGCGCTGGCGTGCGCGTGCGGCGGACGATGGCGCGACGATCACCGTTCGTGACATACGCCGGCGTCTCGAGGCATTCGCCACGGCACTCTGTGGAGTGCCGATTCCGATTCGCGACGCTGACGTCGCCGCTCCATTGAGCTGGCTCGCGCGCCTGGCAACAAGGGGCCCAGCGCGGCGTCCGGCGCGCGTCGGGTGGCCCGCGGCCGACGACAGGTGTGTCTATCTGCCTCAGAGGCTGGACGGTCTCGAGGCCGACGCGGCGATTGAAAGGTACCGGCTGGTGACGGTCACCCAAGCCGTGCGCCTCATGCGCGGCACTTCAACCTTGGCATTCGGAGCCGGCAGCGAGGAGATTCGCGATCGCTTTCTGGCTGCAGAGGCCGCGGTCGTCGATGGATGGATGGCCCGTGAAACGCCTGGCTTGGTCTCGACACTCAGGACCCTGCAGCGGGAGGCCTTGTCGGACAGGCCGCCCATGCGGACCTTCACGCGTAGAGAGCAGGCGGTTGAAAGTACCGTGCGCGCGGTCCTCTCGTGCGACGGCGCGTACGACGGACCGGTTGACGCGCCCGCCAGCGAGACGCTTCGATGGGCCGTGGAACGGACAAATCGCACGCACGCACCCGGGCGTTACCGCGTGTTGCCGCGCGTTTGGTACTGGGGATATCCGGCACGGCCATCAATGATGCAAGGGCGAGCGCAGGCCGCCTACGCTGAGCCGTCCGAGAGTCACACCGTTCGGCCCCGAGTCGCGGAGATGACGCGGCGGCCCCGGATCCGGGAAGCTGCGCCGGACGAGGATGACGCGGAGCAGGGAACGTGGATCTTCCGCGCCGATGAGCCGCAGGAAAGCGTCGAAGACCCACTCGGTCTGCAGCGTCCGATCGATCGCGAGCAGGACGCGGATGCCGACGCCTTGGGAGATTCGCTCTCGGAACTTCCGGAGGCACGGGTCGTACGGACGCCGGAGAAGCCGCGCGAGATCCTCAGGTCCGGCGAGACCGAGCGCACGCCCATCGCCGAAAGCCCACGGCCTGCCGCTGCCGGCATCGCCTATCCCGAATGGGACTATCGCCGCAGCGATTACATCGAGGCGGGCGCACTCGTTCGCGAGCATCCCCCAGGCCCGGGCGACCCCGCGTGGATCGCTGACGCGCTCAGGCGCCACAACCGGCTCATTCGCCGGGTCCAGGCTGTATTTGGGCGGCTTCGGCCTCGCCGCATCGAGATTGGGCGCCAAGCCGACGGTCCGGACGTCGACGTCAACGCGTGCGTCAACGCAGCGGCTGATATGCGCGCGGGAGGCATGATCGATGATCGCCTGTACACAGCGTCGCGCCCGGAACGGCGGCGCCTGGCGATCGGGCTGCTCGTCGACGTCAGCGCGTCGACAGACGCGTGGATCTCCAGCAATCGTCGCATCGTCGACGTTGAAAAAGAAGCGTTGCTCGTCGTCTGCGAAGCGCTCGACGCGCTTGGCGATCGATATGGCGTATTCGCGTTCTCGGGCGAGGGTCCCTCCGACGTGTCGGTCCTCACCGTGAAGAGATTTTCCGAAGCCCTGGGACCGGAAGTGCGCGAACGCATCGCGGGACTGGACGCCGACCGATATACCAGGCTCGGCGCGGCCATTCGCCACGCTGCGGCGATGGTAGCTCGTGAGCGATCAGATCGAGCGGTCCTGTTCGTCCTGTCTGACGGGAAGCCGAACGACGTCGATCTCTACGAGGGGACGTACGGAGTTGAGGACGCGCGGCAGGCCGTGGCCGAAACGCGCGCGCAGGGCACACATGTGTTCTGCCTGACCGTTGACCGGGAGGCGCCGCAGTACGCCGGAAGGATCTTCGGCGCGTCCGGCTTCGCGCTGCTGCCTCGGGCGGAGCGCCTGCTGATGGTCCTCGTCGACGTTCTGCGGCGCCACGTTGGCCGTTGAGCAGCCCGCCCGGTGGAGACAGCCACCCGCCAACGATGGGCAGCACGGTCACGATCGCGGACGCGACCAGGGGGAATCGCGGATCCGGACGAACAGGCCGAGTAGAATAGCGCCCAGAGGCAAAGTTCTGAGGTTCTAAAGTCCCGAAGCTCTGCGGCGGTCTTCCCATATAATTTCGAGCAGATGCCCACAGTACTGGTTGTGGACGACGAGCAGCTCATTCGCTGGTCGTTGTCCGAGCGGCTCACCGCGGAAGGCTGCACGGTCGTCGAAGCCGGAACCGCGCACGAGGCCCTGGAGCGGTTCGGCGCCGATGTCGACCTGGTACTGCTCGACTATCGTCTGCCGGACTCCGACGGCCTGCGTGTGTTGAAAAAGATGAAAGCGGCGGAGCCGGACGTCCCGATCATTCTCCTCACGGCGTTTTCGAGCATCGAGACGGCTGTCGAGGCGATGAAACAGGGGGCGTACCACTACGCCAACAAGCCGTTCAATCTCGACGAAATCGCGCTCGTCGTCGCCAAGGCGCTCGAGACGACGGCGCTCCGGCGGGAAGTGCGCTCGCTGCGCGCGTCGCGTTCGGAACCGTACGGGTTGTCGCGAATCGTGGGCGAAGCCCCTGCGATGCAGACGTTGAGGGCGCTGCTCCAGCGTATTGCCGCGAGCCCGGGGTCCACGGTGTTACTCACCGGCGAAAGCGGGACCGGGAAGGACCTTGCCGCGAAGGTCATTCACTACAATTCGGACCGTGCGGCACGTCCGTTCATGAACATCACGTGTTCGGCGCTGCCGGAAGCGCTCCTCGAGAGCGAGCTGTTCGGCCACGAGCGCGGCGCGTTCACCGACGCGCGGCAGCAGAAGACGGGCCTGCTCGAGTCCGCCGAAGGCGGCACGGTGTTTCTCGACGAAATCAGCGAGATGGTGCCGGCGCTGCAGGCCAAGCTCCTGCGCTTTCTCGAGGAGAAGGCCTTCAAGCGCGTCGGCGGCGCCGCCGACATCCGGGTCGATGTGCGCGTGGTGGCGGCCACCAATCGTGATCTCGAGGACGCGGTGCAGCAGGGGAAGTTCCGTGAGGATCTGTACTACCGTCTGAACGTCATGCAGGTGCAGTTGCCGCCGCTCCGCCAGCATGCGTCCGACGTGCCGCTCCTCGTGAGCTTCTATATCGACCAGTTCAACCGTGAGTTCCGCAAGCACGTCTTCGGGGCGTCAGCTGAGGCGCTCGAGCTCCTTCGAGGATACCGCTGGCCGGGGAACATCCGGGAGCTGCGGAACGCGGTGGAACGGGCGATGCTCCTGGCAGACGGCGAATGGCTCGAGCCGGCACATTTTCCAATGGCCGTGTCGCGCCGATCCGCGGCGGGAACCTATGATCTGCCGGATGAAGGGGTCAGCCTGGAACAGGTCGAGCGGGAACTGGTGACACAGGCCCTGAAACGCACCGGTTGGAATCACACAAAGGCGGCGGCGCTGCTCGGCCTGAACCGCGATCAGATCCGCTATCGCATCGAGAAATTCGGCCTCGAAAAAACCGCCGGGCGGGAATAATCCCGCGCCAGAGGCGGGAATTTTCCACACGCCTCCTTACCCACACTCTCAAGCAACGAGCGTGCCCGCGCGAAAACGCGCCATTTCCAAGGCAAAACCGTCCGATCGCGCGTGGCACACCCGTTGCTCTGACGGAATTCCGACAGTTCAAACTTTTTCAAGAGTGGGGGCAGCATGTTGTCGAGGGAACGCGTGGAATCCGTGCTCGATCGAATCAGGCCGCTGATGCAGGCCGACGGCGGGGACATCGAGCTCGTGAACGTTGCAGGGAACAGTGCTCGCGTCCGGCTGACCGGTATGTGCTCCGGCTGCCCGAGCGCCCATATGACGTTGTACATGGGCGTCGAGATGGCGCTGCGGGAAGAGATCAAGGAGTTCGAGGAACTCCAGGTCGTTTAGGTGTTCCCCTTTCAGCATCCTGAGCCACTATGAGAACTCCCACGCAGTTTTCGATCGACCAGGTCGTGGTCGGCCACAGCCCGCGGATGCGGGCGATCTTCGACTTCGTGAAGGTGTTGAGCCGGAGCGACAGCAGCGTCATCATCACGGGCGAGAGCGGCACGGGCAAGGAAGTCGTTGCGAACATGCTGCACCACCAGAGCGCGCGCCGGCACCAGCCGTTTGTCGCCGTCAGCTGCGCGCTGTTTTCCGAGACCTTGATCGAGACGGAGCTCTTCGGTCACGAACGGGGCGCGTTTACGGGGGCCATCAAGGACAAGCCAGGCCGGTTCGAGCTGGCACAGGGCGGCACGCTGTTTCTCGACGACATTGACGACGTGCCGCTCTCGATGCAGGTGAAACTGCTGCGCGCGCTGCAGAACCGGCAGGTGGAGCGCGTCGGCGGCACGCGCACGATTCCCGTCAACGTCCGAATCATCACCGGCACCAAGCGCGATCTCAGGCAGCTGGTGGCCGAAGGGAAGTTTCGCGAAGACCTGTATTACCGGTTGAACGTCCTGCCGATTGTCCTGCCACCGCTGCGCGAACGGCGCGAGGACGTGCCGGCCCTGACGGCTCATTTTCTGAGCCGTTTCGCTCGCGAACGTGGCATCGACACTCCGGAGATCTCGCCGGTCGTCCGCCATGCGTTCGCGCGGTACCGCTGGCCCGGGAACGTGCGGGAGCTCGAGAACGCGTGCGAACGCATCATCCAGACCTGCACCTGCGGCACCGTGCGCGTCGGATGCCTTGCGGCGAGTGTGCTTTTTGGCGCCGCCGCCTCCGAGGGGAATGCGCCATTGCCGGTGCTCGAGCCGCCAACGTCGATCTCGCTCGACGATCGGCTCAAAGAAGTGGAATCAAATCTGATCGGATGGGCGTTGAAGGTGGCGGACGGCAACAAGTCGAAGGCAGCCGAGCTCCTCAACATCAAGCGATCCACGCTTGGCGATCGCATCGCGCGGTGCGGCATCGTCGAACCGTGCGATCCGATCGAGACTGTTCAGGCGACGGCGTGAGCGGTCTATTTCGTTTCGTCGATCAACGTCCGTACCTTCGCGGCGTCCGGGTATCCGGGATTCGTGGCGAGCAGTCGCTCCCACGCTTCGACGGCTCCCTTCCGATCGTTCTTCCCATCGCGCTTCACGATGCCGACGTTGAACAGCGTTTGCGCATGGCGCGCATCCAGAGCCAGTGACTTCTGCAGCTGGACAAGCGCCTCGTCGGCGCGGCCCGCGTAATACAGCGCCGTGCCGAGATCGGTGTTGACGTGGACGTTCTTCGGATCGTTCGCGAGCGACTGCTGATAGTAGGGCACGGCCTCGGCGTACCGGCCCGCATCATACAGCTTGTTCCCCAATGCTTCGGCGGCCCTGGCATTCTTCGGATCGTTCGCGAGAATGTCCCGATACGGCTGCAGATCCGCCTCGGTCACGAGAGCTGGCTGTGGAGCGGCCGTGGAGGCGGCCTGCGGACGTCCGGTCGCCGGTACGCCGGCCGCATTCTGAAGCTGGCCGGAGCCGATGATGTAGCCGACGATGATGCCGAACAGAATCCCCGCGATACCCGTGACGGCGTTCATCGCGGAGAAGAGGGTGTCGCTCGGTGCAGGAGCATTGTGTGTGCGCATGGTTCTTGTCCTACGCGCTGATGGCGTTCGGTTGTCGGGACAATGTCGGCGCGATGGACCGCAACACCGCCTCCGCAATGCCATCCGCTTCGGCGATGCAGGAGTTGATCGAGACGCCTCGATACGAGTGTCCGGCGAGATACAGGCCGGGATGCGCCTTCAGTAACGTCTCGATCTGGTGCATGCGCGCGAGATGTCCTTTGACATATTGAGGAATGCCGCGCGCGTGCCGGACAATCCGGACGAATTCCGGCGCCGCCTGTACCCCCATCGTTCGCTCGATGTCGTTCCGCACGATACGCAGCAGTTCGGCATCGCCAAGCGTGGCGGCCTCGCGATCGCGGGCGCCCCCGATCATGACGCGCAGCAACGTCTTGTTCGCGGGCGCCCGGTGCCGATAGATGCTTGTCTCCCAGAGCGCGCCAAGGATGCGGAGGCCTTCGTTGCGCGGGACGAGAAAGCCGAAACCGTCGAGCGCGCCTTGCGATGCGATCGTCGTGGAGTCGTATCCGAGGCAGATCACGGCCAGGGGGGCCGTCGGGATGTCCCGAAGAAGGGCGCCCAGCACGGGATCGAGTCCCCGGAGAATAGTTGCGGACTCTGACGCCGGCCCACTGAGTACTACCGCGTCGGCATCGATGACGTCCCCCTCTGTGCTGACGGCATATGGACGCACTGAAGGAGTGAGGGGGCCGATGGCGATGGGGTTCCGCCTGCGGAGCGACAGGGCGGGCGTCGACGTGCGGACGGCCGGGCCGAGCTCACGCGTCAGGGCGTCGGTGAGATCGGACATGCCACCTGTAAATGACGTCAGGCGTCCGGCTGGCGCGCCCACAGCGTCGTCCTTCCGGCGCGCGCGTCGCGTCGCGAGCAATGCCCGAAACAGCCCACCGTATTCTTCCTCGAGCTGCCACATCTTCGGGAAGCACGCGCGGAGCGAAAGCGCGCGCGCGTCTCCAGCAAAGACGCCCGACACCATGGAGTCGACGAGGACCGACGCGGCCTCCTCCCCTATGCGCCGGCTCGCAAAGTCGTGGATTGATTCGTCCGCCTCGGGCCGCCGCCTGGCGAACGGCTCGAACGCGATTCGCAGCTTTCCCCGGGCAGACAGAAGAGGCGTGGCGACGAAGGTGCCGAGTGACGTCGGCACCTCCATCAGCCGGCCGCCGCGAACGATGTAGCGCCTCCGCGCGGCATCGTTGCTCGGCAACAGGTGGGATTCCAGGCCAAGCGAGCGAACGAGGTTCAGCGTCGCCGGTGCGTCGTCGAGAAAGCCGTCGGGTCCGGATTCGCAGGCGTATCCGTCGATGTGCTCGGTGCGGATGTTGCCGCCCGTGCGCGGACTGCGTTCGAGCACCACAACGTCGGTATCGGGTTCGCGCCGCCTGATGGTCCACGCGATCGACAGACCCGCAATTCCGCCCCCCGCAATGACGACTCGCTTCATGCCGCCCCCGCGGTCGCGAACGGAGACGCGTGAGGCGGCCGGGTGCCGCGGTACTTATCCGGCGTTCCAAGCTTGTCGTGGACGAGACCGGCAAGCGCTTCGATGAAGAGGGGATGCGTGTTCAGCGCGGGCGAACGGTAGTAGCCAGTGATGCCAGCCGCGCGCGCGGCATCGGCAAACAGCATGTCGACTTCGTACAGCGTCTCGATGTGATCGGACACGAAGGACAACGGCACGATCAACACATCCGACACACCCGCGTCGCCGAGCTCGGCGAGCACGTCCTCGGTGCCTGGGCCGATCCACTTCACCGGACCCGTGCGCGATTGAAACGCGAGCAGTTGGCGGTTCGGCAGGTCGAGCCGCTCGAGAACGCCAAACCGAGTTGCATCGATGTGCTCGACATATGGGTCACCCTCATCGATGAATCGTTGCGGAAGCCCGTGAGCGCTGAATAGAAACACCGTCCGCGCGCGCCGCTCCTGCGGAATGCCGTCCCACACACTGCGCACCGTGGCCGCCACCGCGTCGAGGTAGAGCGGGTTATCGGCATACTGTTCGATATGCGTGATGTCGAAGCGCGCGCGCCGCCATCCGGGGCCGGCGAGCGTCCGGTCGAATTCGTTGCGCGAGGAGCCGGTGGTGGCCTTCGACCAATGGGGGAACAGCGTCAGCGTCACGATGCGGCGAATGCCGGCAGCCGCAATCGCGGTGAGCGCATCCTCCGCAGACGGCCGCGTGTAGCGCATCGCGATGAAGACCCGGTAATTGTGGCTCCCGCCCGCGCCGGCGTTCAGACGATTCTCGAGCGCGTGCGCCTGGTCGCGCGTGATGCGCAGTTGCGGCGAGCCGCCGCCAATCCGGCGGTAGTTATCGCGGACCGACGGGCCGCGCATCTTCGCGATGAGCCGTGCCATCAGCGGCTGCAGCGCCGCGCCGCCGGGCAGCTGGATGATCTCGCGGTCGCGGAACAGGTTCACGAGAAAGGGTTCGACCGACGCGAGGTCGTCCGGCCCGCCGAGATTGAAGAGTACGATCGCTGTCTGTGAATCCATGTCGTTTGCTCAAATCGTTCGCGAGAACACCGGCCGTCCGGAATGGGAGGCCAGGTACCGGTCGAACTGCATGCAGATGTTGCGCACGAACAGCCGTCCGGCGGGCGTCACTTCGAGGACCCCATCGGTGACGGTGAGAAAGCCGTCATCCACAGGACCGCCTGCCGCGGTCAGCGCGGCCAGCTCCCCCGCGAAGTACGAGGCGAAATCGATGCCGAACCGCGTCGCCACGTCGGCGCGGTCCACGAAGAAGTTGCACATCAACTCCATGATCACGTGCCGGCGGACGAGATCATCCGCGGTCAACGCGTAGCCGCGTTCGATGGGAAACCTGCCGGCATCGATCGCGGCATAGTACGGCGGAAGCTTCTTGACGTTCTGCGCGAAGGCGCCGCGCAGGTCGCCGATGGCTGAGACGCCGACGCCGAGCATGTCCCCGGCGCGCCGGGTCGTGTATCCCATGAACGTGCGGTGGAGTCGTCGATTCCGCGCGGCGATCGCAAGTTCGTCGCCGGGGAGCGCAAAATGATCCATGCCGATCGCCACGTAGCCCGCATCCGCGAACGTCTCGAGAGCGGCCCCAATGAGCTCGAACTTCAAATCTCTGTCGGGCAGCGCCGACTTGTCGATGCGTGCCTGGTGCGGCCGCAGCCACGGCACATGCGCGTAGGAGTAGACCGCGACCCGGTCCGGCCGCATCGCCACGACTGAGCGCAGCGTCCGCGTGAAGGTTTCAAGGGTCTGGCGCGGCAGGCCGTAGATCAGATCCATATTGATCGCATCGAACCCGATGGCCCGCGCGTACTCATGGAGATCGCGCGTCAGCGACTCCGGCTGCCTCCTGCCAACGGCTTCCTGTACCTCGGGGGTGAAATCCTGAACGCCCATCGACAACCGGTTGAACCCAAGCGACCGCAACAACTGGAGCTGTTCGCGCGTGGTGACACGGGGATCGATCTCGATGGCGGTTTCCGCATCCCGATCGATGTCGAAGTGGCGCGCGACGGTGCCGTGCAGGCGCTCAATCTGCGCGAGAGTCAGGTAGGTGGGCGTCCCGCCGCCCCAATGATACTGAACGACCTGCCGCCGCCCATCCAGGTGTGCCGCCAGCATCGCGATCTCGCGCTCCAGGTAATCCAGGTACCGCGCGGCCACTTCGCGTTTCTGCGTGATGATCGTCATGCAGCCGCAATAGGCGCACCTTGCCTCGCAAAACGGCAGGTGCACGTACAACGACAGCGGCTCGGCGACGGCTGAGGCCGCCGCCCGCAGCCGGCCGCGATACGCGCGCTCGTCGAAACGGTCGGTGAATTCGACCGCCGTCGGATAGGAGGTGTACCTCGGCCCGGGGCGGTCGTATTGCTGGAGCAATTGGGCGGCGCGTCGAGGAGACGTTCCGGCCGTGATGCCGGCGGAAGCTTGCTGGTTCGAGGGCATTGTCCAAACGTCAACACAAAGGCCGTGCCGCGCGCGCTGAAGCCGCCGGTGTTGAGAATCCGGCGCAATTTCTCCGCGTCCGGCTCTGCCCCACCAACGGTCGCCCGTGAGCTGCCGGATTTCCGGCAGTCCGCTCCTCGAGTCCGGCCTCGCGACTGCTGCCCCCACCGGAAACGGCGGAACTTCCGCGTATTCACGGGCTCAACCGATCGGGTCTCGCGCTGGCACCGACGTTGCGGTGCGGGCTCCAGCGTGTACGAGACCGACGACCATTCGCTCGGCGGGCCATCCGGTGCAGGTGGCGGCGACCGTGGGTTTTCACCCGAATCGGTCGTCGTCGGCCGCAGTCAGCGGATGCGCGTGGTCTTCGATTTCCTGCGGGTCATCGCTGACAGCGAGAGCAACGTCCTCATCATCGGCGAGACCGGAACCGGCAAAGAGCTGATCGCCCACCTGATTCACCACGGCAGCGCCCGGCGCCGCCGGCCGTTCGTTGCGGTGAGCTGCGCCATCCTGACCGAGTCGCTCATCGAGTCGGAGCTCTTCGGACACGAGCGAGGCTCGTTTACCGGCGCAATCAAGGATCGCCCAGGCCGCTTCGAGATGGCGGAGGGGGGCACCATCTTTCTCGATGACATCGACGACGTGCCCCCCGCTGTGCAGGTGAAGCTGCTCCGCGTCATCCAGCAACGCATCGTCGAGCGGGTGGGTGCCACGCATGCCATTCCCGTTGACGTCCGCGTCATCACGGGATCGAAACGCAGCCTGCGGCGGATGGTGGCAGAAGGCAAGTTCCGGCAGGACCTCTTCTACCGGCTCAACGTGCTGCCGATCTGGCTGCCACCGCTTCGAGAGCGGCGCGAAGACATTCCGATCCTGACCGACCACTTCATAGGGCGGTTCTTCAACGGGGCAGCCGGGCAACCGCCGGCGCTGTCTGCGACCGTCAGAGCGCTCTTTCAACGGTATCCGTGGCCCGGCAACGTACGAGAGCTCGAGAACGCGTGCGAACGCATTGCGCAGACGTGTTCGTGCGACCAGGTCCGCTGCGGTTGCATGCCGGCGAGCATTCTGTTTCAGTCGCGGGCCGCTCCGCCCTTGCCGCCTTCCACCGAGCCGCCTGAGCAGACCGCCGGCGTGTCGCTCGACGATCGACTGGAAGAAGTCGAGTCCCGTCTGATCACGTGGGCGCTGAAAGCGGCCCACGGCAACAAGTCGAAAGCGGCGGCGCTCCTGCAGATCAAACGGTCGACCCTGGGCGATCGGATCCGCAAGCTTGGCCTGGAGGAACACGGAGGCGAATCGTGACTGCCATGGTTTCGAGAGCGGGCTGGCCATCATCCGAGCGCGTGGCCCTGGACGTCCTCGTCGAGGGCCCGGACGTATGCGGCCTTACCGACGCCGACGTTCGACGGCTGTTTCCCGGCAGCACGCTGACCGGTGAGCGTCTCAATCGTCTGCGCAACTGGCCGCGCGTGGTCGTCCGGGTTGACGACACACCCGTTGGCGTCGCGACGTACACACAGACCCCATTCGAAACGCAGATTCCGGATTTCGCGGTCATTATCCCCCCGGCCGTGGGCTCCGAGCGATCGAGACTGGCGCAACGCGTGTTGAACGCGCTGCTCGATGCCATCGAGCTCGCCTCTTTGGCGGGAGGGTGCCATCGCGTCGTGCTGATCCCGTCGACTGCCGCCGCCGATCTGGAGCGGCGCGGCTATATCGCGATCAGAGAGGGATGCGCGGGCGCGTGGATGGAGAAGTCCCTCGCCTAGAAATCGTGCGCGAAGGCGGGTTGTCCGACACGCCTCCTTTCGTTTCTGTCACTCAGACAAGTTTATTGACCAGGCTCATGACAACGAACGACCTCCTCATTGGAATGGCGGGCGCTGGCGGCGACGGCGTCATCTCGGCCGGCGAGGCGCTCATTACTGCCGCGGCCCTCGGCGGCTACCACGGGATCATGGCCAAGAGCTTCGGCCCGCAGATCCGCGGCGGCGAGTCGTCGATCCGGCTCCGCGTCGCGAGCGGCCAGGTCTTCACCGTCGGCGGCACGCTCGACGTCGCCATCGCGCTCAACTGGGACGACTTCCTCCGCTTCGGCGCCGAGCTGCCGGTGGGGCCCGAGACGCTCGTGATCTACGACGCGCAGTACCCGGCCGGCCCCAACGGTGTTCCGCTCGCGGGCGTGCGGCCGGCGGCGACCATCGCGGTCCCGATCGCCCAGATCGCGCGTGACGTGGCGGGCACCGACAAGGCCAAGAACAACGTCGTCCTCGGCCTGATGGCGGAGTGGTTCGGCTTCGCGCCCGAGGGCCTGCTTGCGGGTATCCGGAAGCGGCTCGGCAAGAAAGGGACGGAGGTTCTCGAGAAGAACGAGAAGGCGTTTGCGGCCGGGCAGGAGTACGCCGTGGCGCATCCGCTCGCTTTGGCGCGCCCGCTCGAGAAGGTCGCGGCGCCGAGCGCGCCGAAGCTGCTCACCGACGGCAACGAGATGTGCGGCGCCGCCGCGCTGTTTGCCGGCTGCACCTTCTTCGGCGGCTACCCGATTACGCCGTCCACCGAGATCATGCACTATCTCGGCCGCGAGATATGGAAGTACGGCGGCGTCGTGTTCCAGGCCGAAGACGAAATCGCCGGAGTCGGCGCGGTGATCGGCGCGTCGTTTGCCGGCAAGAAGGCGATGACTGCGACCTCGGGCCCCGGCATGTCGCTCAAGACCGAGATGCTCGGCCTGGCCACCATCGCGGAGCTGCCGCTCGTCTGCATCAACGTCCAGCGCGGCGGGCCGTCAACGGGCCTCCCGACCAAGCCCGAGCAGTCGGACCTGCTGCAGGCCGTCTTCTCGGCCCACGGCGACGTCGTGCGCCCGGTGCTCGCCCCGACGACGGTCGCGGACACGTTCGCGGTGACGGTCGAGGCGTTCAACATCGCGGAGCAGTACCAGACGCCGGTCATCGTGCTGTCGGACGGCGACATCGCGCAGCGCAAGGAGATCGTCGATCCGATCGACACCGCCTCGTTCACGATCGTGAACCGGCGGCGGCCGACCGGCAAAGAGCTGGAGCACTACCAGCGTTTCTCGATCACCGACTCGGGCGTGAGCCCGATCAGCGAGCCCGGCACGCCGGGCGGCAACTATCTCGCCTCGGGCATCGAGCACAACGAGCTGGGGGCGCCGACGGCCGGCGGCGCGATGCACGCGCAGATGAACGACAAGCGCATCCGCAAGCTGAACCCGCTCAAGACGCGCCGCGACCTCTTCGACCTCTACGGCGACCCGCACGCGCCCGTGGGCGTCATCGCGTGGGGCAGCGTCGCCGGCGTCGCGATCGAGGCGCTCCGCCGCGTCGGCCAGGACGGCGTGCACGCGAAGCTGCTCGTGCCGCGGCTGCTCTATCCGGTCGCGCAGCAGGTGTACGAGGAGTTCTTCGCCTCGGTCCGGTCGGGCGTGGTCATCGAGCAGTCGCACCAGGGGCAGTTGTTCCGGCTGCTGCGGATGTTCGTGGACATGCCGAAGGGCATGCAGTCGTTCGCGCGCAGCGGGTCGAACCCGTTCACGCCGGCGGAAGTGGCCGCGCGGTTGCGGGACCTTGCCGTGGCGGAGCAGCGCGCGGGGATGCCGGAGCTCGAGACGCAAATCGACTGAACGAATTCGCGAGACCTACTGATCGAAAGCCTGATGGGAGAGCCGATGTCTACGTGCAGCCTTGAAACGTTCCAGGCGAAGGACTACAAGAGCGAGCTCAAGCCGATCTGGTGCCCGGGGTGCGGCGACTTCGGCGTCGTCCAGGCCATCTATCGCGCGCTGGCGGCCATCGGACGGCCGCCGCACGAGATCGCGTTCGTGTCGGGCATCGGCTGCTCGAGCCGTATCCCCGGCTACACGACGGCCTACGGGTTCAACAGCGTGCACGGGCGCGCGCTGCCGATCGCGCAGGGGATCAAGCTCGCACACCCCGACCTGCTCGTGCTGGTCGCCGGCGGCGACGGCGACGGGTTTTCAATCGGGGGCGGGCACATCGCGCACGCCATCCGTCGCAACATCGACATCACCTACATCGTGATGGACAACCAGATCTACGGGTTGACGAAGGGGCAGTTGTCGCCGACCTCACCGCGCGGCCTCACGACCGCCTCGTCGGTCTACGGCAGCCTCGAGGATCCCGTGAACCCGTTGTCGTACGTGCTCGGCTACGGTGCCAGGTTCGTCGCGCAGGGCACGCCTGCCGACATGGCGGGGCTCGCCACGCTCATCGAGGAAGGGATCCGCTATCCGGGGTTCGCGTTCATCAACGTGCAGTCGCCGTGCATCACCTTCGGCCAGCCGGATGCGCAGTTGAAGGCGCACAAGAGCGGCATGGTGCGCCTCGCGTCGAAGGGGCACAACCCGGCCGACAAGGTGAGGGCGTTCGAGCTGGCCCAGGAGTACGGCCGCACGCTATACACGGGTCTGTTTTACCGCGACGACAGCGCGGGTCCGACCTACGAGCAGGCTGTCGTCGAGCGACAGAAGACGCTGGCGGCGCGCGCGGTGCCGCGCGCGCGGATTCTCGACGCGTTCATTGCCGGGTAGGGCGACACCGCAACGTCCGCCCCATCGTCAGCACCCCTGCCGGATGTGTTGATGTTGTTATCTTTGGACTACCCGCGCACGCCGGCCTTCCGAAGGATCGCCATCATCGGGCACCACTGTGTGAACGCGGACTGGAACAGGTTCAGCCCCACGAACAGCGTGAACCACAGGAAGTTCGGGTTGACGTAGATGCCGAGCAGCACACTGGCGGCCACGAAACCGCCGGCAATCATCCGCAGCGAACGTTCGACGTTCATGATGTCCTCCTTCAATG
>CAYZBZ010000086.1:0-6044 GCA_964476725.1 uncultured Vicinamibacterales bacterium
ACAGCGGTGGATCCCGTCGGCATGGATCTGCTGTTCGAGCGGTTCCTGTCGGAAGAGCGCCGCGAGTGGCCGGACATCGACCTCGACCTGCCGAGCGGCGATCGCCGCGAGCGGGTGATCCAGCACATGTACGAAAAATACCAGGGCTCCATCCCGGGCGGCTCCGGCCTCGACGGGCCGCGCATCGCCATGACGGCGAACGTGATCACGTACCGCGGCCGGAGCGCCGCGCGTGAAGTCGGCAAAGTGCTGTCGCTCGAGCCCGCGCAGGTCGATCGCCTCGCCAAGGTGATGAACCATTTCGAATGGGTCGATCCGAAGGACACCCTCGAGCGCCACCTGCGCGAAGTCGGCCTCGATTCCGAGCAGCCGGTGATTCAGACATTCGGGCGGCTGTGGACGTCGATCCAGGATCTGCCGCGGCATCTCGGCCAGCACTCGGGGGGCATGGTGATGTGCCACGGCCGGCTGGACGACGTGGTGCCGCTCGAAAACGCGAGCATGCCGAATCGCGTCGTCGTGCAGTGGGACAAGGACGACTGCGCCGACCTGGGCATCGTCAAGGTGGATCTACTCGGGCTCGGCATGATGTCGGTGCTGCAGGACGCGCTCGAGTTAGTCAACAAAAGCAGAGCGCCTGCGGCCCGCGCCGAAGGCGAGTCTTCGAGCCCTGAGGCGCGCGGGAGCGGGGGTGGGGCCCCGCGACCAGTAAAGATGATGTCGGTGCTGCAGGACGCGCTCGAGTTGGTCGATTCAAGTCCCGACGCGCGTGCGCTCGATCTCGCGCACCTTCCCCCCGGCGATCCGGCGGTCTATCGCATGCTGCAGGAGGCGGACACGATTGGAATCTTCCAGGTCGAATCACGCGCGCAGATGGCGACGCTGCCGCGCCTCCGCCCCGAGCGCTTTTACGACATCGTCGTCGAGGTCGCGATCATCCGGCCGGGCCCGATCGTCGGCCAGATGGTGCACCCGTACCTGAGGCGGCGGCAGGGGGTGGAGCCGGTGACGTACCCGCACCCGTCGCTCGAGCCGATCCTGGCGCGGACGCTCGGCGTGCCGCTCTTTCAGGAGCAGCTGCTCAGGATGGCGATGGTCGCCGCGGGATTCTCTGGTGGCGAGGCGGAAGAGCTCCGGCGCGCGTTCGGGTTCAAGCGATCCGAGCAGCGCATGCAGCAGATAGAGGCAAAACTGCGCGCGGGGATGGCGAAGCAGCAGATCACCGGCGACGCGGCGGAAGAAATCATCCGGTCGATCACGTCGTTTGCGCTCTACGGATTTCCCGAGTCGCACGCCGCGAGCTTCGCGCTGCTCGTCTATGCCAGCGCGTACTTGAAGGCGCACTATCCTGCGGCGTTCTATACCGCGCTCCTGAACAACCAGCCGATGGGGTTTTACCATCCGGCCACGCTCGTGAAGGACGCCCAGCGCCACGGCGTGCGGTTCGCGCCGATCGACGTGCAGGAGTCCGACTGGGCGTGCCGCGTCGATCCGGACGGCCGCGTGCGGCTCGGATTGATGTATGTCAACGGGCTTCGGGAGGCGACAGGCCGTCTGATCGCGGCTTGCGACTCGCGGCTTGCGACTCGCGATCCTGATCCGGGCAACAGGCTGGAAATTGGAAGGCTTGCCACAGATCGTTGTCCAAAGTGTGGCTGCGACGACCAATCGATGCTTGAAGAAACGGCAACGCACGGATATTTTTGCAATATCTGCGCGCATGAATGGGGGCACGCAGATCGCGAGCCGCGAGCCGCGAGCCGCCAGCCGCCAGCCGCAACCCGCGAACCGCGGTATGAATCGATTGACGATCTGATCGCGCGCACGAAGGTGCGCCGCGACGAGCTGGCGACGCTGGCCGAAATCGGCGCGCTCAACGCGTTCGGGTTCGACCGCCGCAGCGCGCTGTGGCAGATCGAAAAAGCGGTGAGACCTTCGGGGGAGTTGTTTGCAGACGATCGATTCGAACCGGCTGATTCCGGGAACAGTCAGCATTCTTCAATGCTCGCGGGGCCCCACCCCCGCACGGCCACCCCAACGCGGCTGCCGCGTTGGGGGCCCCGGCTTTCGCTCGGCGGCGCGGCTGACGCCGCGCTTCACTCCGTCGCCTCGCACGGGCCGCAGGCGCCGTCTCCATTGAAACCGATGACGCCAGCGGAACGGCTGATGGCCGATTATGCGGGGACGAGCCTGACGATCGGCCCGCACCCGCTGGCGCTGCGTCGCGCGGAGCTGGCGCTCCGGGGCGTGCTGCGGGCGAGCGATCTTCCGCGCGGGCGGCACGGGCGGCGCGTGCGGGTGGCCGGCGCGGTGATCACGCGGCAGCGTCCGGGGACCGCCAAGGGATTCGTGTTCCTCACGCTGGAAGACGAGACCGGCATCGCGAACGTCATCGTGAGGCCGGACCTGTTCACGGAGCAGCGGCAGGTGATCGTGGGGGAACCGTATCTGCTGGTCGAAGGGACGCTCCAGATTCAGGAAGGGGTGACGTCGGTGAAAGCCGACCGCGTTGCCGGGCTTTCGGGGGGCGGGCCCGAGCCGCAGTCGCATGACTTCCGGTAAAGAGTTCTAAAGTTCCAAAGCCCAAAGCCCAAAGCCTCTGAATCGCTGAGCTCCATGGCCCGGCAATTGCACAACTGCGGTCTTATGGAGACGCCGGTCGGGCCGGTATCGGAAAGGCGCGCTCAGTTGGCGGGAGTGAGCGCCGGACAGTACATCCGCGGATCGGCCTCCTGGCCAACTGTATCGTTCCTGTGCGCCACCGTCGGGGCAGCCGTGGTCGCATGCCATACGGCCCTCATCACATCGACGCTTCCAGGCCCCCCGACGGCCGTCCAGATCGCCGAGCTGTGGGTTCGACCGGGGCCCGGCCGGGACCTGTTCTACGGCGTCGGCGGGGAACGGCTCGCGCCCGATCCCGCAGCCCGCTATACCGTCATAGAAATGAAGCGCTCGGGCTTCAGCCGGGGGTACACGGTCAATGATCCGCGCGATCATGAATGGAGCGTGAAGTTCCCTCCCGAAGCAGCGACTGAGGTTGTCGCGTCCCGGATTCTGTGGGGCGTCGGCTATCACCAGCCGCCGATTTACTACCTCGCGAACTGGCACGCGGAGAAGGCCACGTCGCCGAACCCGCAGTTTCCCGCCAGGTTTCGCGAGAAGAGCCCCGATCTGCACGGCCTGGCTGCGACGGGGATCTGGTCGTACTATCGGAATCCCTTCGTCGGCACGCGTGAGCTGAACGGCCTGCTCGTGCTCCAGGCGATGATGGGGAACTCGGATCTGAAGGATCAGCAGAACGCGCTCTACACGCTCACTGAACCGATCGAAGGGGCGGCGCAGTGGTACGTGGCGCGGGACCTCGGTCAGACGTTCGGCCGCACCGGCGTGCTGGACGCGCCGCGCGGCGATCCCGCGGTGTTCGAGCAGACGCCGTTCATCAAGGGGGTCGCCGGGGGCAAGGTGCAGTTCGACTATCGAGGCCGCCACAAGCCGCTCTTCCGGAACCTCACGCCGGCTGACGTGCGGTGGACCTGCACGCTGCTCCGTCGCCTCACCGACGACCAATGGCAGGACGCATTCCGCGCCGCCGGTTTCGCGAAACCAATCGCCGATCGATTCATCCGGCGGATGAAGCAGAAGATCGACGAAGGGCTTGCGCTGAAGGACTCATGACGCGCTCTGTACCGTGTGACCGACAGCTTCGCCGGATCGGCGCGCTGACCGTAGCCCTGCTCGTGACGCTTGGACCGGGACCCTGGACTCTCTTCCGGGTGGCGTCTCCGGCCGTCGCGGCGCAGGGCCTGCCGCCGGCGCAGGGAAGCGGCGGCCCAGGCGAGACGATCCAGCAGGAGACGCCGTTGCACGAACCGAACGCTCTCCACGACGTGCAGGTCGCGCTCGTACGCCTCCCGCTTGCGGCCATCCTCGGGGCCGCGCTCGCGCTGCGGCCCAGGCGGCGCGGCACGCCCCCACGCGATGCCGCCGTCGTTCAGACCCAGATCATCCTGGCGATCGTCGGCGCGGTGATCATGCTCGTCGTCGGCGCGAGCCTCGCCCGCGCCTTCGGCATCGTCGGCGCGGCGAACCTGATTCGCTACCGCTCCACGATCGACGACCCGAAGGACGCCGTCGTCATGTTGTGCACGCTGTCGGTCGGGCTCGCGTCGGGGGTCGGCCTGTACGCGCTGGCGGTCGTCTCGACGGGATTCATCACCTGCGCGCTGTGGGTGACGGAGTCGTTCGAGCCGGCCGCGCTGAAGCGCTTCGACCTCACCATCAAGGCGGGGAAGGACACCAATGCCCTGCGCGAGAAAATCGAGGCCATTCTGAACCGCTTCAAGCTCGACTTCGAGCTTCGCACGTCGTCGGACGAGGAGGTCTGCTACGATGTGCAGGTGCCGCTCGGGGTGCAGACCGATCACGTGTCCGATGCGATCCTCAGCCTCGACCCGGACGGCCATGCCGCCGTGGAGTGGTCGGAGAAGAAGAAGAACAAGCCGAAGTGAAGCTCATCATCCAGCCGGACGACGGCCTCACCCCTCTGGTGAAGGCGGTCCGGAGCGCCAAGAAGAACATCGACATCGTGATCTTCAGGTTCGATCGCGCCGATCTCGAGAAGGCGCTCGAGGCGGCGGTCGCGCGCGGCGTCGTCGTGCGCGCGCTCATCGCGCACACGAACCGCGGTGGGGAGAAGGTCCTCAGGAAGCTGGAGGCCCGGCTGCTCGATGCCGGCGTCACCGTCGCCCGGTCCGCCGACGATCTCGCGCGCTACCACGGCAAAATCATGCTGGTCGACGAGAGGTTGTACGTGTTCGGGTTCAACTACACGAAGCTGGACATCGAGAAGAGCCGCAGCTTCGCGATCGCGACGAAAGACAAGCGGCTCGTGAAGGCGGCCGCCACGCTGTTCGAAGCGGACCGGACGCGGCAGGCGTACGTGCCCGGGCACGACAAACTGGTCGTCAGCCCCGAGTCGTCGCGCGAGCTGCTCAGCGCGTTCATCAAGAAGACCAGGAAGCAGCTGCTCATCTACGACGCGAAGGTGACCGACCGGTTGATGCTGCGGCTCCTGGCGGAACGCGCGAAGGCCGGCGTCGAAATCCGGATGTTCGGCAAGCTCGGGAAGGGGGCGACCGACATCGACGCCCGCAAGTTGCCGGACCTCAGGCTGCACGTGCGCGCGATGATCCGGGACGGGTCGGCGGCATTCATCGGGAGCCAGAGCCTGCGCAAGCTCGAGCTCGACGGCCGGCGGGAGGTGGGGGTGATCGTCACCGATTCGCGCATCGCAAAGAAGATGCAGGCCGTCTTCGAGGCGGACTGGGCCCAGACCCCCAAAGCGCAACAGGCCGCCGACGAAGCGAGGAGCGAGAGAGAGAAAGAAAAGGAAAAAGCTACTTCCGGCGCGTGATCACGCCGGTATCGAACACCAGCCCCCGACGCGACACGGCGTTGAACGACATCTCGTCGCCGTTGATCTCGGCGACCAGGAAGCTCTGGTCCGTGTCGTTTCCTTTCGCCGTAATGCCCGAGCGCGTGTCGATGTTCCCCTTGCGCAACTGACCGCCCGACCCGACGACGAAGTACACGATGGCGTTCTGCGGCTTGGTGCGCTCGTAGAAGTGGTCGTGACCGGTGAATACGACGCTGATGTTGTTCTTGATGAAGAGTGGCTCGAGCACCTCGCGCAGCCGTGCGTCCGAACCGTGGCGGTCGCCGGATGAATATGGCGGGTGGTGGAAGTACGGGATCTTCCAGTCGGAGTCCGAATTCTGCAGCTCCTTCTCCAGCCAGGCGACCTGTTCCGGATCCATATAGATGCTATCGAGCGCGAAGAACCGTACGCTCTGCTTCGAGCCCTTGAACGTGTAGTACAGCTTGCCGTCCATGTTGAACAGCTTGTAGTACCGCTGTTCGCGCGCGTCGTGATTGCCGAGCGACGCCTGGAACTTGACCCCGGCATCGAGGAGCGGCTTGTACGGCACCTCGAATTTTTTCTGGAAGTCCTGCGGACGCTGCGAGCCGTACAGGTTGTCGCCGAC
>CAYZBZ010000086.1:6144-14566 GCA_964476725.1 uncultured Vicinamibacterales bacterium
GTGGCGTAGCGCTTGAACATGGGGGTTCCTGAGACGGTCAGCTCGGCAGCGCGTTCTCGATCAGGTCAAGGATGATGTGGGCGTGCACGTCCATGAGGATCAGGTGATTGCCGATGAATCGGAACTCCATCTCCTCGGGCAGGTTCGGCAGCCCCTGCAGAACCTGGGGCGGCACCGTCGAGAGAGGGACGGTGTCCGGATACCGCCCGTTGACGGCGACCTTCACCGTGCCCGGGTTCTCGTCCATGATGGACGCGCGAAGCGCCGCTCCATCGGCGCCGCCGAAGACACGTGCGAGCAGGCGCTTGATGACGGCCCGTGACTCGAGCGCGAAGATGTCTCCCGGCTTCGCGCCGCGTCGAGCTTCCTGTACCAGCCGCGCCAGCGCGCGCTGATGCCGGTCAATCTCCTCCGGCGACGCCTCTTTGGAGAGCTTCGGCAGCCTGTCCTCCAGCTTCTCATGGAGCGCCACGTACTCGTGGACACGCTGCAGCATTGCCTCGAGGGCTCTCGCGTCGGCGTTGACGGGCTGGCCCTCCGCCGGCGGGGCGGGTTGCACCGATGCCGGTGCGGGCGCGGCCGGCGCCGGTTTGGTCTGGTCTGCGGTTTGCGCCGGCGGAGTGGACGTGCCCGAGCACGCTGCGAGCGACAGCGCCGCCGCGGTCGAGAACGCGTGCAGCCGCCAAGTGATCGTTCGACCCATGGTCCCCCCTGACTCAGCCCCGATAGTTGCCGAACTGCAGCGCGACCCCGAAGTCGTGCTCCCGCAGCAGCCGCATCGCTTCCTGTAAGTCGTCCTTCGACGTTGACGAGACACGCACCTGGTCCGCCTGGATGGCGGCCTGCACTTTCTTCAGCTTGTTGTCTTTCAGGAACTTGACGATTTCTTTGGCGGCCTCGGTGGGAATGCCCTGCTGGAGCGTGATGACCCGCCGCACGGTGTCGTTCGCGGCGCGCTCGATGTCTCCCGGCGTGAGGTTCTTGGTCGGCACGCCGCGGCGCACCATGCGGCCCTGCAGGATCTCCCACAGCGCGGTCATCTTGAAATCGTCGTCGGCGGTGAGCGTGAGAGTGTTTTCCGTACGGTTGAGATCGATCGCGGCGCGCGAGCCCTTGAAGTCGTACCGCTGCGCGACTTCCTTTCGCGCCTGGTTGACTGCGTTGTCGACTTCCTGGAGATCGACGACGGAGGTGATGTCGAATGATGCGAGGTTCGCCATACAAGTGGGATCAGGACGCGGGACTCTTCGAGCCCGCGCGCGAAGTATATCAGGAGGCCGCGTGTCCGCGTACGCGGCGAACGGCGCGGCCGAGCGTGAGAGAATGCTCGAACAACAGGCCCACGCGCAGGCCGCCCGGGAGCCGGTGCCGTCCGACCGCGCCGAGCCCGGCCGACGCGATGCAGCCGCAGCTCGAGCAATCCGGCGTCCCGCCGAACTGGCACGGCGCGATCTGGCGCTGGAAGTCGGCCGAGACGCACGTCGTGGTCTGCGCGAAGATGCACTCGTCCGGCGATTGGGGCGGATCCGCGTAAACCTCGATCAGGCCTTCCGGCATTCTCAGCTTCGGATAACGGCCTCGCAGGTGCATCAGGGCGGCGATCACCCGGTCGCGGTCGTCCGTTGTCAGACGCTCGGCCGACACTTCGCCGACCTGGGGGGTGTAGAGGCTCACCCAGATCTGGTGCGTGTCTGGATTGCCTGACCAGAAGCGCACGAATTCGTCCAGGTAGCCGTCGCGCCGCGACTGCTGGCGCGTGACGGTGCAGTGCACCGTGATCCGGTGCCCTTTGATGTGCTCGAGAATCCGATCGTAGGTCGCGGGCTTCCGCCGCTCGTCGTGCTCCGGCTGGAGGCCGTCGATCGACACGACGATCTGCAGCCGCCGAAGCGATGCCCACTCGGCGGGCACAGGACGGACGGCACTCGTCACGACCTGCGTGTAAACGCCCATGTCCGCCAGCCGCGGCAGTATCTCGTTCAGCTCGCGGAAGCGGACCAGGGGCTCGCCGCCGACGATGGACACGTGAATCGGGCGGTGCTCATCGATGAGCTTGAAGAAGCGATCGACGAGCTCGGGGCCATTGAAGTCGCTGACCTGGCGCAGTGTGACGTTGCCGCCGAGGTGGGCGTCGCCGTAGGCGTAACAACCGGGACAGCGGAGAGGGCATTCGCGGGTAATCTCGACAGAGAGCGCCGGCCGATAACCGCGAAGGATCCTCCCCCACGCGGGGATGATTCCTTCCATGCTCCACTATATCAAATCAACCTCCTCGGCCAATTAGCCGCTCAGCTTGAAGGCAGCGAGAAGATGTGTTCCAATTGTCGTCTACCCCCAAACCGGGATCGACGCGAACGGGCAGTGTCGCTGTTCGAGAGGCAGGAACTACATGAATGACCGGAACGCCCGAGGACTGCACCGGCGGCAGTTTCTTGGTCTCGGTGCGGCCGCTGCGGCCGCCGCATTCGTACCCCAGCGCGCTCACGCGGCGATTCGCCCGGCGGCTGCCGCCGCCGTGCCCGAGCGCGTGCTCTCATTCTTCAATACCCACACGGGTGAGCGTCTCAGGACCAGGTACTGCGCCGGTGGAGAGTATCAGCCTGATGCGTTGACCGAGGTCAACTACATCCTGCGCGATTTCCGAGCGAACGAGATCAAGCCGATCGATCCGCGCTTGCTGGATCTCCTGCACGAGCTCGGCGGGACCCTGGAAACCGATCAGCCGATTCACATCATCTCCGGCTACCGGTCGCCGAAGACCAATGCCGCATTGCGGGAGCGCGGCAGCGCGACGACCGGCGTGGCCTCGCACAGCCTGCACATGGTCGGACAGGCCATCGACATCCGCGTCCCGGGCGTGAAGCTCGACAACCTTCGCAGCGCGGCGCGTTCGTTGAAGATCGGCGGGGTCGGGTTTTATCCCGATCTGAACTTCGTGCACGTCGACGTCGGGCGCGTCCGCTACTGGTAGGTTCCTCCAGGTTCCTCCAACGATGAGTAGAGCCGATCGTGTCAGAATGACCGGACATGATCGAAAAACGACGCTCGAAGATCCAGGGCTGGGGAGTATTCGCGACCCAGCCGATTCCCAAGAACAAGCGCATCGTCACGTACGACGGCGAGAAGATCACCAACAAAGAGAGCTTGAAGCGGGAGGTGCGCTACTTCAAACTGGGTCACATCTGGTGTTTCAAGCTCAATCGTCTGTACGTGCGCGACGCCGCCGTGGGCGGTAACGTATCCCGGTACATCAATCACTCCTGCTCTCCCACCTGTTACACGCAAGTCATCGGCGACACCATCTGGATCAGGGCCGCCAGGAATATTCGGAAAGGTGAGGAGCTCACCTACGACTACTCGACGGACGGCGTTGGCTCGATCCCGTGCCGTTGCAGTTCGGGCTGCAAGGTCATGCTCTGATGCGCGTGTTCTACCTCCACGGCTTCGCCTCCTCGGCGCAGTCGTCGAAGGCCGCGTTTCTTGGCGCGAAGCTGGCCGAACAGGGCGTGGCGTTCCTCGCGCCGGATCTGAACCAGCCGGATTTTTCGACGCTCACCGTCACCCGGATGGTGCGGCAGGTGGAAGAGGCGATGGATGCCGGCGAGGGGCCGGTCGCGCTCATCGGATCGAGCCTCGGCGGGTTCGTCGCGGTCCAGATCGCCGAGCGCCGGGCGGATCGCGTGCAGCGACTCGTGCTGCTCGCGCCGGCGCTCGACTTCGGGGGGAACCGGATGCGGGAGCTCGGCGACCGCGGACTCGAGGACTGGAAAGCGTCGGACACGCTGGACGTCTTTCACCACGCCTACGGCCGCGTCGTGTCTGTGCACTACGAGCTCTATGCCGACGCGCGGCGCTACGATCCCTTCAACGCTGCGCTCACAATGCCGGTCCAGGTCTTTCAGGGACGTCGCGACATGGCGGTCGACCCGGAAAGTGTCGAGCGATGGTCTGCCGCGCGGCCCAACGTCGAGCTCCACATGCTCGACGACGGCCATCAGCTCCTTGGCAGCCTGGAGCACATCTGGCTGGAGATGAAGAGGTTTCTTTTCTAGCCATACCTGTTGACGGAGGAAACGCAAGGGCCCGGCCATCTGCTGCGCTATGCGATGGCGATGTGGTGCCCCTCGGTCTCCGGACGCGGCGCGCCGAGCCGGAAGACATTCGGCGAGGGCTTCTTGATCGCATTGCGCGTGTCGACCACGACGTCTGCCTCCGCGACGATCGCGTCGTAGTCGAACGCCTTGTGGTCGGTCACGATGACGACGCAGTCGTACTGCGCGATGGATCCGCGCGTGAGGTCCACGGCCTTCAGGTCGTACCGGCCCGACCAATCGCGCCCGTGCACTTCCGGGACGAACGGGTCGGCGTACGAGACCTTCGCCCCCTTGCCGTGGAGCAGACCCATGACGTCCAGCGCCGGGGACTCCCGCATGTCGTCGATGTCGCGCTTGTACGCGACGCCGGCCACGAGGACGCTCGAGCCATTGACCGCCTTCCGCTTCGTGTTCAGCGCTTCGCTGACCTTCTCGACGACGTAGTGCGGCATGCCGGCGTTGATATGGCCGGCAAGCTCGATGAAACGGGGATCGAAACCGGTCTGCTTCGCCTTCCAGGACAGGTAGAACGGATCGATCGGGATGCAGTGCCCGCCCAGCCCGGGTCCGGGATAGAACGCCATGAACCCGAATGGCTTGGTCTTCGCAGCGTCCACCACTTCCCAGACGTCGATGTTCATCTTGTCGCACATCAGCGCCAGCTCGTTCACGAGGCCGATGTTGACCGCGCGGAAGGTGTTCTCGAGCAGCTTCACCATCTCGGCGACCCGCGTCGAGCTGACCGGAACGATCGTCTCGATGGCGGTTCCGTAGAGCGCGCCCGCGAGCTTGGCGCACTCCGGCGTGAGGCCGCCGACGACCTTTGGCACGTTGTGGGTCTGGAACGTGGGGTTGCCTGGATCGACGCGCTCGGGGGAGAAGGCGATGAAGAAGTCGACGCCCGCCTTCAGGCCCGTCGCCTCGAGCAGCGGCTGCACGACTTCTTCCGTGGTGCCGGGATACGTCGTCGACTCGAGCACGATGAGCATACCCTTGTGCAGATGCGCGGCAATCGCCTCGACCGCCGAGACGATATAGGACATGTCGGGGTCCTTCGTCTTGCGAAGCGGCGTCGGCACGCAGATGTTGATGGTGTCGAGCTCCTTGACGATCGAGAAGTCGGTCGTGGCGTCGAGCTTGCCCGCCTGCTTCAGCGCGGTCACGTCGGCCGTCGAGACGTCCGGGATGTACGAGCGCCCTTCCTCGACGGCCTGGACCTTCCGCTGATCGAGGTCGATGCCGGTGGCGTGGAAGCCGGCGCGGGCGAGCTCGACCGCGAGCGGGAGTCCGACATAGCCGAGGCCGACGACACCCGTGCGGGCGCGGCGTGACTGAATTTTCTCCAGCAGGGTGTCGCCGAGCGCAGACATCAAATGCTCCTCGAGTGTGACTAGTTCTTCAACGGCCGGGGCGGCAAGTCCCAGCATGAACCGTTTGAGCGCCTGGTCGACCTGGCGCCGCTCTTCAGCGTACCCGAAGACGACCGCCGCGTCACAAATTACATTGATGAGTGCTGACCGTCGTGCGGGAGCGCGATGACGGCTCCCGCTTTCGTGCCTTCGCCGGGTGACCACAGCGCGCCCCCGTGGGCGTTGACGACGCGCCGGGCGACCGCGAGACTCAGACCACAACCACCGCGCCACTCGTCGAAAGTCGTGAGCGTCTCCGGCGTCGCGGCGGCGAGCGCATCGATGTGGTCCGCGTCTGCAATCGCGATCCAGGAGGCAGGCCGACCCTCGAATTCACCCGCCCGCTCCCGCACGAGCAGTCGCGTGCTCGTGACCAGCTCGCGGCGCAGCGCGTAGAGCACGGACGTCAGCGCCGTCTTCAGGCGCACGGGATCCCCCTGCACAATGGCCGGTCCCTCATCCGTGGTCAGCGATATGTCAATCTCGCGGTCCGGCACTGGCGGCAGGGCCGCGACGGCGTCCGCGAGCAGCGCGCGAAGATCCATCGCGCTGCGATTGAACGGCGCCGTCCCCGCCTCGAGCTGCGACAGGTCGCTCATTTCCGTCAGCAACGCCGACAGCCGCGCGCACGACTTTTCCGCCTCTTCGAGCAGCCGCCGTTGCTGGTCGGTCACGGCTCCCGCCCGGTCCTTCAGGAGCATCCGGATGTATCCGGCGACGACGGTCATCGGTGTGCGGAACTCGTGTACGGACAGCGACAGGAGGCGCGGCCATTTCGTATCAGCGGGGGCGGAAGTCATTCGTTCATTGTCCATTACCCCTGCTGGCGCTGTCGAGGGAAGCTGGAGGGCAGCTGCGGTGTTATGGTGGTACGTGAGTGTCCAGCGCGGTCGAGCCCCCCGCGACCCTTTGGGAAAGGTCGAGATGCTGATCAGGACGAGCCCATTGATTCCCTCGTCGGAAATCACCGACGAGCGGCTTTACGTGCGCCGCCGCGAGTTCATGCGTCTGGCCGGCGGTGCGGCGGTGGCGGCAGCGGCAGCTCCGCTGATCGCAGCCTCGAGCGAACCGCTGGCCGCCGAGCCGCGCGGCACTGCCGTGTTCGGCACGCCGCAGTCTCCCTTGTCTGGATACAAAGAGAAGGCGATTGCGACCGACGAGAAGCTGAACACGTTCCAGGAAATCACCGGATACAACAACTTCTACGAGTTCGGCATGGAGAAGAACGACCCGCAACGGTATGCGGGGATGATGAAGACGAGTCCCTGGACGGTGAAGATCGACGGGCTGTGCAACAAGCCGGCGGACTATCACCTCGAGGATCTGATGAAGCCGCTGGCGCTCGAAGAGCGCATTTACCGCCTCCGCTGCGTGGAAGCCTGGTCGATGGTGATTCCGTGGATCGGCGTCCCGCTCAGCGACATCATCAAACGCGCCGAGCCGTCGTCCAGGGCGACCTTCGTCGAGCTCACCACGCTGCTGCGGCCCAGGGAGATGCCCGGGCAGCAGGAGTCCACGCTCAACTGGCCCTACACCGAAGGGCTGCGGATGGACGAGGCGATACACCCGCTGACGATCCTCGCGGTAGGCCTGTACGGCAAAACGCTGATGAACCAGAACGGCGCGCCAATCCGGCTCGTGGTGCCCTGGAAGTACGGCTTCAAGAGCATCAAATCAATTGTGCGGCTTCGTTTCGTCGACAGGCAGCCTCAGACCTCGTGGAGTATCCAGAACCCTTCGTGGTACGGCTTTTATTCAAATGTGAATCCGAACGCTAATCCTGTTCGTTGGGATCAGAGTCGTGAACGCCGTATAGGTACATATTTCTTACGCAAGACTGAGATATTCAACGGATATGCCGACCAGGTGGCCTCGATGTACGCGGGCATGGATCTGAAGAAGTTCTACTAGCTGACAGGATGCTCAAGCTTGCCAAACCGCTCGTTTTCGTGCTCGCGCTTGCGCCGTTTCTCCGGCTCGCCTTCCGCGCGTTCCAGGGGAACTTGGGCGTGAATCCGGCCGAGACCCTGCAGCTCGAGACGGGCACCTGGGCGCTCAGGTTCCTGCTCATCACGCTCGCGGTCACGCCGCTGCGCCGGGTGACGGGCTGGAACCCTCTGATCCAGCTCCGCCGGATGCTCGGCCTCTTTGCATTCTTCTACGCGTTCGCCCACGTCCTCACGTACCTGGTCCTCGACCAGTTCTTCGCCTTCGATCTGATGCTCGCCGACGTCGCGAAGCGCCCCTTCATCACCGCCGGGTTCGTCGCCTTCGTCCTGATGATTCCGCTCGCGCTGACGTCGACCAAAAGGTGGATTCGCCGCCTCGGCCGGCGGTGGCAACTGCTCCATCGCCTCATCTATATAAGCGGCGTCGCCGCGGCCGTCCATTACCTCTGGAAGGTGAAGGTGATGATCGGCCCGCCGGTCTACTACGCGGCGGTCCTGGCGCTGCTCCTGGGCTTCCGGATAGTCTGGCAGTTACGTTCCGCTAAGTCTCTGAAGACGCAGCGAGTTACCGCGTAAGGCGGTCGGCCCCGTTTTCCTCTTTGCCTTTTCCCTTTGTTTTAAGCCCTTTCACCCCCCGATCTTGCCCGTTTGCCTGAATTTGACTGTCCGGACCCCGAGACTGCCACTATGCTGGCCTCACGTTCCGCGCTAGGCAGTACGGGTCCGCCCCGTGCGACCGCGTGCGGACATCAGCGGAGGCATATGCATAGGCCGATCAAGTACGTCGAAAAGGGTCTGACCGTCGCGGCGAAGGGCGCCTGGAGCGTGTTCGACGCGATGAACAGCGTCAACCGCGCGAAGCCGTTCACCCCGAAGTGGTCGGACAAGCCGATCCAGAAATCCTGGCAGAAGGTGAAGCCGCCGCTCGGCTGGCCGCGCGAGACCGACTCGCTCTGCCCGACGTGCGTCC